>JAWXVD010000216.1:0-4179 GCA_044425705.1 Eubacteriales bacterium | reverse complement strand
ATCTTCAGTTTCTATCTTTGGAATAGTTTCTGTGAAAGTATATCCACAACTGCAAGTGTAGGTTCTAATTCCTGTGGAAGTTTCTGTCGCTTCTTTTGTAACTGTTACAGTGTAGTCGTGGCTGTGTGATGTAGAACTACTTTCTTCTGATGGTGTAGAAGTTGGGGAAGTAGTTGGCGAAGCTGTTGGTTCGGTAGTAGGTTCTACAACTTCGCTATCATCACAACACTCATCTTCGCACGTTTCTTCAGTACAACACTCGTCTTGACACGATTCTTCCGTACAGCAATCATCATCGCACTGTTCTTCCTCAGTACAGCAGTCATCTTCACATTCTTCATCTTCTGTACATTCAGGTTCTTCCGTTGGTTCTACTGTGGCTGTTGGGGTTGGCTCTATCTCAATTTCTGTGTCATTTTGACTACTGAGTGCCAGTCCAACAACTGTTCCTGTTACGATTACTACGGATAAAACTCCTGCGATTATTCTATTTTTCTTCATTGTATTTGCTCCCTTCTTTTGTAATGACAAGTATATACTAATTTAATTATAAAGCTATTGTGATTAATACAGAAGATAAGCTAAATAATTTCATCATATTACATACTTTGATCCATATTTTGGCTAGAATTATCATAAGTTTGGGTTTGACTTAATTTTTCTTTTAGCCAAGTTGGGTAATTTTCTTCTTTAAGCTCACCTATAAAGTCAGACCTGTTAAATTCACAATTTGTGCCATCATTAAGATATTGACCAAAAGCTTTTCTACCACTTGCAGTCGGAGAGCAACCAAAACCACTACTGCATAAAATCAACTGATCATCTGGTGTTTTATACTCGTCATATAAAACTTTTGGATTTAAAACCATTATTTTATCCGTAAAATTTAAGCCTGTTGTATCATTGCATTGTTTAAATGAAAACAGATTTAGTTTTTCATATTCTTTTTGCACTTGTTTTGCAATAATATTAATAAGTCCTGTGTCTGAATTAACAGCATATTGATTGGCAACATTTTCTTTAGCCACCATATCTCTTGGAATATAGAAAGAACTTGCCCACTTTCTACATTCCTTATCAATACGTTTATCTCCAATTTTTTTCTGTACTGAATTGGCAACAACAAAGTTAGTTCTATCAAAACCAAACTCAGCTATAATTTGTTTAGCTGAGTCTTTTTTTACTTTAAATCCATTAAAATTGCTGTTGATGGTTTCTTCAATAAATTTAGTGCACCTAATATTTTCATTTAGGGATAGAGTATATTCTCTTAATTCATTATCTTTTTTTGCTATTGATCTGCTATGCTCATATAATGGGATTCTATTATTCGCCATAATTCACCTCGTAATCTACTGCATCTCTTAAATCGGATAAGTCTACATCTTCATCGCAAAGTCTTTCTAATACACTATCGTGCAGATAACAAAAATCGTGTGCATCGGCTGGTTCTAGTGTGATTACACCACTTTCTTCATCTACATCAAAACAGAACAAAGTATCTTCGCTTTCTGTTTCTTCTTCTACCCATTCAGGAACAGTTATGAAGTTTTCTTTGATAATTTCCATATATTCTTCATTGTTTTCTGGGAATTCGCAAGGATATTCTTCAGCTAAAATTTCATAACACATATCAACAAGTGGTGTTACTAGGTTTAAAAAGTTAAGGATTTCTGTTACTTTCATTTTTTGATTTTTCATATAATACCTCTTTCAATTTTTTAATGGTTTTTCTGGTGTGTGAATTAGTTCATAGTTGCCTGCTGTTTCTCCATATTCTTCTCCGAATAAGTTGTATTGAACTATTCTTGGTTCACTTAATTTACTAGGCTCGTAATTTGTGATAATTAGTTCTTCATAAAGTTCACCTTCGGTATGCGACATTGAATGTGGTCTTGTGGTCATAAAAATATAGAAATCTTTATACAACTCCTTTATTTCTTCTGAATTATTGTAGCTAACCATAACAAAGCCTTGTGCTTTTACCAAAGTATCTCTTAATCTTTCGTGGTTTTCTTTTGCAAAACCTACTGCATAAAAATCTTCTGCGTTATAATATGGTGGGTCGCAATAGATAAAAGCGTTTGGTCTATCGTACTGTTTGATAAGCTTTTCAAAATCTTTGTTTTCTATTGTCACATCGGAGAAATTCCTTGAAAATAACTTTATATCATCTTCAAAGTTAGTAATATTGCATTTTTTACCACCAAAGGTATCTGCGTTGGAATTAAAGCTATATCTAAGTAACTGATAATACGCAGAAGCTCTTAAAATATCATCATCTTTATTAAGTAAATACAGCTTTATAATTTCGTCAGCTTGTTCTTCATCAAAAATTGTTTTGATTATTTGAACTTGAAATTCACGATTAATTTTTATACTCTCATCTCTAGCTATGACTTTTTTGCAGTATTCAAAATTTTCTCTTGAATTTATCGGAGCATACATAAGTTCTTTTAAAAACTCGGCTGTTCGCTCTTTAGCACAATACATTAAATTGTATAAGTCGTTATTAAAATCGTTATAAATTCTAAGAGTTGACTTTCTACAATCTAAATTAAGTGTAACTGTGCCACTACCACCAAAAACATCAATGCTTCTTTCATAATATTTAGGTGCAAGCAGATTAATTATCCACATAAGTTTCGCTTTGCCACCAACCCACGGAATAATGCTTTTATTCAATAGGCATCACCTCACGCTCTAAAGGAAACTTGAGATATTTCTCCTTTTTCCTTTTTCTTTAAGAAGTGACTTCTACCTTTAGCAGTAACAAGTGTTTGCACACCAACGTGTCCGTTGCTGACATATTCTTTCTGACGAAACAGCCCACTTTTAACATATCTAGCATAAGGGTGAAGTTTGTCGGACTTATCCCTATAGATATATTTTTTATCTAGCAGATATGAAATAAAGAACATGGGCATTACCCCAAGTTCTTTAGATGTGGTTCTAAAATTTATTAAGTTTTCGGCAGAGATTAATTTATCGTGATAATCAGCTTTTGGCTTCATCACATCAACTTCTTTTTGTAGAACTTTATTTTTCTGCTGTTCATCAAGCAAGTTTTGAAGTAACTCAATTATACTTTCTGGCTTTTTCATAATTTCATAAAGTTTTTCAGAAGTTACATAAGCACCGTGCTTTCTAATGCTCGGTAGGACTTCTGATGTTACCCAATGCTTAAATCTTTGAGCAGTTGGTAGTTTGCTTGATAAAATCAAGCTATACAAACCACTTTCATTGATAATAATTGTCTTACTTTTGTAATTAGAACCAGTGCCCTGAATCAGGGTACTGGTTTTATCTTCTTTACCAACGTGTGTTGCAACAGCATTTTGTGGTTTTGCATATCCCAAAATCTCTGCAACATCTTTCCCAACAAACCAAGGGATTCCCTCAATTAAAATTGTTCTTACTTCGCCAAACTCATCATTTTTAAATACTTGTAATTCTTCCATAATTTTTTCCTTTCATTTCTGTAAAAATAAAAAAAGACCGACTGCAAACTGAGTTTCATCAGTTCACAATCGGTCTTTAATTGTTTGTTATTATTTATATAGATTAATTATCTCTATATTTTGTTTTTCTGCCATTCGCACTGTTTGTGCTGTTCCAGAGCGATATGCTCCGTTCCAGTAGGCTATTAATTTTGTGCTGTGGTCAACCATATATTGATTTCTATCTTTATAGCAATTTTTATGATAATCACTAGAGAGAGTTATCACTTCATTGCTTTTTTCAAGTATTTCATCATATATAGCTTTTTCTTTTTCTGTGAAATTTTTTGCTTGGCCTTTAAATGGTACAACACTTATGAGTTGGATGTTTAAAAAATCACCACTTCCAGTAAGTGCAAATGTCTTTATCTGTGATTGTAGTTTTTCTTTAACTTCAATTACTGCACTAGCACACAGCAAATCCCAACCATAACTGCCACCTTGATAGAAACAGTTATATCCACCTTCAATACATTTTTGAATTTCTTTCTTCAATCTTTTTTTCAGTAATAACATTTCAACGCCTTTAGGTAGCTGTTCTGCTCTATGACCTGTAAATGCTACTGATTTTTCTTTGTTTTGCATAATTTACCCACCTTTCAAAAATACTCTATCTATATAGTATCTATTTATGTGTAAATAGTCAAGATGTAACTTTAAGTATAGACTATATATATAA
>JAWXVD010000215.1:0-4223 GCA_044425705.1 Eubacteriales bacterium | reverse complement strand
TTGTCTTTTCCAATTTCTTGCACAAGATTCTTCAGATATACTTCTAATTCTTCATTTAAAATTGCTCGTCTATACTTCACAGACCAAACCACATGGTAGTTAATGTTGTATACGCAAGTGCGTGCGTGTATTAGATTTTCTTTCATACGTATAGTATACCAAAAAGAAGTAGAAAAAGCAACCATATGTTCGTTTTGATTTATTTTATATTTAACATTTCCAGCCCACATATGATTGCTTAACACTTTCATCTCGGCAATTGAATAACCGAGGATTCCCGCTTAATTTCCTAAAATCATCTATCCCTAATGCTATTTTTAGTGGCATCATAAACAAGTCCTCCTATCCTGAATTTTAAGTATTTACATTCAGTTTCACAAACGGAAATTCCTCAACAAGATTATGATTCATCTCCATCATAGTAAGAAGTCTGCTTGCTGTTCCCGATGGATGATTCGTTCCTGCTTCTTTATCTATAAGATAACCTATTTAATAGGGTGTGTCAATTTTTTGATACATAAAGAAGGAGTACCTGGTTTCAAAGTATTTGAAACCAGGTACTTAGAATATCCCAAGTGATAAAAATATAAAGTATATTATAATATTAGTGAAATCCTTGAATCCTTGGAACGAAAAAAATTTTAAATTTACCTTTAAGTACTTATACTACAAAGGATATTTGAAAAAATAAATCTCATAAAAATCCATTATAAATACTAATATAACATCAGAAAAACTAAATATTGATATTTATAAATTCATTTCCTCCAAAACAGCATCTGCCTGTTTGATACTTTCTTCTATGCCTTTCTTATTTACTTCATTCATATCTTTTTCACTATCCCCTTGCAATACTAATTTTACCTTACACATACTATACAACAAACCTACCAACATAGATGTATTTTCAACTAATACTCTTTCATATTGCAAAAAATCGAACCAATTTGTTTTTCCATTTACTTCTACTATTCTTGATAAATTCTTTAATTTTCTCTTATAGACTGTCTCCACACTAGATATTGCTTCCAAATATTCCTCTGCTGCCTTATATAATTCGTTTAAATATATACAACTCGTATCGATTTCTTTCTCTGCTCTCTTCATTTGACTCCATGCTTCATCTGCCTTATCAGAAAGTTTTGATCCAGTACTATTAAAAATAATCCCTCCAATCAATAAACCTACACCTAGGGTAGCACCACCTAAAATTGCTGATCCGAGTGCCATACCGCCACCACCTGCTGCCAGTGCGCCACCACCTAAAGCTGCTAAAGTTGCATTGGTTGCTGCTGCCCCACCTAATGCTGAAATAGCGGTTCCTGTAGATGCCGTTCCAAAAGCCATCACTGCAGCTGCAGTAGCCCCTGCTGCCGCAACACCACCAAATGTTCCAACTGTTGCTCCTCCCGCAACTCCCAGTAAGATGCCAGCTCCTATCCATACTTCTTCTAGTTCTTCCTTATTATATGTTGGAATTTTAACACCATCTTTGGTATATGATTTAAAATCAGGTTTATTCTGTATTTTTTCTATGATTCTTGAGAATTCTTCAAATTCTTTTAGAATCGTCATCTCTTTTTGTCCTAGTTTATCCATTTCTTCTATTGCTTCTTTATTACATTTTTCAAAACGTCTAATATTTCTTTTATGTCTTTCATCTGCTGATTTCATGGTATCATTGGCCTCATTCATTTTTACAACACCATGAATCCCACTTCCTACTCCTGCTGCCCCCGCTATGGCTGCTCCAACTCCTAAAATCAATGGTAATGGCATATTACTTCCTCCTTCAAAATTTGTTTTTTAATAATTTACAAGCTTCATAATTAAGCTCATAATATTGTTCCAATGTTACTATATCTTTAAAATACACCTCATAACATTCATCCACCCTACATATAATAGGTCTGTTTTCGTAAATACTACATAAATTTTCTTGTAAATACCTGCATGTCCCATCACCTCTATCTAATTGGGTATATAGACTAGACAGCGATAGATTTCTACAACACTTCCCACAACAATCACATTGATACATTATTCAAACACCATTCTAGCACTCTTGTCACTCATAAAGGTATCGAAGCTATCATACTTGTCCCATGGCAATGAAATGTTTGCCTTTTGAATCATATTTTTCAGTTCTCTATTTAAAGTCTCTTCATCCTTTGCATCCAAAATATTTTGTACCATGCTATGATACATTTGTGTTTCCTCTTTAAATTTCCATAAATCAATTTGCAATATTTCTGCTGCATACATTTCAAAATAATTTGCCTGTTGGTAAAAATAGTTTATTTCCGTCTCTATCGTATGTAAATTATCAAGAAATGAAATTATTTTGTTAATGGTTTCATTTCTATCCCAAAAATACAATAAAGTACAACTCATAATCCCACTCACTAATGTTCCGCAAAATGTCTGTACGATATCTCCCAACACTGGGATTTTTCCGATAGGTGTTTGCTCTAGTGCCTGACTCACTATCACACCGCAAACTACACTAGCACCCACTGACAATGTTTTTACTACTGCTCGTATCCTTTCTCCAAATAAGTAATTATCTGGATTAATAAAAAGAATTTTGGATGCTTCTGTTAATGATACCCATGCTTGACGTATGATTTTTACAACATTCTTTGCCGTAGTAAAAAATATATTGCAAAGTGTCGTTGTCAAACTTGCCAAAGCACCTGCTACAGCCCCATTCAGAAATTTTTCAAATAATTCTTTATATTTTATTTTTGCATTTTCATATCCTTTTCTAATTCCACTTCCTATGTTTTGAAAAAAAATAGATAAATAAAATTCTTTAAGTTGTCTGCCTTCTTAAATTCGTCATTTACCGCAAACCAAATCTCTGTAAAAATAAATCCTACTGCCTGCCGCACTCCCATGGCAAATCCTGTTTTTCCTACTGACTTTGCAGTATCTTTCATAAATCCTGAGCTTGTATAATACTTTTGATTAATTGCACTATTGTATTTTTTTCTTGCACTGCTATCACAATTCCTCATCGTTTCTTTTTGAGATTCCGAATATTCCTCTCCATATTTTCCAAGAAAATCATCCATAGAATTAGCTTTTTTGGTACGATTCGTATGAGGATTCGTTGGTCGTAAATTGCTATCATTATTTGCTAAATCCACACCACTCAAACCACTTAGTACTCTCCCCGGATCATTATGTGTTTCATTTGCCGAAATCACATGATCTAAATCACTTTTTCCATTCCTTGCAAACTTTTTATTTGTATATGCATCGTTTTGTCTACCATCTCGTTTCATTTGAGAAACTTCTCTGTTTTTTTGTTTATATGCACTATCACTATGATATGCTTTAGAATTATACCTTCCTCTGTTTTCATATGCTTTTTGATTTTCACTATTTTTATATGTCATATCAGGATCTGTTCCCATTTGTCTGACATTATGAATAGTATCTACATCTCCACCATCCTGATCTTGTACCAAGAAATCTAATCCGAATGATGTAATCAAACTTTCAATAATCACTCGTTCATATTCTTTAAAAATACCTTGCATAATGGGATCATTAGGTGACAATTGTAAATTTGCCCCTGCTTGTAACATTACATTGCTGCTCATTTTATACCTCCTCACATCACTTCGATCATCGCCCCTTGGCTCCGAATCCACATATCAACACCGTTTCCAAACACTTCTGCTTGAATAATAAATCCCCCTTCCTGCTCCTCCACAACCTGTGCGGTAGGTAATCTGTCCAAAATTGCTTCTACAGAATCTCCAAAATACTTAAATTTCAATCTACGCAACTTACCACCATACATAAATTGAATTCTTTTTCGAAACTCTCCTTCTTCAAACCGACTGCTATAAGGTATATGAAACCTCTCAGACAACACCTTCAAACCTTGAATACGATCAATCCTATAAATCGTAGGAAAGGAATCGTTAATCACATCAAAATCTTTTCTCACTTCTTCATCATCAATAAATGCCGTCACATAAAAATAATATTCCGAAAACATAATTGCCACTGGCTTTACTTTTCGTTTCACTATTTTTTTATCTTTTGTTCTTAAATAATCCATTTCTATGTACTGACTATTTCGAATAGCCTCTCCAATTTGCCATAGCTTGTCTATAAAAACTGTTTTATGTACTGGCTCAATATAATGAAACTTTTCATTGCTCACCAATTCTTTTACTAAAGTTTGATTTTCTTCTGGAACACAA
>JAWXVD010000214.1:0-4260 GCA_044425705.1 Eubacteriales bacterium | reverse complement strand
TAACTACGGGTGAGTCATTTTGTGTATGGTTTCGATGGGATGTTCCGGTTATTTGCGTTCTTTTGATGCAGTTGTTCTTGATAATTTGGACGATTATTGTATCAAGTAATGTGAAAAAAATATTTCCAGTTATCTGCAATGTTTTAGTGTGGGTTGCGGGGGTGTTGATGTATCTTTTATTAGGGCTTGCTCTTTTAGCTACAATCATTCAGGGTGATGGGTGGAGCGAGATAGATAATGGAGATGGAACAATTATCGTAAAGGAAGCGATTTGGTTAGGGGGAGCCAAATATGAGTTGTTTCAGAAGAAAAATCTATTTATAAGAGTGTATTTACGTGATGCTAGTAGTTCTGATGATATCGATAGTTCTATTACTCAAGAAGAATATGAGAGAATAGAACTGGCAAAAGAAGAAGCCTTATATGAAGCATATCAAGACGTAGCAGAAACATCTAAAAATGAGACGGAAGAGTATAGTCAAGAAGTACCAGTATATGTCTATGAAAATGCAGAAGTGCAAGCAGGTTATGAGAGCATATATCAGAAGTGTATAGAAACATCGGATACTATATATCAAGAAGATTATAATGCAAAAGGTTATACGAGAATTGTGATTTACGAAGATTCTTCTATTATAAAGTATTTGGTATATGATGGATATTTTGAAAATAATTCTTATATACGGTATGTGTACTATCAAAATGCAAAAGATGAAGACGGATCATGGAGTCCTGTGGATGCGGAGATTCTAAATATGTATTACTATATATTGGAGACAGAAAAAGTGGAAGATACAGGAAAAACATCATGGTAATTTATTATATACAATGAAGACCAGTCTTAGTAAAATAGCAAAGCAGAATATTATTGAGACTATTAGGCAAGAAAATATATAGCATAAGGAGTGTTAATGAAGAGAATCTTATTAATCGAAGATGATAAAAATATCGTCTTAGGACTTGAATTTTTACTAAAAAAACAATATGATCTAACCATTGCATATAGCAAGAAAGAAGCCATGGAGAAATTACAGATGCATTATGACCTTATTCTTCTTGATATTATGTTGGGTGATGGAAATGGTCTGGAACTGGCAGAATTAATTGCAGATACACCGATTCTATTCTTAACAGCACGAGATGATGAAGAAACCATTGTAAAAGGGTTGGCACTGGGAGAAGATTATCTGATCAAACCATTTCGAAATCAAGAACTCTTAGCAAGGATAGAAAAGATCCTTGCTAGGACAAATCGAGATGTCATCATGGTTGGGGAGTTAGAATTAGATAAAAGCAAGAAAACCATTCGTTTTCAAGGAACATTCATTTCTCTTACAAGTTTGGAATATAAGATACTAGAGCTTTTAGTTGTGAATAAGAATCAAGTGATTCCAAGGGAACGTATCTTAGAGGTAATCTGGGATAGTAATGAGAATTATGTCAATGATAATACGTTGACTGTCAATATTAAGAGAATTCGAGCAAAACTTTCATCAGAGTATATCAAAACAGTGAAAGGATTCGGCTATATGGTGGATGAACATGAATTATAATATATTAAAGAAGATAATAACAGTAAGTGTGGTGGCTATGATACTAGCTTCCACGCTTACTGTTATTTGTACGAATCGAAATTATAATGCCTATGTGGAAGAAAATAATCGTGCATTACTTCAAGTGGTTACATTAATCTTGGAACAAGGGAAAATAGATAAAACAGAAATAGAAAAGGATGACATCGTACAATATCTAGAAGGCGTTGGTGAGATAGAGGATTTGAATCTGACAATCTTACAAGACTATGGATATACGCTCGATACAAGATTTTTTCTAGATAATAATGAAAAGAATTTGAAAAGCAATCTTTTGCAAAATCTAGTAGTAGTGAATGTATGTATTGCGATTCTAATGTTCTTTCTTTACTGGTATCTAAAACACCGAGAAGAGAAGATTAATCATCTTATCTTTTATTTACAAGAATTGCAAGAGAAGAATTATACACTTAAAATTAATGAAAATGAGGAAGAAGAACTATCGAAACTCCAAAATGAAATCTACAAGATCATGATTTTATTAAAGGAGCAGGCAGAAAACTCACTGTTAGATAAAGCCCAGGTAAAGAATAATATCGTAGATATATCACATCAATTAAAGACCCCTCTAACCTCTATGAGTATTATGTTAGATAACTTAGTGGAATACCCTGAAATGGACGAAGAAACGAAGGGCGTATTCTTACAGAATATACGAGAGCGAATTGCTCACATGGAACTGCTGATACAGAACCTTTTGAAACTTTCTAGGTTGGATGCAAATGTAGTGGAATTCACAAATAAAAGAATTAAGGTACAAGATTTAATAGAGCATGCAGTAGAGAAAAATCGTATTTTATTAGAACAAAAAAATATAAATCTTGTGATAACAGGTGGCGCGCAAATAGAACTAGTTTGTGATACTACATGGCAAAGCGAGGCGTTATCCAATGTGATTAAAAATGCCATTGAACATTCTTATCAAGAGGGGGAAATTGAGATATCTTTTACACAAAATAATTTTATGACTATCATTAAAATTAGGGACTACGGTACCGGGATTAAAAAAGAAAGTCTGAAAAAGATATTTACTAGGTTCTATAAAGAAACAGAGGCAAGTGAACAGAGTATGGGTGTGGGACTGAATCTGGCTAGAACTATAATCGAAAAGAACCAAGGGAGCATTACTGTGAGTTCTAAGGAGCATGAGGGGGCAACGTTTGAGATACGGTATGCTAGATTGTAATATCAAAAAAGATGCACCAAGATGCACGCCTTGGTACGTATTTATATTTACTAAAAAACATGGAATATGTGCAATGTATTGACAGTGCACATATTTGTCAATATAATAAATATACTACTATTAATAATAAAAGGAGATGATTATATGGGTACAACAAATATTACTATTCGAATGGATGCAGATCTCAAAAAACAGGCTGAAGAACTTTTTTCTGATTTAGGTATGAATCTAACCACTGCATTTACTGTTTTCGCAAAACAGGCAGTAAGAGAACAAAAACTGCCATTTGCAGTTTCAAGAGCATACAATGTAGAAACAATCCAAGCAATTGAAGATGCTAGAAATGGTATTGGATTAAGTCGTGGTTTTTCCTCTGTTGCAGAACTTATGGAGGATTTGAATGCTGACGATTAAATACCAAAACTTATTCAAAAAAGACTTTAAGCTCGTAAAAAAACGTGGATATGATATAAGTAAACTTCAAAATAAAATCGTTATAGATAATATTTAATGAGTCAAAAGGAATCCAGCATATTGTGTCGGGTTCCTTTTTTATGCTTTATTGACGATATTGTGAAAATACATTACAATGTACTTAGTATTACAATGTATAAAAGAGGGGGAGGAAAATGGTTGAAAAATATGAAAGGCAATTAAAGAAAGGTATTCTCGATATGCTAGTTTTAAACCTTCTTCATTCGGGTTCTATGTATGGGTATCAGATTATTCAGAAGTTAAAAGAGGAGAGTGATCAGGTAATTATTTTAAAAGACGGAACCCTATATCCGATTTTATATAGATTAGAAGATGAGGGATTGGTAGAAAGTAAGTGGAGTGAAGCAGAAGGTAAGAAAGTAGCTAGAAAATATTATAAAATAACGGATACTGGAGTAAAGAAACTTGGTGAAATTATAGAAACATGGGATACGATTTCAGGTTGCGTTAATCAAATGATAGGGAGGCATTCATATGACTAAAAAGAAATATTTGAGTAAGGTTTTACGAGGGATTAAATGTAGCAGAAAAACAAAAAAGGATATTCAGAATCAACTAGAAGCAGCATTACGCTGTAACAGAGGTGACGGTTGCATATGAAAATATTACAGTGACCTATCGCATAACATTTGATACAGACATGAAACTTGCTGGAATAATAATGATAAAAACCAATTGACGGTATGTAATCTGACAACAGGGGAACATGAGTTATGTATGGATGTATTAGTTTCAGCGGTATATATAGATGAGGAATGGATTTATTATACTACGCTAGATGAGTCTGGGATTCAGAGTTATTCCTGTGAGAATGATATAACAGAGTATATGTTGGAAGCATATAAAATATAGGATTGAAAAGCCTTATGAATAGATTTCGCTGTCGCGAAATCCTTATGAATAAAGGGTTGTAGCACTTGTAAAAAAATAAATCGCCACTAATTATAACGTAAATAAAGGATTTTAAGGATAAAGTAATGACGAAAA
>JAWXVD010000213.1:0-4299 GCA_044425705.1 Eubacteriales bacterium | reverse complement strand
CCCTTACAATTGGTCAAACTGCTTTCTTTTCCATGTTAGTTATACTAAGTTTGTTGCTTTTAAGCACTACATTAAACATTTTCCTTTCAGCAAAATTCAAATCTACTTTGGCAATAATGGGGATAATGGTTGGATTAGGTCTTGGAACACAAATCCTTAATGTCCCAATTGAGACAGGTATATTATATAAGATATTTTTGCTAATTCCTGGTAATAGTATCTCTTTTTTAGAAGTAATCGATACAATGTGCTATAAAGTAGGTAGTGTGGTTTTACCACAATATATGTTTATTCCAATTTTTGTTTTAATAATTGTACTACTAGCAATTCCACTTATTTACAAAACATTTAGAAACCATCAAGTTGGGTGATTTGTGTGATTTGTAACCTATGCTTATAATGACATCAAACTAATATCATCAATGCGTACTTTTAAAATTCAAAACTATTTTATTAAAATAAGTAGTAAAACATAGATATAGCTTATAACAATCTAAATATTACACGTAAACAATATTCTTGTCTTCTTATGATACGATTAGAAGAAAAAGAATGATAGGAGTTGTTGTTTATGTGTAATATTTTTTTTACATCAGAATCAGTAACAGAAGGACATCCAGACAAATTATGTGATGCAATATCTGATTCAATTTTAGATGAACTTTTGAAGCAAGATCCATTAAGTAGAGTGGCTTGTGAAACAGCTGTTACTACAGGATTAGTATTAGTAATGGGAGAAATCACGACAAATGCTTATGTAGACATGCAAAAAATCGTGCGTAATACGATTAAAGAAATAGGCTATACCAATGGTCAATGTGATTTTGATGGAGAAAGATGTGGAATCATTGTGGCTATTGATGAACAGTCAATGGATATTGCAATGGGAGTTAATTCGTCTTATGAAACTAAAGTAGATCATGGAAACTTGACCAGAACAGGGGCAGGAGATCAAGGCATGATGTTTGGATATGCCACTAATGAAACATATGATTATATGCCATATGCTATATCATTGGCGCACAAATTGGCACATCGATTATCAAAAGTGAGAAAAGATGGTTTATTGACATATTTAAGACCAGATGGAAAAACACAGGTGACTGTGGAATACAATGAATTTGGTAAACCATTTAGAATTGATACAATAGTGTGTTCTACACAGCATTCAGAAGATGTTTTACCAGAGCAGCTACATAAAGATATAAAAGAGTATGTAATTAGCCCTATCGTAGATAGTGGAATGCTTGACGATAATACAAAGATTTATATTAACCCAACAGGGCGTTTTGTTATTGGTGGCCCTCACGGAGATAGTGGATTAACAGGAAGAAAAATTATTGTTGATACATATGGTGGTTATGGGAGACATGGTGGAGGTGCATTTTCAGGAAAAGACCCGACTAAAGTGGATCGTTCAGCAGCTTATGCGGCAAGGTATGTAGCAAAAAATATTGTAGCAGCTGAATTAGTAGATAAATGTGAAATTCAGCTGTCGTATGCTATTGGAATTGCTAACCCAACTTCCATACATATAGAAACTTTTGGAACTGAAAAAGTTGAAATAGAAAAGATACAAAGTGTAATAGAAGATAAATTTGATTTAACACCTGATGGAATTATAGAGATGTTAGATTTACGAAAACCAATATATAGACAAGTAGCAGCATATGGACATTTTGGAAGAAATGATTTGGACTTGCCATGGGAACGAATTGATAAGGTAGAAGAAATAAAATCATACATGAAACTATAGAATAGTATAGAGTGAAATGCAATATAGAAAATGCATACAGAGATAGTTAAAGCATACAATAGATGTTTTAGGTATCTCTTTTTATTAATTACAAATTGGTATTACATAGAGATGTCATATTTTTGATGTCACATAGAATCATATTTATTTATATGGTATACTGTATCTAAAGTTTATATAAAAAATAGAATATAGGTATATGATGAATATGTGAAAATTTGAAGGAGAATGGTGAAATGCTGCATGAAAGTGAATTAGAAAATAATTTAAAAATAACGGATGCTAATATGACATTTGAAAGTGTATTAAAAAAAGAATATGTACCTCAAAAATATTTAGATGATATAAAAAAGGCAAATGTCCTTCTTATTCCAAATGAGGGATTTCGCGATATACAAGGTTATTTTTTCCCAGAGTGTACATCTGAGTTTTATATGTTTCTAAAAAATCAAGAAGGTATAAAAACTGAGATTTGTATTGATGACGAAAATTTTAAAAAAATAGAATTACATGCGGATATTGTATACGTGGCAACTATAATAATCCAATATGCAGTATTACCTATTGTGACAAGTATGGTTGCGGCGTATTTGTATGATAAGGTGAAATCTATGAATAAGGAGCGCAAAGATACAAACGCAGATATTCATATTATTGTAGAAAAAAATGGAAAGTCTAAGAAAATTGATTACCAAGGAAATGTAGATAACTTTGAAAAAGCAATGAAAACGGTAGATGAAACGATTTTTAAATAGGTGGTTGAATGTCATGTTATTAAGCGAAATAAAAGAATATTTGCAGGAGTTTCATTTGGAATTAAATGAGAGTGTGCTAAACGGTTTAGAAAAAAATAAGGAAAGTGCAATCCATGATAAGAATGAGAATTTAGCTAATGAGTTGTGGTGTCTGATTGAAACATATAAAATTCAGCAAAAGTACATATGTATGTTTAATGAATTGAAAAAGGGTAATTATGAAAATGCATGGTCTCTTTTGGAGAAGATAGATATTACAATGGGGAATTTGAGAGAGAATTTTGGGGATGGAATAAATCACTATCATTTACCATTGGTTAATACAATGATTAAATATTATGAAATGCTATTCCCAGAGTATATTTTTACAAGCAGAGAAAGTATTATTAAATCTGAAAAATGTTCAATTTGTGGTAAGGTGATTTCGTTAAGAAGTGGTTGTAAGCATATACCTGGAAAACTATACATGGGAGAACTTTGTTTGAGAGAAGTGACAGAGTTTGAATTATTAGGCTTGGCAATTGTTAAACATCCATTGGATAAATATGCGATAATGAAAATAGATGGGATGGACTACAACTATCAAGTTTTAGAATATCTTATGAGTAAGTTGGAGTCGCCATTTAGACCATGGTATGTTGAAAAAATGACAAGAAAAAGACCAGAATATATTAAGATAGGAAGAAATGATAGATGCCCATGTGATTCAGGAAAAAAGTATAAAAAATGTTGTATGAACACTTCGAATGAGAATGGACCGCATTATAAGATAACATTGTTAGGAGGAGAGGCGTTGAAGGAAGAAATAATTGATTATATTGGTAGATGGAGTGATAAGAGTAAAAAATATTCGATGTAAAGAAGTCATTTAAAGCGTATGATGAGCGAGTTGAAATGATTATTTATTTAAAGAGAAAAGGATTGTGAAAATAAGTTTGCAGATTAAAAAATTAATGAAAATGATTGGAGAAGAGATTAACAAATTTTGTAAGGATGTTTTTTATCATACTCCAAAAGATAGATTAAATAAGAATGAAATAGACAGAATTAAAAAATATGGACTGGTTCATTTGTCTTATAAGGCCAATGAAGATAGTATAAGAAAAAACGGTATTAAATATGGACATGCTAATCCAATGAGAAAATGTGAAAAGTGTTTTACTTGGTTTTACATTAATGATCCTGATAGATTTGAAGAACATGTTAAAATTGTTCATAGCAAAGGAGTTAGAAAAGATTATGACATTTATGTGGTTATTAAGGAATTAACAGAGAATCAGATTAATGATATAAGAATAAGAAGAAAACATTACGATTGTGCAGTTATATATCCGGGTACATTATATACTTCATGTATTAATATTTATAATTTGAAAGATTAAGTGAGAATAGTATGTTAAAGTGTGTAAATTTGCGAATCGTTAAATTACTTTCAGATGAAAAAGATATAGATGGAAGAATAGATAAATTGTTCTGAGAAAGGATGACATATATTTGAAAATAAATTGATAAAACTCGGTCAATTCAACGTAATATTAACATATTACAACGTATTTTTAGCATACATTATGTTTGGCTAGCTAAATGGAGTATAGTGATATTACTCAATTTAATATTTCGAGATAAAATATGGTGAAAAAGACAGAACAGTAGTTATTTTAACTTTGGAAGACGGATGGCAAGTAGAACTTGCTGTCCGCTTTCTTGCATTTAGAGGAAAGGTTAAAAAATAACCAAAAAATGGTTAAAAATGGAATTTGATTGGGTCGTTTTGTATTCTGTATGTTT
>JAWXVD010000047.1:0-23829 GCA_044425705.1 Eubacteriales bacterium | reverse complement strand
CCTAGATTTTCTACTAGTTTTTCAGAGGATTTATTTTCAACATGAATCACCGCTGTAAAATTCTTGATGCCCCATTGTTCTGTGGCATAATTACATAATCCCGCCACTGCCTCACAGGCATATCCTTTACCTTGATATTCTTCTAAAAACATATATTCCACCTCTGCTTGGCTTTTTTCCACATCTATATCTCTGATTCCAATATTGCCAATTAGATTTCCTGTATTACGTTCTTCTACAATATATTTCCAGTAAGTATTATCTACAAGATATTTTGTTTGAAACCACTGTAAATGTTCTTCTTTCGTTATGCCATGTGGGGATAAAAAATATCGAATAATATTTTTTTGATTCCTCATTTTGACGATAAAATCGGCGTCCTTTTCTTCTAATAATCGTATTTTCAATCTTTCTGTATTAATTTTATCCTCTTCTCTGCCCATATTAACAACCATCACTTTCTCACAACCTCTTAACTTGTAACATTATCACATAAGAACCGGTTACTAGTGAAAAGATAAATCACTATTTTCTGTCTTACTTATTTCTTTCTAGCCTACCATACAATAAAGGATTTTTCTATCTCTTCTTTTTTCTTAAAATAGTGAAATAAACTCTAAATCCCATTACTTATGGAAGTCGCAAGAAGAAAAATTCTACTGGAAATTCATATCCATTAATGATAAAATATTACTATTAAACATAAGAATTGGAAATGGAGAAACTATGAAAAATATTATTGTAACAGGTTGTAATGGACAATTAGGACGTGCTATTAATGCATACTATGCAAACCACACTGATTTACATTTTGTAAATACTGATATTGATGAACTTGATATTTCTAACATTGATCAAGTAATGACACTAGCAAAAGAAGTAAATCCTTACGCTATTATCAACTGCAGTGCTTTTACTGCTGTAGATCTTTGTGAGACTAATCAAGAAGCAGCTTTTCGTGCCAACGCCATCGGTCCTAGAAATTTAAGTATTGCCGCTACAGAAACAGGTTCTAAATTAGTTCATATTTCTACTGATTACGTATTCGACGGAAATAAGGAGACTCCTTACTTGGAAAGTGACCCTGTGGGACCTGAAACTTATTATGGATATACAAAAGAATTAGGCGAACAATTTGTAAAAGAATTTTCTTACAAACATTTTATTCTTCGTACTGCTTGGCTTTATGGGGATGGAAATAATTTTGCAAAAACAATGCTTCGTTTATCAGAAACAAACGATAAAGTAAGGGTAGTAAGCGATCAATTTGGCACACCTACCAGTACCATTGAATTAGTAAAGGGTATTGACTCTTTATTATTTACCGATAACTATGGATTATTCCACGGGACTTGTGAAGGAAGCTGCTGTTGGGCTGATTTTGCCAAAGAAATTTTTAGATTGGCTGGAAAAGATACTGTTGTAGAATACATCACTAGTGACGAATATAAAACACCTGCCAAAAGACCTGCTAATTCCGTTTTAGAAAACCAAATGTTCGCCCTAACAAACGGATATAAGTTTGGAAACTGGCAAGATGCTATTACCTTGTATATGAAAACACTTTAATAAATGATATAATTCCCTGAATACGAAAGAGAAGATTTAACTATGACTACTTCAAATAACAAACGTAACTTTTATACTGTTGCTATTTTAACTTTTATTTTAGTGCTGCAATTTCTTGTGGCACTGTATTTTTGTGAACAAAAACAAGGATTTCATTATGATGAGTATTATTCTTACTATTCATCAAATGTAACTTATGGTCTTGTTCTCACAGATCGAGAATGGAAAGATATTTCTCAAGTAACAAGTGAATTTATTGTAGCGGAAGACAGTAAATTTCAATATGGAATGGTAACACTCATGCAATCTTATGATGTCCATCCTCCACTCTATTATTGGATTCTGCACACCGTCAGTTCTTTATTCAGCGGTATCTTTTCAAAATGGTTGGGACTGTCTATAAACCTAGCTTGCTTTGTGATTTCTTATTACTTATTTGCTTACATTTGTTCTAAAATATGTAAAGAACATATCTATATGACTTTTATGCTCTGTGGATTATGGGGTTTCAGTGCAGGGATACTGAGCGGCATTACCTTCATCCGCATGTATATGTTATTGTTAGTATGGTGTCTCAGTGCTACCTGTATTCACATAAAGGGCTTATTTGCCCCCAAAAATTCTATGCTACAGTCTATGTTTCAATTTTATTTGCCTGTATTTTTGATTAGTTTTTTAGGCCTAATGACTCATTATTATTTTCTCATTTTCATGTTCTTTTTGGCCGCTTATAGTTGTTTTGCTCTACTCATCACACACAAAAGTATCAAACCTTGTATCCCTTATGGTATCTCTGTTATGGCAGGTATTTTTCTAGCGATTTTTATATATCCATCAAGCCTAAGTCACATGTTTCGCGGATATCGTGGTAATGAAGCCACAGAAGCTTTCTTTACACTTTCTAATACTTGGGAACGTATATCATTCTTTGCTGGATTATTAAATGATTTTGTATTTAATGGCTTATTCTTTGTACTTTTCGTCTTATGCCTACAATTGTTCATACTTTCTGTTTCTCTGTTTCAGAAACAGGATAAGAAAAAAGAATTTCTTATTTATTTTTTTAATACAAACAGAGAATTTCTTATCATTTCCCTTACCTCTATCAGCTATTTCCTAGTGGTAGCAAAAACTGCCTTATTAAACGCTGAAGAAGCCACACGCTACGAACTACCAGTCTTTGGATTTGCCTTACTGATTATTCTATTTACAATTTTTAAACTTAGTAACTATATTATGAATAACCAAAAAGTTTTGCATAGTAAGAAAAATATACCTACTGCTCTCATCAGTTGTATTTTTTTCATAATGCTTTTATTTGGTTCTTTCAATCTATACAGCCATAACGTACAATTTTTATATGAAAATGATCGAGAAAATGTAATGTGGGCTAAGGAACATAGAGATGACTGTGTTGTTTACCTATACAACCCAACTAATCTATGGATGATCTGGGATGAATCCGAAGAATTAATGCAGTATTCAGAAATTTATTTTGTGAATACCAGCGATTTTTCACCTATTAACGATGATAAAATAAAAGAAGCTGCGAAAATTTACGTTTACGCCTCACGTAATGATGTTTATGACCTTATGTTACAGGATATAATAGATTCTAATAGTAATTTAACCACCTATACATTAGAGCGAGAACTCTTATATTGCGACTTGTATGCACTCTATTAAACAAAAAAGCTAAGTGAAGGTTTCATTTTTCATAAACCCATCACTTAGCATGTCTTTAAATCATATATAAAACACCAATTCCAATCCCTAAAATAGCACCCATTAATACTTGCAACGGAGTGTGTCCTACCAATTCCGATAGCTTTTCTTGTGGCGTAAAGTCTTTCCCCATATGATAAAACAATTCTACCATTTCATTTAATATTTTTGATTGCTTACCTGTTTCCATTCTAACGCCTCTTGCATCATACATGACAATAATTGCAAAGATACAAGTAACGGCAAACTCAAAACTTCCTCCACCATATTGCATACCTGTAGCTGTAGCCAATGCACATACTGTTGATGAGTGAGAACTTGGCATACCGCCACTTCCTACTAATCGTTCAATAATAAATTTCCTTTCAAAAAAGAGACATAACAAGGTTTTTAATACTTGTGCCACAAACCATGCAACTGCTGCTGCAATAAAAATTTTATTCGTAAAAAGTTCTGTAAGAAAAGTCATGGTAACCCCATTTCTCGCAACCTGCGACAATTAATAATAGTATGTAACAATATTTTTGCACACACTTCATTATAATGAAAAGTCCTATAAAATTCAATAGGCGAATATATTTTATTTTGACGGTTTTTCCATCCTATGGTATAATGTTATGTAATTTGGGTTGATTTCATCATCACTATTTATGAAAGCACCTACCTTATCATTATATAATACGAAAGCGGGGAATTTATATGAAAAAACTTAGTGTACTTACACTAGCAATCATTTCTTCTACATTTTTGCTGTTTGGTTGCGGCTCTGATGAATCAAATACTGCCAATATGCCAGAAATCATTGTGGAAGATATTGAAGCTTCTGAAACTGTTGAGGAAGAAATTACAGAAGTTGAAACAGATGGTGATGTTCCACCAGAAGAAGGCATGGTGAGAAGTACTTTGACAAATGAATGGGTTGATGAAGAAGTGGCTTCCCTTAGACCTATCGCTGTTATGATTCCAAACGACGCTTCTACTATACCACAGTATAATATCTCTAATGCTGATATTATATATGAATGTCTCGTAGAAGGTGGAATTACGCGATTAATGGCAATCTTCGAGGATTGGACTGAATTAGAAAGAATCGGAAATATCCGAAGCTGCCGTGATTATTATGTTTATTGGGCCTTTGAATGGGATTCTGTTTATATTCATGCTGGTGGACCATTTTATATTGATGAAGTAATTGGACGTTCTGATACAAACAATATCAATTTATTAACTGCACCAAGCAGTGTTTCATACCGTTCAACTGATCGCTCTGCACCTCAAAATTTATATGTTGATGGTAAAGATGTCTATGATGAAATCGTACGTCTTGATTATTCATTGACTGCTAGAGAAGATTATGTTGATGAAACACATTTCAAATTTGCTTCTGCTTCTGAACCTAACTTGTTAGAAAGTTATGGTAGTGATGCAGTTGTTGCTAAAACAATCGACTTATCAGATGCTTATCCAGTGACTGAAACAGTCTTTACTTTTAATGAAACAGATGGATTGTATTACAGATCACAAGATCCTTCTGATGGTGCTCATATGGACGCCGCTACAGACACACAATTAGCATTCTCAAATGTACTAATTCAATTTACATATCACGAAGTTCGCGATGCTAGCGGTTATCTTGCCTTCCAATGTATCGATTCCACACGCGATGGATGGTTCTTTACTGAAGGAAAAGGCATCCATGTAAATTGGATTAAGACTTCTGATTATTCTGCCACTCGTTATTATGATGATGATGGAAATGAAATCGAATTAAATACTGGTAAAACTGCAATTTGCATTGTACAAGATGGTGATACTTTCTCGTATGAGGGGTAGTCTATATTTAAGTCCAGTGATTTCACTTGCTTCCAAGAGTGAAATCACAGATATTGAGGATGAAATTTATTTTCAACCTTATTCCCCTAACCCAAGTCTATTCACCGCTGAGAAAATAGCTCTAATAGATGCTCTAGTAATATTTGAACTTACTCCTACTCCATATGTTACACGGCCTGTATTACTATCTAATAAGTGAATATAGGCAGCCGCTTGAGAATTAGAACCACTTTGTAAAGCATGTTCCTCATAGTCGAGAATTTTGATATCTAAATCCAATTCTTCTTGTAATCCACGTTTTACTGCATCGATAGGACCATTTCCTATGGCTTCAAATCTCTTTTCCTCACCATGGTCAGTATATAATACATGGACTCTTGTATCAAAGTCAGAAGTGGTTTCATCGCTTAAATCATCCATACGTAATTTTCTAAAATGAATAGGTTCTTTCTTAGACAAATATTCTTGGCGAAATGATTCCATAATTTGTTCTGGTGATACTTCCCCTTGCTTTTCTGATACAAGTTGAATGATTCTAGCAAATTCTTTATGCATTGCTTTTGGTAACTTGAATCCAAAATACGTATCCATAATAAAAGCAACGCCACCTTTTCCAGATTGGGAATTGATACGTACAATAGGTTCGTATTCTCTTCCAATATCAGCTGGGTCAATTGGTAAATATGGTACTTGCCAGTAAGGATTATTCTTTTCCTTCATGGCTTTTACACCTTTGTTGATGGCATCTTGATGAGATCCAGAAAATGCAGTAAATACTAACTTGCCTGCGTATGGATGCCTTGGATGGACTGGTATTTTACAACATCTTTCATAAATTTCAATAATTTCATTTACATGTTCAATATGTAATTCTGGATTAATCCCTTGTGAAAACATATTATAGGCTACTGTAAGCATATCTACATTTCCAGTTCTTTCTCCATTCCCAAATAAAGTTCCTTCCACACGGTCGGCACCTGCAAGAAGCGCTAATTCAGTTGCTGCCACACCACAACCTCTATCATTATGAGGATGCACACTTAAAATAATACTTTCTCTATCTTCAAAATGTGAATTCATCCATTCAATTTGATCTGCATATACATTTGGAGTCGTCATTTCCACTGTTGAAGGCAAGTTAAAAATAATTGGATTCTCTTTTGTTGCTCCCCATGTTTTTTGTACTGCTGTACAAATATCTAAAGCAAAATCTAATTCTGTCCCTGTAAAGCTTTCAGGTGAATATTCCAATATTATCTTTCCAGGAAATTTCTTTGCCTGCTCTTTTACAAGCTCAGTACCTTTGATTGCAATATCAATAATCGCATCTCTCTCCATGCCGAATACTACTTCACGTTGCAATGTAGATGTGGAGTTGTAAATATGTACAATGGCTTGTTTACATCCCTCGATAGATTCAAAAGTTCTTGCAATTTGTTCTTCTCTACATTGTGTCAATACCTGCACGCAAACGTCATCTGGTATTAATCTTCTCTCCACTAATTGTCTTAAAAAATCATACTCTATTTGACTTGCAGCAGGAAAACCAATTTCTATTTCTTTAAACCCAAGTTTCATTAAAAACTCAAACATTTCGATTTTTTCTTCTACGACCATAGGATCGATTAATGCCTGATTTCCATCACGTAAATCAACGCTACACCAAATCGGTGCTTTTTCTATTTCTTTGTTTGGCCATTCACGTACTGTTAAATCTACAACAGGATTTTTCTTATATCTAGCAAAATTCAACATCTCTCTCAACCTTCCTTGAATAAAATACCCACTTTCTAGTGGGTATTTTGTTTATTCTATAAGTTACAGTTCACAGGTGACCTGTAACTTATACACTTTTTATTCTCCAAGACCACTTTCAACTGCTTCTACTAATGTTTTTAGTGCTACTTCCTCATCTTCACCAACGCATTCAAATATAATCTCATCTCCACATTTTACACAGGCACCAAGTACACTTAACACACTCTTAGCATTTGCCGTACTATCTTTATGTGCAAATGTAATCAATGACTTAAATTGCATTGCCTCTTTACATAAGATGCCAGCAGGTCTTAGATGTAATCCGGTAGGATTTTTAATTTTTACTTTTTGACTTACCATACCTTATACCTCCTATATTATACTATTTTAAAGCATTGTGTTTTGAATTAAATCCGCTAAATTCTTAGCCTCTTTATCAATTACTTTTTGATCTTTTCCTTCAATCATAACACGTACTTTTGGTTCTGTACCCGATGGACGAATCAATACTCTTCCTTCGCCCGCAAATTTATTATTCAATGTCTCAATAGCATTAGCAACTTCTGGATAATCCATATAATGTTCTTTCTTATGATTTGGTACTTTTGCATTTACTAAGGCTTGTGGCATCACATCCATGATTTTTGATAATTCTGAAAGAGGTTTCTTAGTGTCTACCATAACTTCTAAAAGATGTAACGCACTAAGCAATCCGTCACCAGTTGTATTCTCATCTAGGAAAATAACATGACCCGATTGTTCACCACCTAAACTAGCTCCAATTTCTTTCATTCTTTCTAATACATATCTGTCCCCAACCTTGGTTTGTTCTACATTTAATTTTTGTTCTTTTGCCATAAGGAAAAAGCCTAAATTACTCATAACAGTAGCAACAATTGTATTGTTTTTTAATTTGCCTTGATTTTTCATGTGGTTTCCTACAATAGCCATAATTTGGTCACCATCAATCATTTTTCCGTTTTCGTCCACTGCCAATAATCGATCTGCATCACCATCAAATGCCAATCCCACCTGTGCTTTTTCGTATACTACACGGGCTTTTAATTCTTCCATATGTGTAGAACCACAGTTAGCATTAATATTGGTTCCATCTGGATGATTATGAATCGCAATCACTTCTGCTCCCAAATCACTAATTGCTTCTACCGAAGTATAATGTGCTGCACCTTCTGCACAATCTACTACAATCTTCATGCCTTCTAAGCTAACTGGAACCGATTGCACTGCATGATTGATGTATTCTTCTCTTGCACCATCTCTATATTTGATTTTTCCAACACTTGGACCTGTTGGAAATTTCACACCTTGCATATTGTTTTGAATCAATTCTTCTATCTCGTCTTCCATTTCATCAGGCAACTTATAACCGTTTCCATCAAAAAATTTAATTCCATTAAATTCAACAGGATTATGAGAAGCCGAAATCACTACACCTGCATCTACTTTATACTTTCTAGTTAAATATGCAACTGCTGGTGTTGGAACAACACCTACATAAACTGCATTAGCCCCCACACTACATACACCTGCCATCAATGCATTGGCTAACATATCTCCTGAGATTCTTGTATCACAGCCTACCATAATTGTTGGTTTATGCTTATTTTCTTTGGTGAGAACATATGCTCCCGCTTGCCCTAATTGCATTGCTAATAAAGGGCTAAGTTCTTCGTTTGCAACACCTCTCACTCCGTCTGTTCCAAATAGTCTTGCCATCATTGCCTCCATTTCTAAACAAAATATTCTAACTTACTAATCTTCCAATCTATTGATTTCAACTATTGTCTTCAAATCATCTAATACAGTAACTTGATCTGGTAAACTAAAAGTAATGCCTGCCGAATAAGAACCAGGCGATAGTACTTCCATATCTTTCGCTTCCATCAATTGTACAATATCAACATAACCACTGAGCTCTTCAGGATTTAACGCTTCAACCACACTTTCTAATCCTTCAATTTCTATCTCTATGGTATCTTCCATATCAGAAATTGTTCCTTCAAAATCTTCTGGCATATTTATAATCTTGATTTGTTTACTATTAATTTCTATTGTTTTTGTAATGATTTTTTCAATATATACTGTCACTGCTGCAACATCATTTGTTTTTTCATTAACTAATATGACGCCCGATGGCAAATAATCCGTTATATCAATTGCCATAACTAGATTTTCCGTCAAATCTGTTACATTTAATATATTTGCAATTTCAACACTCCAAATATTTTTCACATCACTAGCTTTACCTGCTATGGTAATATTCGTTGGATTTTGATCGATATCACCAGTTAACATATATCCATCTTCCGGTGTGCCTGTTACGGTAAATGTTAATGGCACTGTTTTTGTGGTTAAAATTGTTGCTGTAGTAGATACTTCCTCTACACTTTTCGTAAGTTTAGAATCATTTATCACATGATTATCACTATCGTATAGCTTGATTGGCAAATTAATATTTACATCACTAGTTGCTCCATCAACGTTGATTGCTACATTAGCTTTATTAATTGTTGATACAACTGACTCTGGTCCCGAAATAGTCATTGCATTCTGTACCGTACTAGTCGTTCCTAAAATATA
The DNA here is from genome assembly GCA_044425705.1 of Eubacteriales bacterium. Classification (GTDB taxonomy): domain Bacteria; phylum Bacillota; class Clostridia; order Lachnospirales; family Lachnospiraceae; genus JAWXVD01. The sequence continues at coordinate 14,343 of JAWXVD010000047.1, read as the reverse complement.
ACCTTCTTCTGGCTCGTTTTCTACTGTAACATTAATTGGAATTTGAATGGTACTAATATCTTCCACACTAACTTTTACATATTTACTTACCAACACAATACTTTCTGTATTCACATTTGAAGAGGTGGTCACACTAATTGGTACTTGATTGTTTTCATCTAACTCATTCATATCAGCTGTTACAATCAACTGGCTAGCATTCATCGTACTCAAAACAGAACTGCTAGCGCGCACCTCTACCTTGACCGTATCTGTATCATCTAACACTTCAACGTATTTGCCTTCATTTATCATGTTATTCATATTTAACAGTTCCACTTGTACAGTAAATCTATCACTTTCAACGGGATCAGTAATATTAATCGAAATCACCCATAACACTGCTGAGAATAAAACTGCTAAAATTTTCAAGCCTAAATTATGAAGTATTTTATCTTTCATATATTCCTCCTACTCCAAAATGTTTTATGATTATGTTGTTAGGTGCGTTTGAAATCCTCTCTCCTATCAACCATTTTTACCCTTACTCTCATTTTCTGTTGAACCATGGACTTTTTCAGGAATTACTTTCCAATTTCTCTTATTTTTCTCCATCACTACCTTGTTTTGAATTTTTACAAGCTGTGCTTGAATTTCTTCTCCTCGTAGCCCTCTATATAAGTCTCCCTTATACGCAATACTGATTTTCCCTGTTTCTTCCGACACGATAATTGTCATGGAATCTGTAGCTTCTGAAATACCAACACCTGCTCGATGCCTAGTTCCTAAAGCCTTACTTAAATGATTATTATCTGACAATGGCAGATAACATGTGGCCGCGCTGATGCGGTCTCCACTAATCATAACTGCACCGTCATGTAATGGCGTATTATGCTCAAATATATTAATTAAAAGTTGACTGGTAATAATCGCATCTACTGCAATTCCTGTCTCTTCATAATCTTTTAGGGAATCATATTGCTGTACAACAATGAGAGCTCCTGTTTTTACTTGACTCATTTCTACACAGGCTTTTGAAATTTCATTGATAGTTTTATCAGAAAACAAACCCGACTCTTTTTTGCTACTTTCTAGTGGAAATAGTGTCATTACAATGTTCTTTTTGCCCAATTCCTCTAGTGCTTTTCGCAATTCTGGTTGCAACACAACAATAACAGCCATAATACCTAAACTAAATGCATTACTGGCTATCCATATAATGGTATTCATTTCAAAAATAGCTGCAATCAAAATAAATAAGACGATAATAACAACACCTTTTAACAAGGACCATGCTTTTGTATTTTTAACCCACAACATAATTTGATATACCAAAAATGAAATAATAATAATTTCTACCACATAGGTTAATTTGATAGTTGGTATATGCATGCTTGGAATTTTTGATAATATGCTGGCTATAAAAAAACTAATTTGTTCCATAATCTACTTCCCATCTTACAAAATGTTCCGATAGTGTCAGATTGGTTACTGTTCACACGGTGACCTGTAACTTAGATTGCTCTATCTTATTTCTACTGTTGTTCCATTCCTGTCAATTGATTCTTACTACTCTTATCTTCTTATTCCGTAGGTTTCCTTCTTGCGACTGTTCTTTTTACCACTTGTTTTCCTTCTCCGTTTGCAGTTCTTACCACCTTAGCTCCATGAAGGTTTTTCTGTGGATTAATCTTTTTCACTTTTTTCTCTTTTGTGGCAACCGTAATTTTAGGCACTGCTTTCACATAAAAATAATATTCATCATCTTCAAATTGTACCACTTCTGTTCGATTGTAATCCAAGTTAAACAGAAAGAATTCTAGTGCTTTTCCAATGATTGCTGCCACAGCACCACCTACAATCATGCCCAAAATCGAAAAATTTAAATCAAATGTAAAATCTACAATTAACAAAATAACAATGTCTACAAATACTCCCGTTACAACTGCAATTGTCCAAGCATAGGCTACTGGCAATCGCTTTATGATATTTACAACGATAATGGTAGCTGAAAAAGCGATAATCACCATAATCATTTCTTTATTTTGTAATAACTCATCAATAGCAAATGCAAAATTTTGCAATGTAATACTTTCCCCTGTATCAGACAACACTATAATATTTTCATTTGCAAATCGAATCATATATGTTGTGACCACACCGCAGCCTACAGAAATCATAGAGAATGGTCCTCCAAGTAACCCTGCTGCTATGGGCGCTACATATGGTATTTTTAAAGCAAATAATAATGGTGTCACCAAAACCATAAGCGTGTCTTTAGGTGTAAACCTAAAATACAACAAAAACATCAATAAAAATATAGCTGCCGCTAATACCGTAAACTCTAATGACACCGCATAAAAATGCAATAGAATAAATCCAGCTGCTACAACAACAATAAAGTTAATCGGCATAAATGAACAAAATAATGCTATCATCAACACTAACGCTACATTATTAACAGCAGACATATATCCTAACTGTCCATTAACCGTCAAAATTGTTATAAATGCCAATATCAATTTACCTACCGGCACTAGATAAACCTCATGCTTACCACAAAAATTTTTAATATATTCCTTTGCTACTAATAAATTAATCATACGTTTTTCCCTTCGGATGGTTTTCATTCCTTGTTACTCTTTATTCCTTCTCTTCCTTACCATGAAACTTAGCTATTTTTCTCAAATCAGCATGGTATCGTTTTAACCATAGTTTTGTTTTTTGATAACGAATGGAATATACAATATATGTTATCAAAATAAATACACCCATTGTAACTATATATGCGATTAACATATCCTGCCCTAGGGTTAATAAATCCATATCGTAAACTTCTTCTAATAATAACTCAAAATCATAAAGAATATATAAGCCAATCACAGTGCCAAACGCAATCGTTACTGCAATGATCGTTTTTATCATCTGCATCATGATATAATCACTGCGGAAATATTTGCTAACTTCAATATGTTTTTTTCCGCCACGCTTCTCATAGGTGGCAACTTTAGTCATCAACTTAATCTGTTCTTCATTTAACATCATTTTTCTCCATTTTAAAAACCTGCACCTGATGCTAACGCCAAAAAATAAACATTTTTCACACCATGGCTTTTACATTCCCTTGCAATGGCATCAATTGTGCTTCCTGTTGTATAGATATCATTAATCATTACAATCGTCTCTAATTTTACATCATTTTCTATGATTTTAAAAGCCTTTTTTAAATTATTTTGGCGTGCAACACCATCTAATTCTTTTTGAGGTATTGTTTTTTTACAACGTTTTATCCATTTTTTGTAAACTGGAATTCCCGTTTTACGACCAAGCACATCTGCTATACACTGGGCTTGATTATATCCTCTTTTTCGTAACCTAGAAGAATGTAAGGGTACTGCCACTATGGCATCTGGCTTCCAAGTCATAATTTCTGTTCCAAATCGTCGAAACATCAATTCTCCGTAAAATTCTGCATATTCCACTCTTCCCATATATTTAAATCGATATAAAGAACCTTTTACTGTTTCATAACGAAACAATATTTTGCCTCTTACAAATTCATGATGCTTTGTTTTGCAATCGTAACAAAACTCATCTTCTTTTGCTTTCAATTCTTTTCCACATTTCAGACAAGAATTCTCCCCTATCAATTCTAAGGTTCTCTCGCATTCACTGCAAATCAAACCTTCAGTAATTGCTACAATTCCATCACATATAGGACAACGTTTAGGATATAAAAAAGTGATAACAGCATCTAGATATTTTCTCCCATTTTTTTGTATTGACATTATAGTCCTTCTACTTCTCTTATTCTCCTATCAAGACTAGTATATCGCTTGTTTTCATTTTCATTTGCTACCATTTCTCCTATCATATAACTACTCCCTAAAATAGTAACACATTTTTTTGCCCTTGTAACACCTGTATATAACAGATTTCTGTTTAACAATTGTCTCGGACCACTGAGCAATGGCATAATAACCGCTGGATATTCACTCCCTTGAGACTTATGGATGGTAACCGCATAAGCTAACTCAATCTCATCTAGCATAGAAAAAGAATATGTCACTTTCTTACCTTCTTCATATTCAATCACCAAACACTGGTTGCTCAAATTAATTTCTTTAATAATTCCTGTATCACCATTAAACACACCCACACCACGGTCAATAGGAATATTGTACTTACTTACTACTTCCCATTCGATTTGATAATTATTCTTCGTTTGCATGACTTTGTCACCCTCGCGAAAAATTCGATTCATCCCTTCATACTCCACCTTGCTCTCATCAGCAGGATTTAAATATTTTTGTAGAATTTGGTTTAATGCTTCTACTCCCAAACTTCCTTTTCTCATAGGTGTTAGAACCTGTATATCCATAGGGTTAGCCTCTACATAAGAGGGCAATTTCTCAGTAATTAATTGCACTATATGTTTATAGATTACATTTACATCATTTCTCTCTAAAAAGAAAAAATCTTTACTTTTATTATTTAAAGTAATAGGCTCCCCTTGATTAATTTTATGTGCATTGACAACAATATCACTCTCTCCTGCTTGTCGAAAAATCTTCTGCAAAATAACTGTAGAGAACATATTGCTTTTCATAATATCTTGTAGCACTTGACCTGGCCCTACAGAAGGTAATTGATTGATATCTCCCACTAAAATAACTCTAGTTCCCACCATAACAGCTTTTAATAAAGCTGCAAACAAATGAATATCAACCATAGACATTTCATCTATGATGATTACATCTGTTTCCAATGGATTCTGCTCATCTTTTTCAAATTTAGCTTTTCTACCATCTTCTTCAAAAGCTCCATTTAATTCCAGTAAACGATGAATCGTTCTCGCTTCAAAACCAGTAGCTTCCGTCATTCGCTTTGCCGCACGTCCTGTAGGTGCTGCCAGCATAATATCTAAGCCTTCCATTTCAAAATATCGAATAATGGCATTAATGGTAGTGGTTTTTCCTGTTCCAGGACCTCCCGAAAGAATAAACACACCATGGGTAACACTTTTTATAACAGCATCTCTCTGCAATGAATCTAATTCTATTTTTAATGCATGTTCCAACGCTTTTACTTTTTTTCCAATTCCAACTTCCTTCAGAATATCTTCTTCCTCTGAGGACTCCATATTTATATTCAAATCATGTAGCATTTTGGCACATGCAAGTTCTACATAATAATAGGAAGACGCATAACACATGATATGCTGATTTTCAAATTTCATGATCAACTTTTTTTCCATGGCTAAATTGCCCAATTGAATTTCTATCTGTTCAGATCTCAATCCTAGTAATGCAGCACTTTTAGACAATAGAACCTCTTTCGGTAAATACACATGCCCTTCTGAAGATGCTAATAACATGGTATACATAATGCCAGACCGTATTCTAAAATCAGAGTCCGTGTGAATACCTGCCTTGACTGCAATTTCATCTGCCATCTTAAATCCTATTCCATGAATATCTTCTGCTAATAAATAAGGATTTTCCTGCATAACTTGATAAATTCTAGGACCATATGTATTATAAATCTTCAAAGACAAGGCATTAGAAATACCGTACTTTTGTAAGAATACCATAGCTTCACGGATTCCCTTTTTTTCTTCCATCTGCATGCCGATTTCTATTGCCATTCTTTCGCTAATCCCTTTTACTTGGGATAAACATTCTGGTTCTTCTTCCATAATTCGAAATGTATCTGCCTTAAATTTTTTAACAATTCTCTTGGCTAAAGCTGGTCCAACTCCTTTGATTGCACCTGACTTTAAATACCGTTCCATGCTAATTGCGTCATCTGGTGGAATCACACGATAATGTTCCATTTTAAACTGCGTACCGTAAAGTGCATGTTCTATAGCAGTGCCAGACACCTCAACATATTCTCCCTGTTCAATCTGTTGAAAATTGCCTACGCAAGTCAATTCATCCAGTTCACTAATTAAAACCATAACTGTGTAACCATTTTCTGCATTTCTATAAATAATATGATCCACGTACCCTTTTACTTGTTCCACGTATCTTCTCCATATGGAAAAAGCCGCCTATACATAGGCAGCCTCTTATCACATTTAGCGTTACAGCTCACACGTGACCTGTAACCATTTAGCTTCTATTTGCATCCTAAATTTATATGCTGTCTTCTCTATATCCAGCTAAAAATTCTACATATCTACCAGTCCCAATAGCCACTGCTGTCATTGGTTCTTCTGCTGTCATTGTATGGATTCCCGTTTTTTCACAAATCAAATCTTCTAATCCTCTCAAAAGAGATCCACCACCTGTTAAGACAATTCCTCTATCTGCAATGTCCGATGCCAATTCTGGTGGTGTTTTTTCTAATACACTATGAATCGCTTCGATAATTTGCCCAGTAGTATCTTTTAAAGCTTCTTCTGTTTCTTCTGAAGAAACTTTCAAACTTTTTGGAAGACCAGTAACTAAGTTACGTCCTCTAATTTCTAAATAATCTGGCTCTGTTCTTGGGAATGCCGCTCCAATTTTAATCTTAATATCTTCAGCTGTTCTTTCACCAATCAACAAGTTATGTTTTTTTCTCATGTATCGAACAATGGCTTCATCAAAATCATCACCAGCAATTTTAATAGAAGCACTTACTACTGTTCCACCTAATGAGATGACTGCGATATCAGTGGTACCACCGCCAATATCTACAATCATATTTCCACAAGGTTTTGAAATATCAATTCCCGCTCCAATTGCTGCTGCGATTGGCTCTTCAATAATAGATACATCCCTTGCTCCTGCTTGATAAGTAGCATCTTCTACTGCTTTTTTTTCAACTTCTGTTACTCCACTAGGAACGCAAACCGCTATTCTTGGTTTTCTAAGAGTTTTTCTTCCAATGGCTTTTTGAATGAAATATTTCATCATTTTCTCTGTTACTGTATAATCTGAAATAACACCTTGACGTAATGGTCTTACTGCAATAATATTACCTGGTGTTCTACCGAGCATCAATCTTGCATCTTCACCAATTGCTTTAATTTTATTAGTATCTCTATCAAAAGCTACAACAGAGGGTTCTTTTAAGACAACACCTTTCCCTCTAATATAAACTAATATACTGGCTGTTCCCAAATCAATTCCGATATCTGTACATTGCATGCTTCATTCCCCTTTCTAGGCTTCTGTATTCGTTACATTTCACGGCTACACCGTAAAATGTAACTAACGCATGCCCATTTAAAATCGCCTACGGCGAGGGGCATGCTAATTGGCACTCGTAGTTGTTCTCTCCACACAAATCAGCGGAGTGATTTGTGTAGGTCTGAAAAGTAACCTGTATTCTCATTGAACTCTATATCAACACTCATTATAAGTTATAATCAGTTAAAAACTACAACTATCATATTCCATTTTCAAAAGTACACGTAAGTATTATAACTGATAATCATTTACTTTTAAAGTCTTTTCCTAAAATTTAAGAAAAACGCTACAATAATTTTTTTACATATTGTCCTGTGTAAGAATGAGGATTGCTAACCAACTCTTCCGGAGTGCCCTGTCCCACAATAGTTCCACCTTTATCTCCACCTTCTGGACCAATGTCAATTAAATAGTCGGCAGTTTTTATGACATCTAAATTATGCTCTATTACTACTACAGTATTCCCACCTTCTGTTAATTGTTGCAAAATTTCTACTAATTTATGAACATCTGCAAAATGTAAGCCTGTGGTAGGTTCATCTAGTATATAAATAGTCTTCCCAGTGCTGCGCTTACTTAATTCTGTTGCCAACTTAATGCGCTGTGCCTCTCCCCCTGATAAAGTTGTGGAAGGTTGTCCTAATTTGATATAAGAAAGACCTACATCATATAGGGTTTTCATCTTTCTACTAATACTTGGAATATTCTCAAAAAAAGTAACCGCTTCTTCCACTGTCATATCTAAAATATCATATATATTTTTTCCTTTATATCTCACATCTAAAGTTTCTCTATTATAACGTTTTCCATGGCAAACTTCACATGGTACATAAACATCTGGCAAGAAATGCATTTCGATTTTCAAAATACCATCTCCATTACATGCCTCACATCTACCACCTTTTACATTAAAACTAAATCTTCCTTTTTTATATCCTTTCGCTTTTGCATCTGCTGTAGCAGCAAACAAATCACGAATCATATCGAACACACCTGTATAGGTAGCAGGATTTGATCTAGGCGTTCTCCCTATAGGTGATTGATTAATATCTATCACCTTGTCCAATTGTTCTATCCCCTCTATTCGTTCATGCTTCCCTGCAATAGTTCTAGCTCGGTTTAGCTCCTTTGCTAAACTTTTATACAAAATTTCGTTAATCAACGAGCTTTTACCAGAACCAGAAACACCTGTCACACAAGTCAACACCCCTATCGGTATTTCTACATCAATATTTTTCAGGTTGTTTTCTGAAGCACCCACAATTTTTAAAAATCCTGTAGGTGTCCTTCTCTTCTCTGGCACTGGTATTTTAATTTTTCCACTTAAATATTGACCTGTGATAGATTCTGGCACTTCCATGATTTCGGCTGCTGTTCCCTGGGCAATCACTTCTCCACCGTGAGTACCTGCTCCTGGCCCTATATCTACAATGTGATCTGCTGCAAACATAGTATCTTCATCATGCTCCACAACCAAAAGAGTATTCCCTAAATCCTTTAAATATCGTAATGTGTTTAGTAATTTATCATTATCTCTTTGATGCAGGCCAATACTTGGTTCGTCTAGAATATAGCAAACTCCTACAAGCCCAGAGCCAATTTGTGTTGCCAACCTAATTCTTTGGGCTTCCCCACCTGACAAGGAACCTGTTGCTCTAGAGAGTGAGAGATAATTCAACCCTACATCAATTAAAAATTTCACTCTAGATCTAATTTCTTTTAAAATTTGCTTTCCAATTAATTCCTGTTGTTTGCTAAGCTCCATAGTTTGCATAAATTCATGAAGGTTTTCAATGGTCATTGAAGTAATTTCATAAATATTTTTATCACATACTGTTACTGCCAAAGATTCTTTTTTTAGACGCATGCCTTTACAGACTTTGCAAGGTGTAATCTGCATATATGCTTCATATTCTTGTTTCATCGTATCGGATGCTGTCTCCCGATATCTACGTTCTACATTTTTTATGACGCCTTCAAAAGCAATGGGATAAATCCCTTCTCCGCGTTGCCCTTTATAATATACCATAACCTCTTTTCCATCAGTCCCATGTAACAACATGGTTTGGATTTCTTCCTCTAGCTCTTCAAAAGGTGTCTCTAAACCAAACCCATATTCCTTACTTAAGGCCTGTAGAATAGCGTTAGTAAAGCTATTTTTATCTCCACTAGACTGCCATCCCATCACGGAAATGGCACCTTGTTTTAAACTCAAGGATTTATCAGGTATCATCAATCTAGCATCAAATTCCATTTTATAACCCAAGCCAAAACATTTCGGACAAGCCCCAAATGGATTATTAAAAGAAAAGCTTCTAGGTTCAATTTCATCAATGCTAATTCCACAGTCAGGACAAGCAAAGCTTTGACTAAAATTTAATGGCTCGCTACCTATTACATCCACCACTAAAAGACCATCTGCCAAATCCAACACCGTTTCAATAGAATCAGAAAGTCTCCGTTCTATTCCTTCCTTGATTACTAATCGGTCAACGATGATTTCTATAGTATGCTTTATATTTTTTTCTAATTTAATTTCTTCTGATAATTCATATAAATTGCCATCTATTCTCACACGAACGTAGCCACTTCTCTTAGCACGTTCCAGCACTTTTACATGTTCCCCTTTTTTCCCACGGACTACAGGCGCTAATAATTGGATTTTGCTTCCACTTTCTAATTCCATCAATTGATCTACCATTTGATCCACTGTTTGCTTTTTAATCTCTTTCCCACAGTTTGGACAATGTGGAATCCCAATTCTAGCATATAACAATCTAAAATAATCATATATTTCCGTTACTGTTCCTACGGTAGATCTAGGATTCCTATTTGTGGATTTTTGATCAATAGAAATGGCAGGTGATAAGCCATCAATCTTCTCCACATTAGGTTTTTCCATTTGCCCTAAGAACTGTCTAGCATAAGAAGATAAGGACTCCATATATCGCCTTTGTCCTTCCGCATAAATTGTATCAAATGCCAAAGAAGATTTCCCCGATCCAGACAGTCCTGTCAGAACTACCAACTCATTTCTTGGAATATCTACATCTATATTTTTTAGGTTATGCTCACAAGCTCCCCTAATTTTAATCATATCGCTTTTCATCTTATCCTCTCCTAATACATGCTATGCAGCTTACACCTAACACTGCTCTAACAATAACTTCAAATTTTTCATCTGATCTCTCAATTCCACTGCTGCTTCAAAATTCAAATCTGCTGCTGCTTTTTTCATTTTCTTTTGTACTGTTTCAATTAATTTTTCTAATTCTTTTCTTGACATAGATTCTGGATCCTTATCAAATTTCATTTCTTCTTTATCTATAGTTTTTGAAATGCTGATCAAATCACGAACTGCTTTTTTAATTGTTTGTGGCGTGATTCCATGGTCTTCATTATATTGTTCTTGAATGGCTCTACGACGATTGGTTTCACTAATCGCAACTCTCATAGAATCCGTGACTTTATCTGCATACATGATTACATGGCCATCTACATTTCTAGCTGCACGCCCTACCGTTTGTATAAGCGATGTTTCCGAACGTAAAAATCCCTCTTTATCTGCATCTAAAATAGCAACTAAGGTAATTTCTGGAATATCCAAACCTTCTCTTAACAAGTTAATCCCTACTAGCACGTCAAAAACATCTAGCCTCATATCTCGAATAATTTCTGCTCGTTCTAGGGTATCGATACCCGAATGTAGGTATTTGATTCGTATCCCCACTTCTTTCATATACTCTGTCAAATCTTCTGCCATCCGCTTTGTTAATGTAGTAATCAACACTTTATTATGATTTGCCACTTCCTTATTTACTTCTGTAATCAAATCATCAATTTGACCTTCTACAGGTCGCACCTGAATCTCAGGATCAAGTAAGCCTGTTGGTCGAATAATTTGTTCCGTTCTCAACAATTCATGTTCTCTTTCATAAACATTAGGGGTAGCGGATACAAATAGCATCTGATCAATTTTTTGTTCAAACTCTTCAAAATTCAGTGGTCTATTATCCAATGCTGATGGTAATCTAAATCCATAGTCCACCAATGTGGTTTTCCTTGATCTGTCACCTGCATACATCCCCCTTACCTGAGGCACTGTAATATGAGATTCATCTACAATAATTAGATAATCGTCTCTAAAAAAGTCCATCAAACAATAAGGTGTAGCACCTGGTTCTAACTCATTTAACACTCTGGAATAATTTTCAATTCCCGAACAAAATCCCGTCTCTAATAGCATCTCTATATCAAAATTAGTACGCTCTGCTATTCGTTGTGCCTCTAGCAGCTTGTCTTCCCCTTTAAAATAACGGACTCGTTCCTCTAACTCTCCCTCTAATGCCTTACATGCTCTTTTAATCTTTTCTTCTGCAACTACATAATGAGATGCTGGAAAAATAGTGACATGCTCTAATGAGCTATGGATTTTTCCTTGCAAAGGATCAATTTCTACAATACGATCAATTTCGTCTCCAAAAAATTCTACTCGAATAATGTATTCTCCACCTTGTGCTGGAAATATTTCTACCACATCTCCTCGCACTCGAAAACATCCTCTATCTACATCTAAATCATTTCTAGTATATTGAATAGCTACCAATTCACGCAATACTGCATCTCTATCCTTCATTTGCCCTGGTCTGAGAGATACGATCATCCCTTGGTAATCATCTGGACTTCCTAACCCATAAATGCAAGAAACACTTGCAATCACGATAACATCCTTCCGTTCCGTTAAAGAAGCAGTGGCTGACAATCGCAATTTGTCGATTTCATCATTGATAGAAGAGTCTTTTGCAATATATGTGTCTGAAGATGGAACGTAAGCCTCTGGTTGATAATAATCATAGTAGGATACAAAATATTCTACCGCATTATTCGGAAAAAATTCCTTAAATTCGCCATATAATTGCCCTGCTAATGTTTTATTGTGTGCAATAATCAAAGTCGGTTTATTTAATGCTGCAATCACATTAGCCATGGTAAATGTTTTTCCCGAACCTGTCACTCCCAATAATGTTTGAAATTGATTCCCTTTTTCAAAGCCATCTACCAATCCTTTAATGGCTTGTGGCTGATCTCCTGTAGGCTGAAACTGTGATACCAATTCGAATTTCATATTAATAACCGTTCCTTTCTCTCCTGATATGTTGCAAAAAAACATCAACAACGACAGTATAACACAGTCTTTGTTGATGTTCAAACACATGTTCTATTTCAAACAATTTTTCATAACACTTATTTGGTTACAGCTCACACGTGACCTTATTTATACTAATAAGCATTCTTTTACTTTACTCCTGCATTTGCTCTTTCATCTCTGCAATGGCTGCCTCTAACTGATTATCTACTCCATCTATATAATAACTTTCTGCATCAAACTCTATCTCAATATCTGGCTCGATTCCTATTTCATGAATGTTATTACCATTTGGTGTATAGTATTTACTAACCGTTAATTTTAATGCAGATCCATCCGTTAAAGTTATAATTCTTTGTACGATTCCTTTTCCGAATGTGGTAGTTCCCATTAAGGTACCCATTTCATAATCTTTGATAGCCCCTGCTAAAATTTCCGAAGCACTAGCACTGTATCCATTAATTAAAACAACAATTGGAACCTCCAGTTGGTTTTTACCATCACATGTATACTCACTTCGCTCCCCATATTTATCTTCCGTATATACAATCATTCCTTCTGGGAGAATTTTTCTCGCAATTTCACATACAGTACTTAAATTCCCTCCTGGATTACTTCTTAAATCAAGAATCAACCCTTCCATATTAGAACCTTTGCAAACTGCCAATGCCTCAGTAAATTGTTCCTCTGTGACATCATCAAATTCCGTAATTTGAATATATCCAATATTAGACTCCAACATTTCATAATTCACAGTGGGACTTTCTATTTTCCTTCTCTCAATATCAAAATAAAGATAATCCTCTTCGCCTTCTCGAATAATGGTAATGTTTACATATGTTCCCTCTTCACCTTTGATCAACATGGTTACATCTGTAGTGTCCATTCCCTGTATCATGGTGTCTTCTACCATATAAATCAAATCATCCGTTCGCAGTCCCACCTCTTGTGCTGGTGTATTCTCAATCACACCGCTAATTCGGCATAGACCTGTATCTGTATCTGCACTTACGTAAGCACCGATTCCATAATAAATACCTTCTGTTTGTTCTTGGATATCAGCCAATTCTTCTACCGAATAATAGGTAGAATAGGGATCTTCTAATGCATCTACCATACCATCAAAAATACCTTCTATTATGGTATCTGTGTCTACATCTTCTAAATAATATGCTTCAATGGTCTTTTCGATTAATTCTAATTTTTCACTTGTGCTTTCATCTAATACTCCACTACCACTATATGCACCATTAGAAACTTGCTTATATCTAAAAATCGTATAAACTTGCTTACCAATATAGATACTTCCTAGCAATAACAATGTGAGTAAAAATCCGCTAAACAAACCACTTAAAAACTTCTTATTTTTCATCATTTAACAGTCACGCCTTTCAAGTCATTATATGCACTGTTTCTTTTTTTCATACGTTAAAATATAAGATAAATCACAAATTTGGGTGTCTGATCACACACCTATAAATTTCATTGTTTCTGTTAATCGTTAACTCAGATAATTCCATGGATTCACATAAGAACCATTTAATCTGACTCCAAAATGCAAGTGATTTCCTGTTGAACTTCCTGTTGTTCCTACTGCTGCAATCTTATCTCCTTTGCTAACCGTTGCTCCCGTTGAAACATAAAGCGCAGAACAGTGCATATATATCGTATACAAAGCATCTCCATGGTCAATCATAATATAATTTCCCATAGAACTACTGTAAGCTGCTGCCACAACCTGACCATCATATGCTGCTAAAATAGGCGCTCCTGATGCTGCCGCCATATCTACACCACTATGAAATTGTTCTGCTCCTGTAATAGGATTGATACGATATCCATAATCACTAGAAATATATTTGTAGGATGGCACTGGCCATTGGAACATACCGCCGTCATATGTTAAAGAACTTTCTAATTCACTAATAGCTTTTTCCAAATCGCTAATCAATTGTGTTTGTTGTGCTAATTCTTCCTCATAAGCCTCTATCGCCTCTTGTTGGGTAGAAATATCCGACTCATAGGCTGTAATCTCTG
>JAWXVD010000212.1:0-4331 GCA_044425705.1 Eubacteriales bacterium | reverse complement strand
ATTAGAGCAGATAGAAGTGAAAAAGTATGACATAGATATGTGGGATAGAGGATGTAAGACAGTCCTACATTATGGTGTGGCTTTTTATAAGAAAAATGTGCATATTGAAAGTCGGATAGTGCGCTATACTTGATTTATAGTGACTTGAACAGGAATTGCACTAGCACCCCTGTCGATATTGCCTAAAGCACAAAGAAAAGGTGTTGGAATCGCACTTATGAATGAGGCTCACAATATAGGAAAGAGAAAAGAAGATGAAAGCATATTTTAAGGAAATATTTTTATCAATAAGGGAAGTCCTATTTATGGATATTCAACTAATTTTGGACACAATAACTATGTTGATTACAATTATTTTATGGGGAATAATTTTTTTGATCATTAGGAAATTGTTTCTAGCTGTTCAATCAAAATACAAGAGGAAATAGCAGACAAGGGAGAATATATAAATATGGAGAAAAAGAGTAGCAGAAGTATTAGTATGGGAAGAATGGTATGTTTAGCTACGTTGTTAGGTATAGGGCTGTCTATGGGTGGTTGTGGAAGTGGCAACAGTGAAACGGTAGATAATAGGCAAACTACAAACCAAGAAGATGAAGTGGAAAATGATGAAAATAATACCTTGTCTGAAAGTGAAAGAAAGCTACTTGAAGTTCCCATAAATACAAATGCAGAAGATATTGTTTATATCAGTGTGGATGATATTGACTTATCAAGAGCACAGCATCGTTGTGTATCTGATGGGGAATATATATATCTTGCTTATGGTGAACCTGATTTATACGTTATGCCAATAGGCACAGACGCACATAGTCCGTTGCAAATTGAAAATCCAGACGGGTTGGATATTTGTAATATTGCCCTTGATACTTATGGGAGCATTCACCTACTGGTAGCAGGTAAAGATAACGAGGAATGGTTCATCTGGAGACTTGATGAAAATTATCAAGTTGATAAAACAATTGATATTTCTACAGATTTTGAAACAAAACATATGCCCCTCTGGTTTCTGATTGATAAAGATGGTAGATATTATTTCCAATGGACATTAAATAGGAATGGAATGCTTGTTGATAGTGAAGGTGTATTTATCGACAAGTTTACGCCAGAATCCCTTGGAACAAAATGGATATATGAAGCAGCAGTGGGAAAAGATGGAGAGATTTATCTTCTTTACGGTGATTCAGATGCAAACTCAAAAATCGGTAAGTTTGATGTGGAGAAATGCTTGATAGAAGATGACAACGCTACTCTTTATTTTACAGGAAATGAAAACTTTAATGCAATGTCTAGTGGGACAGATGCCAATCTTTTTCTATTTAGCCCATACAGTGGAGTTTGGGTTTATGATTATGAAAACAGCGTTATGGAAAACCGTGTGTCTTTAACAGATATTGATTTTGATGATAATACAGAATTCTGGCCACTCACATTTTTGCCTGATGGTCGAATGATTCTAATGGAACGAACTATAAGTGATAATAATGATGGTCTAAATAGTAATCAATGGAAGCTTAAATATATTCCAGTAGGTAAATAAGAATAGGTTGAGAAATGGGTGGATAGAGTGAAAAAGCTTGTCTTATGGATGTTATTAATATTAGGTCTTTTGTTTACTGGGTGCAATGGGAAGTCATCTACTACAACAGAAACAAAAACAGTAACGTTAGCAGTTTTTGAATATGAATCTCAGTTATCTGGAACAAAGTTACAGGAATGGGTAAATTTATACAATCAAAGTCATACCGATATAAAAATTGAAATTGTAAACTATTTGGATAATTATGCAGATCCGATGGAAGCCCTTAATCAAATTAAGATTGAAATTAGTGCTGGAAAAGGCCCAGATATGGTTGATTTTGGAAGACAATATTCACCCCTTGATGCTTCCAACGGAATGATGGTAAATTTATACCCGTTCATGGAAGATGATGACTCATTTGAAAAACTATATTTTTATCATAATATTCTTGAATCTTTTGAGGTGGGTGATAGCCTTTATGTCCTTGTACCTAGTTATAGAATAGATTCGTATGCCACAGCCAATCAAGAACTTTTAGAGTTAGAAAGAATGGATATTGAGCAATTAGTAGATGCTTACAACAAGTTGGGTGATGAAAGCATTCTTTTTCCAGGAGAAACAAAAAAAGCTGTTTTCGGAATGATTTGTTATGGAAGTTTGGAAAATTATGTTGATTGGGACGAAGGTAAATGTTATTTTAATAGTGATAGTTTTAAGGAGATTTTGCATTTTTCCAATCAATTTTCAACAAGTCTCAATATGGCAGAAGATTACTCAGCCAAGGCAATTTTTACGGAAGGGCGTGCTCTTTTATATCCCGTTTCCATTGACAGTGTTTATGGAACAACTAGTGTAAGAATGCTTTATGGACAAACACCCACATATATTGGTTATCCCATTGATTCGGGAAACGGAAATATGGCAGCAATCGCCGATATTGCAATTGGCATTACTTCAACTAGTCAATATAAAGAGGAAGCATGGGAGTTTTTGAGCAGTCTGCTTGATAGTGATTTTCAAGATAATATGAGGGGATTACCGCTACGAGTCAGTTCATTGGAGAAAAATTTTAAAGATGCAATGACAGAAGAATTGGATTCAAATGGTCAAAAGGTAGTGAAAGATCAACTTATTTTTGAAGGGGAGGCTCCCGTTAACATCTATGAAATATCTAAGGAAGATGCAGAAGTGCTACAAGAAATTATTAGTAAAATTGAATGTAGTGCAACAGTTGATTCTAATCTTTATAACATTGTGTTGGAAGAGTCAGAGTTTCTGTTTTATGATGATCGGAATGTAAATGACGTGGCAGATATTATTCAAAATCGAGCCAGTGTGTATATTAATGAGAAGAAATAAATCTAAATGATAAATTAGTACATGTACTGTGCAGCATAAACACTTGAACATAATATTGAGATGTATTACACTAAAGAAACAAAATACTTTTTGGAAGGAGGACTTCAATTATGGGAAAAATGATAGAATCTATGGAAGAGTTATTACCATTACCAGTGGGGGTATCTGGATTTAAAGATGCTGTGGAAAATTATTATTATGTAGATAAAACATTATTGATAAAAGAATTAAGGATGAAACGTGCAGAAGTTACCTTAATCACACGTCCTAGAAGATTTGGAAAGACTCTGAATATGAATATGCTCCGTTGTTTTTTTGAAAAGACAGAAACGAGTAATCAGTATCTCTTTGAAAATCTTAATATATGGAAATGTGGGGATAAATACACTTCCGAACAAGGAATGTATCCTGTGATTTTTCTAACATTGAAAGATGTGAAGGCAGGAAATTGGGATAAGGTGTATAATAAATTATGTTCTTTAATATCTACGGAATTTTTACGTCATAAATATATTGTGGACAGTAACGTTTTAGAAGATGAGGAAATTGTATATTTTAATAAAATAACTCTGAAAACAGCAAATTATACTGAATATGAAGAAAGTTTAACCAAGCTGTCCTTTTTCTTATACAAATACCATAAAGTCCGTCCAGTTATCTTACTTGATGAATACGATATGCCTATACAATCAGGCTATAGCAATGATTTCTATAAAGATGTAATTGAATTTATGAGAAACTGGATGTCGGGTGGGCTTAAAGATAATGAGAATTTATCCTTTGCTGTGATAACAGGTATTCATAAAGTGGCACAGGAGAGCATATTCAGTGGGCTGAATAATCCATCAATTTGCACTATTTTTGATAAAAATTACAATTCTTACTTTGGTTTTACGGAAGATGAAGTGATAGAAATGGCACGATATTATGAGAAATCTGAAAAAATGTGTGAAATTAAGCAATGGTATGATGGTTATAATTTTACAAATGTAGATATTTATAATCCTTGGTCGGTAATTAATTATTTTGCAGAAGATTGCCAGCCTATGTCATATTGGATGTCAACCAGTAGCAATGATGTGCTAAAAAAGATGTTAAGTGAAACTAATTATGAGGTAAAAACAAAGTTATATAACTTAATGAAAGGCCAACAGGAATCTGTAACAGTGGATTTATCTATTGTCTATCCAAATTTAAAAACCAACCCAGAGAGTATTTTTAGTCTTTTATTATTAACAGGCTATTTAAAAACAGTAAAGACTCTTGCTTATAACAAAGTTATGGCAACTTGTGATGTTACCATACCGAATTATGAAATTAAGACCGTGTTTCAAATGGAAATATTATCTTATGTAAAAGAGCAATTTAAACTTACTGCAACAGATGATATTGTACGAGCCATCATATATCATGATACAGAAAAGCTAAATATCTCTTTGCATAACTTTAT
>JAWXVD010000005.1:0-68897 GCA_044425705.1 Eubacteriales bacterium | reverse complement strand
ATATACTTTACAAGCAAATATCTTATATTCTAAACAAATAATTACTACTCCATCCCCTTTATCGTACTAGTTGATATTGTTCATATAAAGATTTTTCTACTTTCTTTCTCGTTACTTCCACCAACCCAAGGGTAGTCATATCCACCACTTTAGTAGGAATGGCATCTTTTAACACTTCTTCAGAAAGTAATTGTAATACTTCTTTTCCGTGACCTTTTTGTTCCATATTAATAAAATCAATAATAATGATACCTGATATATTTCGCAATCTAAGTTGTCTTGCTATCTCAATAGCAGCCTCTCTATTTACAGCTAAAGTGGCTTCTTCTCTGCTTTTATTTTTATGATATTTTCCAGAATTCACATCAATCACAGTAAGGGCTTCCGTTGGTTCAATAATTAAATAACCACCAGATTTCAGCCAAATACGTTTTCCTAAGGCTTCTTCTAACTTCGTATCTAGTGAATAGAGCTTCCATAAGGGAAGTTTCTCATCTTTATAAAATCGAATTTTATCTTTCAGATTCGGAAATACATTGCCGATTTCTAATAACTGTTGATAAATTTCCTGATTGTCAGTAGTTATTGCATCATAATCTGATTCATAGGAATCACGTAGATTTTTCAAATAGGGCTTGTCTTCCTGAAAAAGGATAAAAAAGCAAGTACGATATTTTGCTACTTCTAACAGTGTGTTCAGTTTTTGTTCTAGTTGTAAAATTTCATCTAAGAGATATTTATAATCATCAAGATTACCAGCATTTGTCCGAACAACGATACCATAATCCGCTGATAAAATTCCTGCTTTCTTTTTGCTTTGTAAATATTGCTGAATTGCAGTCTTACATTCCTTGCCAAGCTTTCCTGAGAATCCTACATGTTTTTTACCAGTAGAAAGCAATGCATATTTACCAGTGAAAACAAGATTCGTTGTTACCACTGGATCTTTTGTTTTGACAGCCTCTTTTACAATCTGCACCAATACCTCATCGCCCTCTTGTAAGATTAAATGACTACCAGTACGATTGGTGATAATAGGATTTTTACAGTCCTCTAATGGTAAATATGCCATTTGATTAGGGGCAATTTCCACAAAAGCAGCTTGAATGTTTTTTACAATGTTTTTTACTTTTCCAATACGGATAGAATGCAATAAGGAAGCTTCGTCTCCGTGTATTTTTGCATCTACTAATAGATTATCCTGTACTAAAAATGTAAATACACCTTTATTCTTTTTTGTAATCAGTAAGTTTGCATGAATCAAAAGTCTTCTCCTACAGCATCTAGTGGTACATAATTAGGTGAGGCTTCTGTACCAATATTAGTAAATGTATCTTCTCTTGTAATTTGAAATAAATTAAAATTGTATTCTAATTTGATAAATTCATAAAATCCTTCCATTAATAATGCAGGCTTCACATTATTTGCACTGGTTGCATCAACAAATAGGGATAAGCTTGTACCATCTGTGGTCATCTTATAAATATATGGTTGCAGATTCAGATCACGATTTCCTTTTTTCGTTTTCTTAACTACATTAACTTCAGGTAATTTCTTAAAAGCTTCTACTTGTGCAGATAAATTAACAGGAATATCCTCTTCTTTTTTCCATGTGATGGTATAAGATGCTGCTGCCACTGAAGCCATGGCATTACCAACAGTTTCAGGAAGTGCTTTTACACTTTCTACACAAATTCCATGAGCCATCGTTGCATTCAAACGATTTATCATGTCTGTTGCACCTTCATTGCTGGTGATTTCTACGTCTAAATATTCCCCATTGCTACAGATTCCAACACCTAAAGGTGCTGCAAAACTCATAATTTGATGAGGGCTAAATCCTGTGGAATATGCAATATCAAGTTCTGCTCGTCGAATTGCTTTTTGAAAATATCTCATAATATCAAGATGACCAATGAACTTCATCACCCCGTGCCTACTAAATTTTATTCTAACTTTCATTCTCTTGTTTTCTCCTATGATTTATCATTCTAATACCCATCACTTGGCCAAAGTGTTGGTTGAAAAATCTTGTTTTTCAACCTAAATGCTCTATAACAGGTTCGTTTACTCTGTTACAGAACCATATTTCTTATCTAGACAAATGCCACAACCATATTTAGCAGCGCCACAACCTTGGCAACCATCCTTACAGTTGATACTTACAGTTTCGTCTACTGCTCGCAACCATTCTCTTTTTAAGAAATCCTTTGTAACACCACAGTCAATAAAATCCCATGGGAAAATTTCATCTAGTGAGCGCTCTCTTGTGGTATAAAAATCCATATCTAAGCCACATTCCTGAAAGCCTTGTAACCATAAATCATTTTTAAAATATTCACTCCAAGCATCGTAAATGCAACCTTTTTCGTAAACATTTAATAATAGCTTAGATAACCTTCTATCACCTCTTGCGAGCACACCTTCAAGCATACTTACATCAGCTTCATGCCAATTATATTTGATTCTTTTTTGATTTAATCTAGCCATCACAGCACGTTTTGTAATATGTGCTTTGTCGATAAATTCTTCTTTGTTGTTCATTCTTGCCCATTGGAACGGTGTAAATGGCTTTGGAATAAAGAACGAGGAACTTGCAGTGATTTGGACTGGTCCATTTTTTCTAGCTTCTTTGGGTACTACTTCAAAGAAAGTGGCTGCAATTTTATCACTTAATTCTGCAATTCCTTCAATATCTTCTACTGTCTCCGTTGGAAGTCCCAACATAAAGTATAATTTTACTTTTGTCCAACCTCCTTCAAATGCTAAGGCGCTACCACGTAAAATATCTTCTTCTGTTAAGCCTTTGTTGATTACATCTCTTAAACGCTGACGGCCAGCCTCTGGTGCAAAAGTAAGGGAACTTTTCTTCACATCTTGCACTTTGCTCATAACATCTAAGGAAAAAGAGTCAATACGTAAGGATGGCAAGGAAATATTTACAGTTCTTTTACTACATTCTGCAATTAAGAAATCTACCAATTCTTCCAATTGCGTATAATCACTAGAGCTTAAAGAGCTTAGTGAAATCTCTTCATGACCAGTGTTTTTTAACATTTGTAATGCATATTGTTTTAAAACTTCTACATCTCTTTCACGTACTGGACGGTATAATTGTCCAGCTTGACAAAAACGACAACCACGAATACAACCTCTTTGAATCTCCATGACTACTCGATCTTGTGTTACCTTAATAAAGGGAACCACTGGTTTCATAGGGTAATAAGTATTAGAAACATCTTTTACTAATTCTTTTTCTACCACAGCAGGAACCTGGTCTCTAGTTGGTAAAAATGTTTTAATGGTACCATCTTCATGATATGTCACTTCATAAAACCTAGGTACATACATACCTGGTATTTGACAGGCCATATATAAGAAATCTTCACGACTTCCACCTGCTGCCTTATTCTTTTTATAAGCATCTAACAATGCTTCATATTGGCTTTCCCCTTCACCAATATAAAAAATATCAAAGAAGTCAGCAATAGGCTCTGGATTAAAGGCGCATGGACCTCCACCAATCACAATAGGATCTTCTTCTCTTCTCTCAGAAGCCAATAAAGGAATCTGTGATAAATCTAATATTTGTAAAATATTGGTGTAGCACATTTCATATTGTATTGTAATTCCTAAAAAATCAAATTCTTTAATTGGGTCTTGTGATTCTAACGCAAATAAAGGAATATTATGTTCTCTCATGATTTTGTCTAAATCCACCCATGGTGAATATACTCTTTCACACCATACATCTTGGAATTGATTAAACATATCATATAAAATTTGAATTCCTAAATGAGACATCCCAATTTCATAAACATCGGGGAAACACATAGCAAATCGAACAGCTACCTGGTCTTTGTCTTTCATTACAGAATTTATTTCATTACCAATATAACGAGCTGGTTTATCAACAGTCATTAATATTTCATCACTTAATGCTAACTTATAATCTGGCATTTCTTATCTCCTAAACTAATTTCAACGTGTTTTCACCTTTAGTAAGGCATAATCCTTAGTATACGTTAATTACTGCATAAAATCAATTGAATTTATAGTAAGTTCATGATTCATGGCATTTAAAATCATATCACTACTAAACGTTCCGATTTGATAATCTCTACTATCCATAAAAAAGAAACAGACAAATAGAAAAATAGCACATAATAACCGCAAACGAAAGGTGCTGACAGATTCTGTGGAAGATGTCATAGTCATTGATTCTGAATTATTAGAGTAAGATTGTGCTACTCCGTTTTTGGTAGGAAGGTTAAACCCTTCTTCTCCATATAAAATATTTGCGCGTGTACGCATTTTACCAGCATTTGCATTTTGTTCATTTCTAAGATTTTGAATTAATTCTAATTTTCGTTCTGTTGGTGTTTTTTCCATTTGAATGATACTCCTTAATAGATATTCTAATACATGAAATACTAAGATTTTACCTCTTAATTATTTCACTTCTGTATTTTATATAAATACTAGTTATATAATTAGTACAATACTAGTTATATAAAATATATAAATAAAAATAGAATATAATACCTATATCCACGTAAATAAATAAAAAAGCAAAATATCATTTAAGAATTTTGCTTTTTTTATATTTAAGTCCAGTGATTTCACTTGCTTGCAAGAGTGTAATCACTGGCGCTGTTGCATAACTATATTAAAATCTATAACGAAACTATTGCGTATCCTATCTCTTTCTCATCTGTTCAAAGACTTCATTGTAATATAATGCATTTTCAATAGGCGTATTAGCAGGAATATGGTTACCTACAGCCATAATAAATCCAGGACATTTTTTACCAATATCCATACATCTTTTTACTTCATTATAGATATCTTCCTTTGTACCACTGAGTAAGATTCTAGTGTCTGCATTGCCGATAAAAGAGTGTGTCTTGCCATATTTTTCAGCGATATAAGCCATATTGGTGGTTGGTTCCATAACAAAACCATCAATGCCACAGTCTGCGATATCATCAATGAAAACATCGTATGTACCATCAGAAGTAAATATTATCTTCTTACCAGCTTCATGTAATGGCGCAAATAATCTTTTGTAATTAGGGAAAATATACTTACGATACCAGTCGGGATGTGCAAAAGGACCTGCTGTCCATACGATATCATCATGGATTTTTACAACTTTTGTATCACAATCAGCTAAGGCATTAAAATATTGTTGCATCCATTTCGCATAGCGGTTAGCTACTTCGCCAAACCCTTCCGCATCAATGCCCATTGCCATCAACATAATGTCCCATCCGAAAATTTCAACTAATCCTGAAACTGGAGAAATGTAAATACCAGTAGTATTGACACAATCAGGACTTTCATCAACCATCTTCTGATAATTATC
The DNA here is from genome assembly GCA_044425705.1 of Eubacteriales bacterium. Taxonomy (GTDB): domain Bacteria; phylum Bacillota; class Clostridia; order Lachnospirales; family Lachnospiraceae; genus JAWXVD01. The sequence goes on along the minus strand of JAWXVD010000005.1, from coordinate 63,529 downwards.
ATTGTAATCTTTGACTAGCTTACTATGATCTAATTTACCATAGACTTCTTCTGGTTGAAAATCTAATGCATCTTCTGGATCCTCAAAGGGACAATATACTTCATTATCATAATCGCTGCCATTTTCTTCATAATCTGCGTGACCCATGCTAGTTCTACATTTATCAAGGGCTCTTCTATCTGTTAAAATATTCCATCGAAAGCCATAATCCCAAGCTTTTCGAATCGCAGAACCAGCTTTAATTTGTTCCTCCACTGAACTTGTAGGACTTACATCAATTCCTGTTACAGCCTTTATTAAAGGCCAATTCCTATCCACTGAGTATTCTGTTCTTGGCACCATATCAGGCATTTCTAGATTAATGGCTGCCATTCCATTTGCGTACGACATAATCTTATCCTCCCCTGTTAAAATCAATCTGCGTAATCTTTTCTTATATAGATATACGATTGACGTATAATAATATAATGTTGAAGACTTTGTAAATTAGTATTCATTTAACTTTTAATAGCAACAATATACTAAAAAACGAAAGTAACAGCAATGGATAAAATGATACTCCAACATGGAAAAATAGCTTTCAGTTAAACTGAAAGCTATTTTTATATATTTGTTAATTGTAGATATATTATTTAATAATTCTCTGTTCTCACTTCAAAGTAGCTTTCTGGATGATTGCAAACAGGACATTCATCTGGAGCATGTTTTCCGATTACTAAGTGTCCACAGTTTCTACATTCCCAAAGAGTTTCTTTTTCTTTTGCAAAGACTGTTTTTTCTTCTACGTTTTTAAGTAGTGCACGATAGCGTTCTTCGTGTGCTTTTTCAATTTTTGCAACGCCTCTGAATTTTTCAGCTAAATCAGCAAAACCTTCTTCTTCAGCATCTTTTGCAAATTGATCATACATATCTGTCCATTCATAGTTTTCACCGTCAGCTGCATGTTTTAAGTTCTCAGCAGTATTTCCAAGTTCTCCTAATGCTTTAAACCACATTTTAGCATGTTCTTTTTCGTTTGCAGCAGTTTTTAAGAAAATATCAGAGATTTGTTCGTATCCTTCTTTTTTAGCTACAGATGCAAAGTAAGTATATTTATTTCTCGCTTGACTTTCACCAGCAAAAGCTGCCATTAAGTTTGCCTGTGTTTTTGTGCCAGCATATGGTTTTGCATCTTCTACAGAAACTTCATTTGTAACAACTTCTTCGATGACTGCATCTTCAATTTTATTGAAAACACTTGCTGGTTGTTTACAGATTGGACAGACGAATCCTGCCTCCATTGTTCCTTCATGTTCATAACCACATACACCACATTTCCATTTTTCCATTTTCATTTCCTCCATTGGTTGATTTGTTTTTAATATTGTTAATAATTTTTCTACTGCTTCTTTTGGGAAAGCATCATCTGTTATATTCTTTTCCAAATTTTGTAAAAATATCCGTGTATTAGCACTTTGTGGTAACATATACCCTGCTTCACGAATAATATCTTCACCCATAATACGATTTGACTTCTCCATTGCTACTGCTAATTTATTTGGTAAGGCAGAAGCTACATTTTCTTGTATGGCTTTACTACGCAATAAAACTTTCATAGCATCTTCTACTACTGTTTCATGTTCTTGTTGTGGAGGTAATTCTCTTGGCACAAGGGAAATAGCCTTAGAAGGACAGGCATTAGCACAGGCTCCACAACCAATACACTTTTCTGTGTCAATGATACTATTTTCTGTATCTGATGCACCTGTAGGACAGACATACAGGCATAAACAATCTTTTGTACAAAGACTAATATTTCTTACAGCATATTGTTTTTTCATATAAAACATCCTTTCTCTTCATCTGAAAAACTATCGTTACAGGTCTTCTGTGAACTGCAACAAACTATCTTCCCTAAGGAATACACTAGTCAGTTATCCGTTGATTCACTTCTTCAAATTTGTAATTAGGTACTTTACAAACTGGACAAAGTTCTGGTAACTGATCGCCTACATAGATAAATCCACAGATAGTACAAACGTAAACGCCAGTATTCTCCACCATTTCATTACCTAGTTGTTGATAGCGACTTAGAAGAGATTTTAAAATCAAAGATACTTTACCATTCCATGTTAATGCACGAAGTGCACCTCTATCATGGGATTTTTCTGCAATTTCTCCTACTGCTGGCAATACTTCATTTAAATCTTTCTCAATTAAATTGAGTAGAGTATCCATATCGGCTTGTTCTTCAGGTTGGCTGATCCCTTTAAAATAATCAGCTATTTCTGTAAACAATGCAGCTTCTTCTGATAAATATTGTTTCTCGCATCCTCTTGAAAGATTAGAACATAAGATGCTAATTTCAAGTGGAGATAACTCCTTTTGATCATTCACTAAAGGAACGATTGTCTTACTTTCCGTACTTGCTTCTTTTGGTACTTCTAGATGAAAATTATCTTTTGTTGCACCACATAATGGACAGACCCAATCTGTAGGTATAGTTTCCCATTTTGTTCCAGGTAAAATACCTTCTTTTGCAATACCTACAGCTTCATCATATACGTACCCACAGATGGAACATACATATTTTCCCATGTTTACTACCCCTTTCTCATAGACTTTCCTCTTGCCTCGTGAAGACAATGAGAAGGTTAAAAATATTTTTTCAACCTATTCAAGACTACTTTAAGTATAATACTAGCACTAAAAAATAGCAATTAATTTTTATTTTATGTAAAACAATTTCTCATATCTAGGTCTAGTAACCATATCTATTCAATTTTAAGCAAAAAACAACCGACAAAATTGTCGATTGTTTTTTAGCTAACGATACGTCTTCTAATATTTAAAAATATGATTTCTAATAAACTAGATTTGTTTATCATTTTCTGTGGTAAAATTGGTAATCTATTATGAATCATATAATTCAAATTATTCTTTTCTTTTTCCGTCAATTCATTGATTTGAAAAACATATTCCCAATGATTATTATTTTTTGATTGTGATACAAATGTAGCTTTTACTTTACTAGAAAAAGTAGCATGTTTAAATACTTCGGAAAATTTTGCAGTAATGCACTCTCCTTGTTGAAGGTATAAGTTTTCTTTGATTCCAAAAGAAAAACCTGTTTCTGATACCATATTAGTTTTTGTTTTGATCTTGTGACCACCAATCGAAAATTCTAAAGGAACACTGGCTCGAATATGTTCTTCTTTATGTTTCTTCATTCTTCCCAACAAGAATATCAAGGCAATAACTAAATTAAGCAAATTAACCACTAACCAATATAATAAAACGAAATACGTAACCGTTTGATGTAAATAGGAATATAAAATAATATTATATATACCGATGATAGAAAGGAAAATATAAATAATAAATGGTAAGGATTGCATTAAACGATATTGATTGTCATTTTCCACTTTATCTTTTCTTGTGACTGAAAATTTATTTTTTGCAATTCCTAATGTTTCTAAAATAACACCGGGAATTAATGATTGAAACATAATGGTTTCATAAATATTGCTCCATTTTGTATTACGCACATGACTTGATGATTTATTTAAGGTAAACTTTGTAATCAGATAAGTAGGCAACCAAAATAATAAAATTTCAATAAAACTACAAGCTACAATTGCAACTCTAAAAACAGAGAAGGCAATCGGTGCCATAATAAAGAAGAAACGTTTGATACTAGAATACCAGTACATAACAGATGACAAATAACTGATTTTTTGCTTGATGCTTAATCCCTTCATAAAGAGAAAATTCATTCTTCTAGCTGTTTGGATGCAACCTCTAGCCCATCGTTCCCGTTGTTTAAATAAACTTTTCAGATCAGTTGGGGACATACCTGAAGCATGTACAGTAGGCAGTGCATAGCAACTGTAACCCTTACTTTGTATCAGCATGCCAGTAGCAAAGTCTTCTGTAATAGATTCTGTGTAGAAACCACCTACTTCTAATAGAGCTTCTCTAGAAATCACTGTATTACTGCCACCATAAATAGGAGTATTATTAGAATTTCTAGATAACTGTATATTTCTATAAAAATAATCTTGTTCATTAGGGATATCATCTTCTGCATATAAATTGGCTTGAAATAAATCTAAGTTATAGAAACTTTGTGGTGTTTGGATAAAACCCACCTTTCCCTTGTTGGGATTTCTATTATTTTCACCTTCTTTATTAGGTGCCAGAAAATAAGGAATTGTGGCATATAAGAAGTCATCCATGGGAATCATATCTGCATCGAAGGTTGCAATCAAAGGGGATGTACTATGAGACATAGCGTGATTTAAATTGCCAGCTTTTCCGCCCTGATTATCCTGTCTGGAAATATAAGATACACCCATTTTTTTAGCCATATCTCTCATTTCATCTCTAGCACCATCATCACAAATATAAATATGCACTTTATTTTTATCTGGATAATTCATATGAATACAGCCATTGACTGTTTTTTGAAGGAGTTCAACTGGTTCATTATAAGTTGCAATAAATACATCAACATGGGGAAATAAAACTTCATTTATTTGAGGGCAGTCTGGAATTTTTCTTTTTACTAAACCGTAAAAATGTGTATATAATTCAAATAATCCTAAAATTTCAACTAATAACAATCCAATAGCAAAAAAATCTCCTATAAATGTTTGATTACTTGGAATGGTAAAACAAGTTCGCCACCAAATATATATTAAATTTAAAATCACTGTAAGGGTAATCAAACCTCGTAATACTACTTTATTATTCATAGCTATCATCTTCACTTTCACCTAATATTGTAACCTTGATCGTAAAAGTCAAAGTCTATACATTCATGTCCTCACACTATAATTACTTTGACTGTAAGAATCAAACTTATCTTTTAGATTTTAATTCTCAATTGCTATCATAATATAGAATACAAAAAAATCATATACGAATATATGATTTTTCCTTAGTAATATATGGTAATAACATTTATCTTTATCTATAATTTATTTTGTTTCAAAAATATATAGATAAAATTTATAACTGTTTCAATTCCTTAACGTTTTGCTAATTCTTTTGTAATTTCTTCCCAGGTAACATCTTTTTCTGCCATCAGCACCATCATATGATAGAGAAAATCTGAAATTTCGTATTTGATTTCATTAGGATTTGGATTTTTAGCAGCAATTACAATCTCGGTTGCCTCTTCTCCTAATTTTTTTAAAATTTTATCAACGCCTTTGTCAAAAAGATAATTGGTATAAGATCCCTCTTTTGGGTTTTCTTTTCTATCCATAATCACTGCAAAAACATCTTCAAAAACTTTCAATGGGTTAGTTTCTGGATTTTCATTTGGAATGATTTCTTGAAAAAAACAACTATGGCTTCCTGTATGGCATGCAGGACCCACTTGTGTCACCTTTGCAAGTAAGGTATCTAAGTCACAGTCAGCTGTTAACTCTTTTACATATTGGTAATGTCCGCTAGTCTCGCCCTTTACCCATAGTTCATTACGACTACGGCTCCAATAAGTCATTTTACCGGTTGCAATAGTGTTTTCATATGCTTCTTGATTCATATACGCAACCATAAGCACTTGATCTGTTTTATATTCTTGCACAACAACTGTAATCATACCATCACTATTTAATTTGAAGTCACTCCATTTCAAAACAGAATCTTCCACTACCATCTCTATTCCATTTTCAGACAAAAGTTGCTTCAAAGCCTTAAACTCACTAGCATTCTGGTTGATCATGTCACCAGATATTCCAAGAATAGCATCCATCTTCATAGTTTCTATAAATTTCACTAGTGAAATCTCAGGCAGTACTGCAACCACAGGCAGTGGGGATAATTTTGCTGCTTCTTTAAATGTGGTAGGTTCTAATAACAGCAGTTCACAAGCATATTCACTAATAATATCTTGAAAATTTACAATTTCCACAGGATCTTTAATGGATACCACTATCTTTTCTTTTCCGAATTTTTTAGATACTTCTTCCGTAATTGTTACATTTCCGTCTTTTGAGTAATTAAGTGCTGCTTTTTTACAACCTGCATATAATAATTTTTTGATATCTTCCATACGCCATACATTACCTGCGCCTGTAACAGGTATCTCTATTGTTTCACAGATTTCTTTAATCAAGTCGAGTGCTTGTTCGTGTTCTGCATCTCTTTTTGAAAAATCAAAAATGATTAATTCATCTGCTCCACTTTCTTCAAATTTTTTTGCATATTTGACTGGATCTGTATGAATAATGGTACTATCTCCAAATCCTTTCACAGCATTTCCGTTATATAAATAGATACAGGGGATTAACTTCTTTTGTGTCATGATCTCTCCATTCTATAATTATTAAATTGACAAACTGTTACAGTTCACCTATAACCTGTAACCATACAAAAACCCATTGAAAATTGCCTACGGCAATGGGATTTTTGTACTTACCCCACATTTTCTGTGTGAACAGTAATTACAAACTACCTTTTGTACTCAATACATCTACAATTCTTCTGTCTTTTGTAGTGGCTTCATCTAAAGCTTTCGCAAAAGCTTTAAACATAGCTTCAATCATATGATGACAATTACTACCTGAGAGAACCTTAATATGTAAATTCATACCAGCAGCATAAGAGATTGCATAGAAAAATTCGCGAATTAATTGGGTATCTAAATCACCTACCATTGGTGATGAAAACTCTGCATCGAAAGCAAAATAAGGTCTGCCACACAAATCAAGGGAACAGAGTACCAATGTTTCATCCATAGGCAATATAAATGAACCATATCGTTTGATTCCTTTTTTATCTCCGATAGCATGTTTGATTGCTTCACCTAATACAATACCTGTATCTTCTACTGTATGGTGTCCATCGACCACTAAATCACCATCCACCTTTACATCTAAATCAAAAAATCCATGTTTGGCGAAGCCTTCTAGCATATGGTCAAAAAAACCAATACCAGTGGCAATGGAGCTATTTCCCATACCCATGCCGTCAATGTTTAAAGTCATGTGAATATCAGTTTCTTTTGTAATTCTTGTAACAGTATGTATTCTAGCCATATGAATCACTCTCCTTTTTTCTTATATGAATTTCTAATAACTCTAGTGCTAAGATTTTTTAGCGGTTCCCTTATCTAAGATTCTTCAAAACGAACTTTGATAGAGTTTGCATGGGCTGTTAACCCCTCTTTTAATGCAAATAGTTCTATATCTTCATGAACTTTTTCTAGAGCTTCTTTTGAATAAGAAATAATACTAGTTTTTTTCATAAAATCATCCACATTTAATGGCGAGAAAAATTTAGCAGTTCCGTTTGTAGGAAGCACATGATTAGGTCCTGCAAAATAATCACCAAGAGGCTCTGATGAGTACTCTCCTAGGAAAATCGCACCTGCATTTTTAATTTTAGTCATTACTTGGAAAGGATCCTTTGTTAAAATTTCTAAATGTTCTGACGCAATTTCATTGGCAGCTTCAATGGCTTCTTCCATATCGTTAGCAATCAAAATGTAGCCGTAATTATCTAATGACTTTTGCATAATTTCTGTACGTGACAAGGTAGCAACAAAATGATCTACCCACTTGGAAACTTCTATTGCTAAGGATTCGCAAGTAGTAATTAAAATAGCACTTGCTAATTCATCATGTTCTGCTTGTGATAATAAATCTGCTGCTACAAACTTTGGATTGGCCGTTTCATCAGCAATCACTAGGATTTCACTTGGCCCTGCAATAGAATCAATACTTACATAGCCAAAACAGGCTTTTTTTGCTAAAGCTACAAAAATATTTCCTGGTCCTGTGATTTTATCTACTTTTGGAATACTATCTGTTCCAAATGCCATGGCACCGATAGCTTGGGCTCCACCAACTTTATAAATCTGATCTACCCCTGCAATATCTGCTGCCACTAATGTGCCAGAATTGACTTTGCCTTCTCCATTTGCTGGTGTTGTCATAATAATATCTGGTACTCCAGCAACCTTTGCAGGAATTACATTCATCAATACACTTGATGGATAGGCAGCCTTGCCACCTGGTACATAGACACCTGCTTTCTCAATAGGCAATATTTTTTGACCTAATATAGTACCATCTTCTTTTGGATCAAACCAGCTATTATGTAATTGTTTAGAGTGAAAAGCACGAATATTTTCAGCACTTCGTTTCATCACTTCTACAAATTTAGGTTCCATATAGGTATAAGCTTCATCAATTTCTTCTTTTGTTACCTTGATGGTTTCCGAAGTTGGCAACCAATGGTCAAATTGATTGGTATAGTCAAAGATGCCCTGGTCTCCATTTTTTCTGACTTGATAAATAATATCAGCTACAATTTCTTCATATTCTCCATAATTATTAGGACTTCTTTTTAATAAATCATTGAGAAGATCTTTTTTTGTTTCTGGTGTTAATTGTATTGTCTTCATGAAAATATAACCCTCTTATCCTTCAATCTGTTTTTTTAAATCTGCAATCAATTTTTTAATACGATCTGATTGCATTTGCATACTTACTTGGTTCACAATCATGCGAGCAGAAAGTGGACAGATTTCTTCTAATACTTCTAATCCATTTTCTTTTAAAGTGGAACCAGTTTCTACAATATCAACAATCACATCTCCTAAATCAACTATGGGTCCTAATTCCACAGAACCATTTAATTTGATAATGTCTACCGTTTGGTGCTTTTTATTATAAAAGTAATCTTTTGCTATATTAGGATATTTGCTGCATACACGAATCATTTCATGGTGTTGTAATAGTTCTTTAGCACTGGCAGGTCCACAAACACACATACGACATGCACCAAACCCCAAATCCAAGACTTCATATACCTGTCTTCCTTCTTCTAATAAGGTATCCTTACCTACCACACCGATATCAGCAGCACCATACTCTACATAAGTAGGCACATCAGGACCTTTCGATAAGAAAAATTTTAATTTTAGTTCTTCATTTACAAAAATCAACTTTCTAGAATTTTTATCTTTAATCTCTTCACAAGTAATCCCTATATTTTCTAATAATTCTAGCGTTTTATTGGCCAATCTACCTTTTCCTAAGGCAAATGTTAGGTATCTATCTTCACACATAGTCATAACCATCTCTTTCTAAAATACATGATTCAAAACTTCATTCCTAATCGAATCTATTCAATCATAAATATGATATCATTTTGTAGTGTTCTGCTAGCAAAATTTTCCATATTTTCTTTTGTACTTTCCAATTTCCATTGAATAAGTGTTACATTTTTTCCACTACCACGCAAAAATTTTGCTTGTTCTAAAGCTTTCGTAAAATTATCTTTTTTATATACAATCAAAATATTATTATTCTTCAAAGGCACCTCAATTTTTTGTCTTGATAATGCTTGCATAAAATCATCTACAAGAATAACGAAACCAATGGCAGCAGCATCTTTACCAAATTGAATCAATAAGTTATCATATCGACCACCTTTGACAATCACATCACCTACACCATAAGTATATACTTTAAAAATCACTCCAGTATAATAGTGATATTGACTTAACATGCCCAAATCAAAAGAAACATATCGTTGAATACCATATGCTTTCAATACGTTATATAAGTCCTTTAAACGTTTAATAGCCCCTTTAGAGCGTAGATTTGTAACAAGAGCTTCCCCTTCATCTAAAATCTCATACGTACCAATCAAATCACCAACCCTCAATAATTTATGAATGGCTGATTTAGGCACTTGTTCATGAATCAACAATTCTTCTGCCGCAAAATAATTCTTGTTCGAAATATAATCACGAACCATAGCTTCTATTTCTTTCGTAAGTTGAATTTCCTCACATAATCCTTTAAAGAAATCTATTTGACCAACACTTACTTGAAATTCTGTTAAACCAGCTTGCAAAAGTGATTCAATCACCATGCTAATCATTTCTGCCTCTGCTTCTACCGAATCATCACCGATTAATTCTGTCCCAATCTGTGTAGACTCTTTTAATTTTCCTTGTAAATTAGACGTATTGGTAAAGGCTTTTCCTTTATAAGAAAAACGGATAGGTTCTTTTTCATCCATAAAATATTTAGCAGCACATCTTGCCATAGATGGCGTAAAATCAGGACGCAAAGCTAATGTGTTTCCTTCTTTATCAAAAAATTTATATAGTTCATTGGTAGGTGTGGTACCAATTTCGTTTCCATAGACATCTAAAAATTCAAAAATAGGTGTTTGGATATCTTGATATCCATAAGATAACAATGTGTTATGCAACCTATCTTCTATTTGCAATTTTCTAGCATATTCTGCACCATATATATCACGTACACCTTCTGGTGTATGAATCAATCGTTTACTCATAAGTCCCTCCATTCACTTTAGCATGGTAACTCGCTAATTCGTTAAACCAAACATAGTATACCTTAGTTTTTACCCTATGTCAATCTACAAAGTACGAGTTTGTAAATCTGTATTCACATAATCTAAATAAGGCACCATAAGTCCTTGTTTAGAGGACATGAAGTATTCTTCTTCTAACTCATCATAACGAAAACTTTTCCGTCCCCCTGATTGCGCGCGTTGCCAAAACTCCAGTAATTTATGTAATCGTAAATAATAAAATTGATTCTTATGGGTATAATAAATAATAAAGAAAGCAACACCCCCCTGCTTCTCATAGGCTTCCATAAAAGAAACCTGATGTTCATGTATATTTTGTAAAGCAAAGGTATCGGTAGCACATTCTTTGGCGTCAAAACAAATAGGAATACCTTGCACGGCGCCAATATAATCAACTGTACTTTTCTGTTCAAAATAGGCTAAGGTAATCTGCCTATTTTCTTTGTCAATACGAATGGGTGTAATTGGAGTTGGAATTTTTTGTATCAATGCTAACCCGCTATCGGCGTACTTTTCATTTGTACGATTTAATAAGTCTTCTAAGGTTGAACCTCGTAGTCCTCTGGAATTCCAAGTTGCCATGGTTTTCTTTTCTCAATATATTCTGTAAATATATTTTCTCCTTTTATAATGAAGTACTTTTTGTGTTACTGTTCACACAGTACTATGCATTTACTGCATAGTACGTATGAAAATGATGAATCAATACATGTACTGTTCAACATTGAACAGTACATGTAAAATCCCATTGTCGCAGGCAATTTTAAATGGATTTTTGTATAGTTACAGGTCACGTGTGATCTGTAACCTATTTGTAACGATTCATAAATTTTCTCAATCATTGCTGCTTTTTGAAAATAATTTCTTGAAAATTTCTGGTTCTTTTGCAAGAAACACAGCTTCACTGATCTCTTCAAATGGAGCTTCCATATGTGGAAATTGAAGTCGATATGCATGGAGCATTTGATCTTCGATACCAAGAGACTTTAGCATTTGATTCCATTTTTTATCTCCATATTTATGATCACCTGCTAAGGGATGATTGATGCTTGCTAAGTGGGCACGAATTTGATGTGTTTTTCCTGTAACCAACTCTACTTCCAAGTAAGTATACGAATCTGTATGATATAGAGGGGTATATCTTGTCACAATAGGTACATATTCCTTTGTGGACTGCCCTTCTTTTAATTCTTTGACAATAGAAACCTTATTGGTTTGTTCGTTTTTATATAAGAAACCATCCAATTCCAAAGAATCTTCAATACAACCTTTCACATAAAGACGATAAAATTTATGTAATGTTCTGTCCTTTAATAACTTGCTCATAGTTTGACTACCAATAAGTGATTTTCCACAAACCACAAGACCGCTTGTATTACGGTCTAAACGATTACAAACAGAGGGTTTAAAGGTCTGCAACTCCTCGTCTGTTATCTGTTTCGTTTCCAAAAGATAACCTAATAACCATTCGTTTAAAGAAAGGTCAGTAGGGTTGGCTTTTTGTGTTAATATACCAGATGGTTTATTTAATAATAAAATATGTTGATTTTCAAATATGATAGGAATATTACCTAATTCTTTATATGCTTTTGTATATTCTAGATTTTGATTGGTAACGAAGGCTATATTTCCCCTGAATTTTTCAATGGTTTCTTCTGCTAAATAAAATGAAACTTGATCTCCTACCGATAACATTTCACGGCCTTCTGTTTTTTTACCATTCAAAGTGATATTTTTCTTTCGCATCATTTTAAATAAAAAACTATTGGGTGCTTCCTTTAAATATTTATGTAGAAATTTATCAAGACGTTGTCCCGCTTCATTTTCTTTAATGGTAATTTGACGCATGTAAAAACCCTTTCTGCTGCTAGTAGTAGCACTTATTTTACAGTTCATACATGATTTGTAATGAGAATCACTAATCACTTATAGTATGATAAACTGCTGTAGAAAAAAGTGATCTACAATGAAATGGATTGCAATAAAACAGCAACTTTATCACTAGAATGTTCTTTATCATGTAACACCTGTAATTGTTCTAAACGAGTACAATATTTTGTAGTATCTTTAAATATTTTTATACTATAGTCATGAAATGCATTTAAAGACATAAGAGAAGCTATATGTTCTTTACATTTCTTTTCATCAGTTTTTAGTGACTCAGAGATGCCTACCACATTTTTACCTTCAATTACTAAATGGCTCACTTGATAATTATTATCATAGCTAGTAAAGTATAAGTCATATAATTGGCACAATCCATTTCCATGATTACCAATAGCATCATGGAGCTCCTGGCTGCATCCCTTTGCACGTAAAAACATAATCATATTAACTGCATTTCTACTGGCTGGCAAACAACCTAAAATTGCTACAATTGTCAATAAATTAGCTTTATCACCTGTACTGATATAGCCCATTACAAAAATAAGGATAGAAAGTCCATACATACCCACTGTCTTTATAATTTCTAATTTGGTTTGAGACGGTATATAACCATACTCTCCTTTTTTAATCTTTTTCATATGTGTTCAAATTCCTTCCCATATAGCAAATCTTAGATAATCATTTATCTGAAAGAGTTCAGCTATATATTATCACATGATAACGTTCTACTATATCTGAATAGCTTTATTTCTTAAAACTTTTATTCCCACGATTCATTTTAGAAAAATCAGTCGCTTTGTTTTTGCTGCCAAAGGTATTTTTTTTAGGTCCACCGCCTTTTGTTAGAACCCAATCGCCACCAGTGGTGTTCTTTTTCGCCTTTTTGTTATTCTTTTTCGAATTCATTTTATTGTCGTCTACTTTTAAGTTACTTTTTTTCGAATTCCCTTTATTATCATCAATTTTGTGGGTGTTCTTTTTAGAATGTAATTTATTATCATCTACTTTTCTATTAGTTCCTTTGCCATTCGGTTTCTTGTTTCCTTTTGTTGTAGATTTTTTATCTTTCGTAGTTACTTGTTTTTTATCTTTATTTTGATAAGCAAATTTTCTTGGTTTAATCAAGCACTCAGGTCCAAATCCGATTAGATCTTCTCGACCCTCTAGTCGCAATGCTTCCATCACCAAATCAAAGTTTTTGGGATTACGATATTGTATCAAAGCACGTTGCATTGCTTTTTCATGGGGATGTTTACAAACATAAACAGGCTTCATATTGCGTGGATCTACTTCGGTATAATACATCACTGTAGAAATAGTGGAAGGTGTAGGATAAAAATCTTGTACTTGTTCTGGCATATATCCTAAATCTCTTAAATATAAAGCCAATTTAATGGCCTCTTTTAAAGTAGAGCCTGGATGAGAGGACATCAAGTAAGGAACAAGAAATTGATTCATTCCCGCCTCATCATTCAGTTTTTTATATTTCTTTTGAAACTTTTCGTAAACTTCATTTGCAGGTTTACCCATTTTGGAAAGTACTACATTAGATATATGTTCCGGTGCTACTTTCAATTGTCCACTAATGTGATATTTTACCAATTCACGGAAGAAAGTATCGTCTTTATCTTCCATCAAATAGTCAAAACGGATTCCCGATCGGACAAATACTTTCTTTACCTTAGGTAAGGCTCTCAGCTTACGAAGTAAGGCTAAATAATCACTATGATTCACATCCATATTTTTACAAGGTGTCGGGAATAAACATTGCTTGTTTTTACAAACACCGTGTTCTAATTGTTTTTCACAAGATGGACCTCTGAAATTAGCAGTAGGACCTCCTACATCATGAATATATCCCTTAAAATCTTTGTCCTTTATAATATAATCGGCTTCTCTCACAATGGAATCATGACTTCTCACCTGCACTGTTCTTCCTTGATGAAAGGTAAGGGCACAAAAACTACAGCCACCAAAACAGCCTCTATTGCTGGTAAGTGAAAATTTGATTTCATTGATTGCTGGAACACCACCTAGAGCCTCATAACTTGGATGGTAGGTTCTCATAAATGGTAATTCATAAATTACATCCATCTCGCCCATTTCTAATGGCTTTTGTGGCGCATTTTGCACTACGTATTGTCCATTTGGATAGCCTTCAATCAAATTTTTTCCATTACAGGGATCTGTATTCTCATATTGTATTTGAAAACTTTTTGCGTAGGATAATTTATCAGCTTTCATTGTGGTATAATCAGGTAATATTTTATAATCATAAATATGTTCCAGATTTTTCGTTTTATAAACAGTGCCAGCAATAAAGGTAATATCTTTTACATCAATACCTGCCTGTAAAGCATCGGCTATTTCTATAATTGATTTTTCACCCATACCATAAGACAATAAATCTGCCTGGCTATCTAATAAAATAGAGCGTTTAAAGGAATTTGCCCAATAATCATAGTGAGCCATTCTTCTAAGGCTAGCTTCAATGCCTCCGATAATAATAGGCACTTCACGATAGCTACGACGAATCAAATTACAATAGACCACAGTGGCATGATCTGGGCGTTTTCCGCAGACTCCACCTGGTGTATAAGCATCGGTTGGTCTAGGTTTCTTTGAGACAAAGTAATGGTTTACCATAGAATCCATATTTCCTGCGGATACTAAAAATCCCAATCTTGGTTTTCCTAAAATAGAGATGCTTTCTTCATCTTTCCAATCAGGCTGTGAAATAATTCCCACACTATATCCATGAGATTCTAATACTCTACTGATTATGGCATGTCCAAAGGAATGATGATCCACATAGGCATCACCTATCACATACACAAAATCAAGTTGTTCTATACCACGTTCTTCCAAATCTTTTTTTGAAATGGGTAAAAATTTATTTTTCAAATTTAATAACCTCCATCTTCGTATCCTTTAAGATACTGCTTCGTTTTCATAAAATATTTCGTCATAATGGGAAATATAATAATCAGCTAATTTTATTTTTTCTTCTTTTTGTGTTATAGAATATGCATCTTCTACTCCACATACTTTCATTCCAGCAGATTTACCTGCTATAATACCAGGAACAATATCCTCAAACACAAGGCAATTCATAGGATTTACCTGTAATTCTTTTGCAACTGCTAAGTAAATATCAGGTGCTGGTTTTCCTTTTTCTACGTCACAAGAAGTCATCACAGATTGAAAATATTCATCTAATCTTAAAACTTTTACAATTTGATTGACTAATTCTCTAGAATTACTTGTGGCTATTCCTAACTTAATGCCCTCTCTCTTGCAATATGCGAGAAAAGCAGGCACACCTGGCTTAACATCAACCTCATTGGAATATTTTTCCCATGCCATTTGATTCCATTCTGCCTTCATCGCTTCCAATGTATCTGGTATTTGAAATCTTTCTTTCATATAAATAGCTGTTTCTGTAAAACTTTTTCCTTCTATACATGTTTGTAAATCAGGTGGTAGCTCTATACCGAATTTTTTCAAATAAATAATATCGATATCCTTCCATATCCACATGGAATCTACTAGAGAACCATCTAGATCAAAAATCACTGCTTTTATATTTTTTAACATCATAACAACCTATTCCTTTTTATTTGTCTTAAAAGAGATTTCTTATAGATTAAAAATTATCAATCTATATTCTCTAGTACTGCAACATCTTTACTTTCTAATATCATATACTCGCCACATTCTAAATCTTCTGGCAATTGTAATCCGCCCATGGAGATTCGCTTTAAATAGATTACCTCATTATCGACTGCATGTAACATTCGTTTCACTTGATGAAATTTACCTTCGATTATAGTTAAATGTATTTCTAACTCAGAAAGGATTTCCACCTTTGCTGGCTTTGTTAATTTCTCTTCCCCAATATCTACGCCTAACTGTAATTGTTCTAAATCTTTTTCTGACAAAGGTTTCTCTATTTTAGCATAATATGTTTTCGGAACATGTTTTTTAGGAGAAAGCAATCGATGACTTAATTCTCCATCATTTGTAATCAACAAAAATCCTTCTGTATCCTTGTCTAATCGTCCAACAGGCGCTAAATTTTTTCCTGCTACTTCCCCTAATAATTCCATCACTGTAGGATGTAGATTATCTTTTGTTGCTGTCACGTATCCAGCAGGTTTATGGAGCAGATAATACTGATATTTCGAAAATAACAATAAGACACCATCTAAGTAAATCTGATCACAGTACTCATTTACCTTGGTGTCTGGCTTTTTTATTATTTGCTCGTTTACACGAACACGACCTTTTTTTATATACTCTTTCATCTCATTTCGAGTACCTATATTCATATCACATAATAATTTATCTAGTCTCATAGAATGTAGTATACTATATTTGAAGTCATTTGGGGATAGTTTATGTGGAAGATTTTTAAAAAAAATATAACATTTTTATTTTTATGTGGATTTCTCATCATTATTTTAATAAATAGTCAAATAGCGATAGCCTTTGCGTCCAATGGATTGTATTTATGGTTTCAAAATATGATTCCAACTCTTTTTCCATTTATGATCCTATCAGCCGTCTTATTGAGAACCAATCTTTCTTATAAAGTAGCAGCTCTATTAAAACCTATCCTATTTCCTGTATATCGCCTGTCCAACGATTGCATTTATTGTATGGTAATAGGATTTTTATGTGGCTTTCCAATGGGGGCTAAAATCATTGCTGAAAGCTATCATCTACATAAAATCTCAAAAAAAGAAGCCCAATTATTATTAGCATTTTGTAATAATATCGGACCTACATTTATTCTTGGTTTTATCATTCCGTTATTTCAAATCAAGGAAATTTCATTGGTGTTCTTTACTATGTATGGAATACCTCTGCTCTATGGATTTCTATTAAGATACACAAAGTTCCGAGACTTAAAAGATGATCATAGCCTTGAAATAATAGATACTAGTGAAACAATTTTAGATGCCTTTGATTATGCAATACATTCTAGTATACAAGCTATTACAACACTTGGTGGGTATATGATTTTTTTTAATCTGCTTATGATTTTCCCTTATTTAAGTCAAGTGATTTCACTTGCTTGCAAAGGTGAAATCGCAGACGTTGTGGGTGGAAATTTATTTTCACCCTTTGTAAGAGAAAAAATCCCTGAAACCTTATATGCTATCAGTTGTTGTTTAACTGAAATCACAGGAGGCGCTAATATTTTAGCAACACTAGATTTAGATTACAAAATCATTTTGATTTTATTGCACTTTGGTGGATTATCTTGCATAGCACAAACCTACACTATGATTAACTCAACAAATTTATCCATCAGAGAATATGCATCCCACAAAATAATACAATCTGTCATCGTAGCTCTCTTTTTATACTTAATAAATTAGATGTACTAATCATACAGAAAACGATAGTTCTTATAGTGGTTACTACTCTGCTATACCTTCTACAGTTTCCTCGGAAGGATACAACTCAGCACGATTGCTAACAATGACTTCATAATACTCATTTAATGACTTCATTAAGTCATCATATTTGAAGGTTGTGCTTTCCATTGCACTAGCAATTACATTTTCAACATGTGCCAACATATCGTCCGTATATTCACAGGCAGCAACACGCATGTTATTAGATTCTACTGTGGCTACATCAAGAATTTCTTGGGCTTGATTTGTTGCTAAAACAACGATTTCATTTGCTTGTGCATAGGCTTCTTGCATAATTTCATGCTCATTAATCAATTCATTTGTTTGAATTGTTGCATTATTAATCAAGGCTTCTGCTTTTACACGAGCCGAATTCAGTATTTCTTCTTGTCTATCAACTAATTCTTGACATTTTTTAATTTCGTTAGGGGTTTTCATTTTCAAATTGCGTAACAAGGACATGAGTTCTTCTTTGTCGACTAGAATTTTAGTGCTAGAAAATGTTTGGAATTTACACTCATCTACATAATCTTCTATTGCTTCAATTAATTGTTCTAATTTACTACCCATTTTAGTAATCACTCCTTTTATACTTTTTAGAATCACCACCAGTAAACTTAATATTATTCACTATCAGTTCTTCGATGACCAAACTTTTCATAAATCAAATCTGCTACAAAATCTGGAACACATTGTGAAATATCGCCATTAAAACTTGCAATTTCTTTTACACTTGAAGAGCTTAAATATGCATACTCGAGACTAGTTGTTAAAAACATAGTATCCAGTGATTCATTTGATAATTTTTTATTAGTTTGTGCGATTTGCAATTCAAATTCAAAATCTGTAATAGCTCGTAAGCCACGAATTGCAACATGAATATCTTTAGATGCAGCATAGTCTATTAAAAGACCTTGAAAAGATTCTACCTTTACATTTGGCATATCTTTTACTGCTTCTTCTAGTATACTAACACGTTCTTCTACGGAAAACAACGGTGTTTTCGCGGTATTGTTTAAAACACTTACAGTTAATTCATCAAAAATTGATGCGGCACGTTTAATCACGTCTAAATGCCCCAATGTTACAGGATCAAAACTACCAGGATAAATGGCTGCTTTCATATCAATTCTAATTCCCTTCTAACAGACCGTCAACGCTTGTCATACAACAAACATAAGAAGTTTATAATATGCGTGGTTATCAGTCTTTACTCACTTTTTTTATAAATACATGCTTATTTGTCTTATATTTCTTTTCTTTTTCTACATAAAATCCATATTCCGTTACAAAAGAAAAATCTTTCTCTAATTTTGCCTCTATTATAATAATTGTTTGATCGTCTATATAGGATTTATCTTGTAATGCCTTCAATACAGAATTTTCTAAATCCGATTGATAAGGTGGATCCATAAAAATAATATCTACATATTCTTCTTGAATAAAAGACAAGGCTCCTATTGCATCTTGATTGTATATAACAGCTTGATTCATTAACTTTGTGAAGCTTAAATTCTCTTGAATACACAATAATGCTTGTCTATTATTTTCTATGAAATATGACTTACTAGCTCCTCGACTCAATGCTTCGATACCAATACCGCCACTACCGCTGAAAACATCAACAAAAATAGCATTTGGTAATAATGGATTTATCATATTAAATAACGTTTCCTTTACGCGATCTGTTGTCGGCCTCGTCTCTAAACCCACAGGTGCTTTTAAGGGCAAACTTCTTGCAGTGCCAGCAATTACTCTCATATTATTGTATCCTTCCTTCAAATCATGTGATTTAAGTATAAAATATTTTTCCAAAAAATGCAAATAATTTTGTTGCTCATGTGCCAGCTGTAACTTTTATTTATACCCTAATCTTAACACCTTTTGTATCACGTTTTCCTAATTTTATTTGATTTAGAATTATATTTTTTGATTTGTAAATAGTAGAATTTTCAACGCCATTTTGTGTATAATATACTTCTTCTACAAAATCTTGACCTGTCAATTTCATACCTCTTACACCCACTGCACCTTTTTTCTTTTCAGGTATCTCTTCTATAGAAAATCTCAAGAAATAGCCACCTTGGGTCTGTAATACAATATTTTTTTGTTCTTTCACAATGCCGATATGAACGACTTCATCTTCTTCCATTAATTTCGTTGCAGCAACACTTCGTTTGGCTACATCAAACTCACTTCCATCCACTATTTTCACCATGGATTTTTGAGTCATGAATAATAATTTGCTATCTCCTAATTCTAATTGACTAGTAATGAAAACTAATTGTTCTTTTTCAGAAGAGAAATTCCCTACATTATCAATAGGAACCCCTTTGTCTCTGAACTTCCCTAATGGTAAATCTTTTACTTTCAGAGAATGTAATTGTCCAGTATTGGTAAAAATATAAATCTTACCAGTGTTTATACAACGGAATACATATTTATTTTCTGAATCGGCGGCATCTTTATTTCTCTCATAAGTAGCTACATCTACTGTTTTTGCATAGCCAAAGCGATCCATTAAGAAAACCAATTCCATTTCTTGTACTGGCTTTTCTTCAAATACTGCTTCTTTACAATTGTCTATTACTGTTTGTCTAGGTTTTGCAAACTCTTTCCGGATGGTTAGTAATTCTTTGATAATCACACGTGTCATAGATGATTTATTTGAAAGAATATCCTCATAACGATAAATATTAGCTACTGTTTCATTATGTTCTTTCATCAAAGCTTCCACTTCTAATCCGATTAATTTGTAAAGGCGCATATCTAAAATGGCATTGGCTTGCTTCTCTGTAAAACGAAGTTGTGATGCCATAATTTTAGATTCTTTCGCCTTAAATTTGATACCCTCTACAGTACCATCAACAAGGCATTTTTTTACCATATTACGATCTTTACTGCCACGCAAGATTTCAATAATCAAATCAATTACATTGCAAGCTTTAATTAAACCTTCTTGAATTTCTCTTTTTTCAATTTCTTTTTCTAATAAATTTTCATATTTTCTGCGATTTGTCTCAAATTGAAAATCCACATTTTCTTTGATAATTTGCTTTAATCCCATTGTTTCTGGTCTTTCATTAGAAATAGCAAGCATATTCACGCCAAAAGTATCTTCTAATCTTGTCTTCTTATAAAGTAGATTGATAAAATTATCTACATTGGCATCCTTACGTAACTCAATCACAATGCGAATGCCTTCTTTGGATGATTGGTTTGAAATATCTAGAATATCTGTAGTTTTTTTGCTTTCTGATAGATTTGCAACATCCATTAAAAATTTTCCAATATTAGCACCTATCATGGTGTATGGTATTTCAGAAATAATAATATTTGTTTTTCCAGCCTTACCTTTTTCAATATCTACTTTTCCACGGACTTTGATTTTTCCTGCACCTTTTTCATAAATGCTTAGGAGTTCATCTTTGTTGGTTACAATTCCACCAGTAGGAAAATCTGGACCTTGCACATACTTCATTAATTCCTCTGTGGAAATTTCTTCATTTTTCATATAGGCTGTTGTAGCATCAATCACTTCAGCCAAATTATGAGGTGGAATACTGGTTGCCATACCAACAGCAATACCTTCTGCCCCATTGACTAGTAAATTAGGGAAT
This sequence comes from Eubacteriales bacterium, assembly GCA_044425705.1. Taxonomy (GTDB): domain Bacteria; phylum Bacillota; class Clostridia; order Lachnospirales; family Lachnospiraceae; genus JAWXVD01. The sequence continues at coordinate 42,249 of JAWXVD010000005.1, read as the reverse complement.
TTTACAGGCAGTACACTAGGCTCTTTTTCTGTTTCATCAAAATTAGGAATAAAATCAACTACATTTTTATCTAAATCGGATAAAAATGCTTGTTGTGTTACTTTCTGCAGCCTAGCTTCTGTATAACGCATGGCGGCAGCACCATCTCCTTCGATATTACCAAAATTTCCATGTCCGTCTACTAAAGGCATTCCTTTTTTAAATGCTTGCGTCATTACTACAAGAGAATCATAAATAGAACTATCTCCATGAGGATGATATTTACCCATGGTATCCCCTACAATTCTTGCACTTTTTCTATATGGTCTGTCATAGCGAATGCCTAATTCATGCATATCATATAAAGTTCTTCTCTGTACTGGCTTCAGTCCATCTCTAACATCTGGTAAAGCACGAGCAACAATAACACTCATAGCATAATCAATATAGGACTTTTGCATAACCTCGGAATAATCCGTTTTTATAATATTTTCTTGTAATTGCATACTTAACCTCAATTCTGTATCTTCATTCACACTCTATGCTCCATCACTAAGCAAAAAAACAAAATTGCTATATAAATGATATTAACATTTACCTATACATCTAATTCTGCTTCTGCCGCATACTTATAAATAAATGCTTTTCTGGGTGGTACATCAGAGCCCATTAACATTTCCGTCACTTCTGATGCGTATCTTGCATCTTCTATTTCTACTAATTTTAATCTTCTATTTTCAGGATCTAATGTAGTATCCCAAAGCTGTTCCGCATCCATTTCACCTAATCCTTTATAGCGTTGTAGGGTAAATGGTGATTTGTGTGTTTTTCTATATTTTGCTAGCGCTTTATCATCGTACAAGTATTCTTCTTTTCCTCTTGTAGGCATCACCTTATATAAAGGTGGCATAGCCAAATAAACATGACCTTCGAAAATTAATTCTGGCATAAAGCGATAGAATAATGTTAATAGTAAGGTAGCGATATGTGCACCATCCACATCTGCATCAGCCATAATAATAATCTTATCATATCGTAATTTTGTAATATCAAAATCATTGCCAAATCCTTCAGAAAACCCACATCCGAATGCATTAATCATAGTTTTGATTTCTGCATTTGCTAATACTTTATCGATACTTGCCTTCTCTACATTTAATATCTTACCTCTAATTGGTAAAATAGCTTGAAAAGAGCGATCTCTGGCTGTTTTAGCACTACCACCGGCAGAATCACCTTCTACGATAAATAATTCACATTTACTTTGATCTTTAGATTCACAATTTGCTAATTTGCCGTTTGAATCAAAAGAAAATTTTTGTTTGGTGAGCATGTTTGTTTTTGCTTTTTCTTCTGATTTTCTAATTTTTGCAGCTTTTTCAGCACATCCAATCACATTTTTTAAAATTTCTACATTTCTATCAAAATATCTGGTGATTTCTTCCCCAGTAATTTTACTTACAACTTTCGCTGCATCTTGATTATCTAATTTAGTCTTTGTCTGACCTTCAAATCTAGGATCAGGATGTTTAATAGAGACTACTGCTGTCATCCCATTTCTCACATCTGCACCAGTAAAATTATTATCTTTTTCCTTTAAAATATTTAATTCTCTAGCGTAATTATTAATCACCGTTGTAAAGATAGATTTAAACCCAGTAAGATGGGTACCACCTTCCGCATTGTAAATATTATTACAAAATCCTGAAATATTTTCATGGAATTCATTGGTATATTGAAAGGCAACCTCAACAGAAATCCCATCATTTTCACCTGCTAAATAAATCACATCATGAACTGTTTCTTTTGCACCGTTCATATCTTTTATAAAACCGATAATTCCCTCAGGTTCACTATATTCGATATGTTCAACTTCTTTTCCTCTTCGATCTTCATAAACTATGGTTAAATTAGGATTCAAATATGCCGTTTCATGTAATCGACTTTTTATTTCATCTTCACGAAATCTAATTTTATCGAAGATCGTATCATCTGGCAAGAAATTGACAATAGTTCCTGTTTCTTTGGTCTTTCCAACCACTGGAAGCAACCCTTCTATTAAATCAACGATAGGATTACCTCGCTGGTATTTATCTTCCACAATTTGTCCATTCTTTTTGACACGTACTGTCAATCTAGTAGATAATGCATTTACAACTGAGGAACCTACACCATGTAAACCACCGCTGGTTTTATAAGCAGAATCATCGAATTTACCACCTGCATGTAATGTAGTAAAAACAAGTCTTTCTGCACTCATTCCTTTTTCATGCAGTTCTACTGGAATACCACGTCCATTATCTTCTATAGTTGCAGAACCATCTGCTTCTAAAAATACAGAAATTGTATTACAAAATCCTGCTAAATGTTCATCTACCGCATTATCTACAATTTCATAAATCAAATGATTTAAACCCTTTGTAGAAACACTTCCTATATACATACCTGGGCGTTTTCTAACTGCCTCTAATCCTTCTAACACAGTGATGCTTGATGCATCATAATTATTGTTTGCCATAAAAACAAACCCCTTTCTCTTATAAAACAAAACATATGTACGATTGGTATTATATCATATTACTTTTAAAAATCAAACAAATATTCAAAAAGACACAAAAATACAACCTAAAACCGTATACCATTACTGGTTTTTAATGATAGGTTGTAACTTTTTATTATATATTATACATGGTTAATCACAAATTCTTGTAGCTGCTATGGCTAAGGCTCCTGGTCCCACATGACAGGCAACACTTAAGGAAAGATGATCTAACTCTACTTCATATTCTGGAAATAAAGCTTCTATTTCTGCTTTCCACTCTAGTGCTATTTCTTCGTTATGACTATGGACAACTGACAATTTTATCAAAGACGGATCTACATTTTCAAAACAAGTAGCAAGATCATGCTTGATGGCATTAATCATTAATGTTTTTCCTTGATTGCTTGTCCTTGCCTTAGCAAAGGCATCTAATTTCGTTCCTTGCACCTGCAGAACAGGTTTGATTTTTAGCATAGTGCCTAGGGCAGCAGCAGCTGCTGTAATACGACCACCTTTTTTTAGATAATATAAGGTGTCAACCATAATATAAATACGTGCTTGATACGATGATTCTTCTAAAATTTCTTTGATTTCTATACTGGTTTTACCAGCCTTTACTAAGAACAAGGCATCTAATACCGCTTGTTTCAAGGTCACTGAAATCCTTAAATTATTGACTACTTGGACTTTTCCCTGAAACTCATGAGCAAGCATAGCTGCTGATTCATAGCTACCACTTAACCCGCTGCTCATTGGTATATATACAATTTCATCAAACGTTTCTAAAGTAGATTTCCATAAATCTAAAATATCTCCTAATGATGGTTGCGAAGTAAAAATTGTTGCATCGCTAGTTAATTTGTTGTAAAATTCATCTCTTGTCAATGTGATATCTTCAAAATAAGTCTCATCATCAATAGAAAATGGCATTGGTACAATAGAAATACCAAGTTCCTCTCCTAGATACTGTGTAATACCACTGTTACTGTCTGTAATTACTGCAACTTTCAATTTTGTAACCCTTCTTTCATCACAATATATTTTTAATAAAATATATAATATAATTATATTGTATAAAAGTCAATTAATTTAGTTTAATTTAATATATGGTTACCATTCACACGTGACCTGTAACCATATATGTACAAAACAGTAACAGTTTTACAAAATAAATTATCATCAGTATTGTTATAGTGTATGGAATTCTATATTGGAAGTTAGTTGTCGTTCTAATAAGGATTTTATACCAGCATGTTCCTCCATTAACAACTCTGGATCCTCAGCTAAAATACCATCAACCAAGTGGCTTACATGAATCAATAAATTGCTATCTTGATAAATATCCGCAATCTTAAATTCTAACTGTCCACTTTGTCTAATTCCAAACAAATCTCCAGGTCCTCTTGATTTTAAATCTTCATTGGCGATAAAAAATCCATCATTAGAATGATTCAATACAGATAATCGATCCATAATTTTTTTGTTATCGGAACTAGAAATGAACATACAATAGGACTGTTCTTTCCCTCGTCCAACACGTCCACGTAATTGATGGAGCTGTGCAAGTCCGAATCGCTCCGCATTTTCTACCATCATAACTGTTGCATTAGGAACATTAATACCAACTTCAATGACCGTAGTAGACACTAACACCTGTATTCTTCCATTAGAAAAATCATCCATAATTGTATTTTTTTCAGCAGCTTTCATTTTACCGTGCAAATAGGCAATTTGTATTCTCGGTGGCAAGTAGTTACGAAGTTTTTCCGTATATTCTACTACGTTTTCTAACTCTTCCATTTGCCCTTCTTCTACCATTGGACAAATCACATAGGCTTGCCTTCCTTTATCGATTTCACTAGTAATAAATTCATAGGCTTTTGGTCTAAAGCTAGTGTTTACCACGCAATTCTTAATGGGCATTCGTCCAAGAGGCATTTCATCTATAACTGATATATGCAAATCTCCATATAAAATGATAGCTAGGGTTCTAGGAATCGGTGTGGCACTCATCACAAGCACATGCACAGAATCCCCCTTTGAAGCCAATTTTTCTCTCTGTCTAACACCAAAACGATGTTGTTCATCGGTAACAACAAGTGCTAATTCATTATAAATAACCTTTTCTTGAATCAAAGCATGGGTGCCAACGATTATATTTGCTTCACCAGAAGCGATTTTACCATAAGCTTCTCTCTTTTCTTTGGCTTTCATAGAACCTACTAAAAGTACCGGTGTGATTCCTAGCTCATATTGCTCATTTAACGAAACAAAATTTTCATAATGCTGGGTAGCTAACACTTCAGTAGGGGCCATGATAGAGCCTTGTCTTCCATTTTTTGCAACTAATAATAGACCCAAGAAAGCTACAATTGTCTTTCCACTTCCCACATCACCTTGCACAAGGCGATTCATAGCAAACACACTTGTCAAATCCTTTTCCATTTCTTTCCATACATTTTTCTGTGCATGAGTTAATTGATAAGGCAATTTATTCAAAAATTCATCTGTTTCCTTTACCGTATGCAAGGGATTTGATACTGGAATCCCTCTATTTTCTTCTTTCATTTTTCTGATCGATAACATAAAGATGAAAAATTCATCAAACGCTAACCGTTTTCTTGCAAGTGTCATCTGTTCTATATTCTTTGGAAAATGAATCAATGAATAGGCATCCTTAATAGAAATCAAATCTTCTGCTTTTAACAAATCAGGAGGTAAATATTCCCCTAGCAATTGTTCCCGTTCTAAACATTGCTTTACTAGCTTTTGAATACCATTGCTAGTTAATCCCTTTGTCAACATATAAATTGGTTGCATTTTCCCTAGTAATTTCTCATATTCTTCTAACTGAAATACCTTTGGGTGATCCATTATAAATTCACCATTTTTTTCTATCAGTTTACCGTAAAAAACATATGGTTTTCCAACAAATATTGTCTTTTTAATATAAGGCATATTAAAAAAAGTAATCGTTATTTGTGGAATGATATTCTTATTCCTATGATTACAATTGGAGTCTACAATAATTTTTCCAGACAATATGATTAAATTTCTGATTTTTCTAGAAGCAAAGCCAGGAGCTTTTAATTTACCACCAACTGCACACATTTCACCGTTTTTTATTTCCTCAAAAAATACCTTAGGCTTATAGATTTGATATTCTCTGGGATAATATTGTAATAGCTCTTGTACTGTATTTATTTTTAATTTTTGAAACAATTTGGCTGTTTTATCACCCACACCTTTTAACTCTAAAATCTTATCTTCAAGTTTCATCTAGTCTCCCATCGTGAAATAACTATATTTATGTGAATATCCTATTATCTGGCAGTTTATTTTACTTGTAATTATAAAATAAAAAGGAACTGAAATTTCAGCTCCCTTTCTTTTGTATTGTTATCGTACTATTTATTCATATTTAAGTCCAGTGATTTCACTTGCTTGCAAGGGTGAAATCACAAACGCTGAGGGGGGAAATTTATTTTCACCCTTTACTCTGCCGAAATAATATAATAATAAATTGGTTGACCACCATATTGCAATTCCACATCACATGCAGGATACTTATTTTCAATTTCTTCACGAATATCTTCAGCATCTTCTTCCGATACATCAGCACCGTAATAAATACTAATTAACTCTAAGTCATCGTTCATCATCTCATCAACCATAGTTAGGGTAGCCGTTCTCAAATCGAGATCAACAGCAAGAATGCCATCATCACCAATACCCATATAGTCACCTTCTTTGATTTCCTTATCATCAATTACAGTGTCTCTAACAGCATAAGTAACTTGACCAGTTTTTACCCTTGCAATTTCTTCAAGCATTGTGGCTTCATTGTCTTCTACCGTTAAATCTGGAACATAATTTATGATTGCAGTAATTCCTTGTGCAACTGTTTTTGTTGGAATCACGATAATCTTCTTGTCTTCAACAAGGTATTGGGCTTGATTAGCAGCTAAAATAATGTTTTTGTTATTAGGTAAGATAAAAATACTATCAGCATTTACTTTTTCAATAGCGTTTACCATATCTTCTGTACTAGGGTTCATTGTTTGACCACCAGCAATAATATAATCAACACCTAAACCTGTTAAGATTTCATCCATACCATCACCTACAGAAACAGCGATGAATCCTACTTCTTTCTTTTCAGCGTTAGCTTTTTCAGCCATTTTAACGACTTTTTCTTGATGCTCAAGTCTCATATTATCAATTTTCATGTTTGCAAGACCGCCGTATTTTAACGCCTTTTGAATCGCCATACCCGGATCATTTGTATGCACATGAACTTTTACAATATCATCATCAGCAACCACTACAATAGAATCACCAATCGATTCTAAGTAATCTTTAAAATCCATTTCCATCTTAATGTTAAACGTTTTGGTCAACATGATGATGAATTCTGTACAATAACCGAATTTAATATCTGCCTCTGATGTAGCATCCATTGTCATGGTAGAGGCAATTGGTGTTACTTCTGTAATTGTAAAATCGATTTCTTTGCCTAAGAATGTATCATAAGCACCACGTAGCACTTCCATGAGGCCTTGTCCGCCGGAATCCACCACACCTGCTTGTTTTAAAACTGGGAGCATTTCAGGTGTTTGACTTAATACATAATCTGCATGGTCTAACACATCTCCAATAAAAACAGCCATGTCATCAGCACCAGCGTCTACAAGTTCTCTGGCCTTTGTAGCTGCACCTTTGGCAACTGTTAAAATGGTACCTTCCTTTGGCTTCATAACTGCTTTATAAGCTGTTTCTACAGATTTTTCGAGGGCATTTGCTAACACAGGAATCGTAATTTCATTCTCTTCCTTGATAACCTTTGTAAATCCACGGAATAATTGAGAAAGAATAACACCAGAATTTCCTCTAGCACCTCTCAATGATCCTGAAGAAATAGCCTTAGCTAATTGTTCCATTGTTGGATTTTCAAAACCAGCAACCTCATTGGCTGCCGCCATAATAGTCAATGTCATATTTGTACCAGTATCACCATCTGGAACAGGAAAAACATTTAATTCGTTAATCCATTCTTTTTTACATTCTAAATTTTTTGCACCTGCTAAGAACATCTTTGCCAACAACTGTGCATCGATACTATTTAAAGCCACTTGTTATTTCCTCCTAATCAATTACTCGTACACCTTCAACAAAGATGTTGATTTTTTCAACTTCAATACCAGTAAATTCTTCTACTTTATATTTTACATTACTTATTAAGTTTTCAGATACAGCAAGAATATTTACACCATATACTACAATAACATGAAAATCTAAGATTAGCTTATTGCCTTCCATACTTACTACAATGCCTCTTGTAATACTATCCATTTTTAATAACTTAACCAAGCCATCCTTCATGCTCACACCAGCCATACCAACAACACCAAAAGACTCAATGGCAACGCTTCCTGCATAATGACTGATAACTTCTTTATCTATCACTATGTTTCCCATATGTGTATTAATAGAAGTTCCTTTCATATGGTACCTCCTTCTTTTACAAAATATTTATTACAACCTATTATAACCGCTTTGGTGATAAAATGGAACTAAAATTTGAAGAAAACACAAAAAACTGGAAAATTTTTAGAATAAATTCTTTTTTCGCTTGCATTTATTTTTAAATTCTGCTATCATACTAATGTTGTGAGTCGTAAAGAAAGACTAATATTGTTTTAGGAGGTGTCAACATGGCAAAGTGTGATATTTGTGGTAAAGGCGTACATTTCGGTAATAACGTCAGCCATTCTCATAGAAGATCCAATCATATTTGGAATTCAAATGTTAAAAGTATTAGATGTAAAGTAAACGGAGCAGCGAAAAAAATGCACGTTTGTACTAGCTGTATCAGATCTGGCAAAGTAGAAAGAGTTTAATTCTTAAAAACAGGAACCAATCCTAAGGGATGGGTTCTTTTTTTTGCTCTTTTACCGACAATTGTATAATAAATATCCTACTAACATAATTAATGCAATCAAAAGGCTACCTACCAATTTATTGGTTATAAATATCATAATTAACATGCCTATTGCAATCCAGAATGCAATAAAGCCCAAAGTTCTTCGCATAAGTTTCTCCAATTGGATATCTTTATTACTACTATATTCACAAGGACATCAAATCTTGACAAAAAAAGGTTATACTTCACATGTAACCTGTCACTATATAAAAAGAGCTCCTATTTTTGAAATAGAGCCCTTATATTGAACAAATATTTAATTATGTTTTTTACTCTTCTGGAAAAGCAATATCCTTTGCTTTATCATCATCCATCATTTCAGGTTTTTTTGTAGTAAAACGATCAATGACATCTGGAATCATATCTAAGACTTTAGTAACAGCATCTTGATTTTTAATGTTAACTAATTTTGTTTGACCATCTTTTATAACCAAAACTGCACTTGGTGTCATCTTGCCGCTTACGCCGCCACCACCAGCATTTTTCTTGTCATTGGTTCCTGCACCAGCACCCAATCCAAAAGAAACATCAACCAATGGTAAAATAATGGTATCGCCTATCTGTGTAGCCTCACCTACTACCGTTTTCGTTGATAATACAGTATCAACACCCTTCAATAATGAATCCATAACTGAAGCAAAATTATTCTCTGCCATTTACACATCCTCCTTTTTTATAATACGCAATAATCTTTTTAGCTCTTTATCTGTAAATAATTTCCATGCACAAATAATAATTACAATGATTTGAATCCGTCCTTTTGCATTACCCTTTACACGTAATACTTCTTCCTCCCAATAAGGAGTAATATCAATATGTTTTCCAATGATTCCATATAACATACCGTGTATAGCAAAAACATTACCCAATGTAGCTGGATCATCAAACCCTAAATCAAGATATACAATCCATTTTTGGGGTAAAATATGTTTTAACAAGCGAAATACTTGTTCTAACACATTTCGAATCACTTCTTTCGTTGATTCTCTTTGGAGAAGTTCATAGTAATATGATATGTTCTTAAAAATCTCTTTTATTTTACCATAAGTACCCCTAATTTGACATACAATCTTTTTGTATATATTTATTATTTTTTGCTTGATCGCATTTATCTTGGTGATAAATTTGTTTAGTGATTTTTCAAATAACCCTTTGTCAGATTTTAATGTTTCAGTATTTTCTGAGAAAGTATTTGTGGAAGGTATCACATTTTCTCTCTTACTAGAACTACTTTTTTCACTCTCAACTTTCTTCTCATGAATCAGTACTGTTTTCTTTATACTATCTTCTGTCTTTTTTATACTATCTTCTGTCTTTTTTATATTTCCATCTTTTTTATCTACTTCTATTGCTTTTTTTTCATCTCTAGTTTTATGCTCTTCACGATTATTAACCTTGTCACGTTTTGCTTTTTTACTTTTTGCTTTTTTACTTTTTATTTTTTTACTTTTTGTTTTTTGCTTTTTATTTTTTTTCTCTTTTTTCTCTTCTAAATTATCATATACCTTAATACCGAAAACGCGCAACTCATAATGTAATTCTTCTTCATAAGTTGCTATACCCCTCACTATTGGAAAAAGCCAACTGGCTTTCCCTTTAAAAAAGGGTTTCTCTTCACATTGCCCCTCTGCTTTATAATAGATAGGGATAAACAAAACACACAACAATATGACGATTACAGCAATTAATATAGAAAGAACGATTACACCTATTATTTTTAAAATACTCAAAAGCAGCATCCACATATAAAAACAACCATACCCTTCTAAATTTTTATAATTAAGTCTAATAATTTTACTTGCTTGCAAGGATAAAATTACAGATGTTTATCCTTTATTTTTTCCAATAAATAGGATTTTATATCAGCAGTTCCTGTTTCTTGTACTACTTCTTTTGTGATATCCACAACCATTTGAATTGCCTCTTGATAGCTACTAGCTATTCCAATGATGTAACATGTATGACTTCGTAAATATTTTTGCTTTAATAATCCAGCATGAAAAATATCAAGCTGATCAGTTCCATTGGAAAGAGAAATGATATATACCTTTATGGTTCCAATCCCCATACGCAGCTTATTCTTAATTAATAATAAATTTTTCACCTTATCTCCCACATAAAGTTTGTGATAAAATTTCATATAGAAATCCTTTCTGTTATAGCTCAAGAAATAAAGATTACGATAGCGTAGAATAAAATTTGATGAAGCATAATTGTATAGAGTAAAAGAAGGCGCATAAACGCCTTCTTTCTTAAGTTTAAGATTCATGCTTCCAAAGTTTCTTTCTTTTTAATTCTACATAAGCTGCATATGCTTTTTCTAATATCTGTTTTTCATTTGAAAATTTTAACAAATGATATGCTTCATGATATTTATAGAAACCCGAATCAACAAAATACTCTTCACGCTGTGGTTTACTAAAATAACTATCTGCCATCATTAAATACCAATGTACATCCTTTTCTACGATACCCTCTGGCACAGTAAATGAGTATGTGCTTTTGTCAATATATTGTATAATAGCAGCTGAAATTCCCGCTTCTTCTAACACTTCTCTATAAGCAGTTTCATGATACTTTTCGTCTCGTTCTACAGTCCCTTTTGGTAATACCCAACCTTCATATTTCTTCTTATAATTCTTATATAAAAGTAAAATTTTACCTCTGTATATAACCACACCGCCACAACTGATTGCTTCTATCATCGCAATACCTCCTGTCTAAGTGTGAAATCCATACTACATTGTGTATAGTATAGAACACTTTTTTATATAAGGCAAGCTATTCCACCGAAAAGTAACAATCAAATAATCTTTTTGCTATAGGAACCGCATAATCACCACCCGATCCAATACCTTCTACAATAATCGTAATAGCAATTTCAGGGTCGTCCACTGGTGCAAATCCAGTAAACCATGCATGGGAATCTTCAGCCACCGCATTAAATTCTGCAGATCCAGTTTTTCCGGCCGCAGTATAAGATAATCCATCTAATTTTGTGGCAGTACCTTCTAACACAACATCTTCCATAAGACCTCTTAAGATTGCAGCCTCATCTGTGCTCATGTAAGTAGTCGCAGCTTTTGAAGAAAATTGCTTTACAGTAGTTCCATTGTCTGCTATTACCTTATCTAACACATATGGAGTCATAACAACACCATCATTTGCTACAGCCGAAGTAATAAGATGTAGATGGATGGGTGTCATTTGCACAATTCCTTGACCAATAGAAATTTGCATCATATTATCATCGGATGTATCCTCAGAAACAGTTAAACTACTTTTTGAATAGTTGATATCTAATGGCAAATTTTGATTAAACTGCAACTGTGTTAACGTATCTTGAAAAGAATCTTTATCTAAAGACAATCCTATATTCGTAAAAGAAGTATTGCAGGACTTAGCAAAAGAAGTCATCAAATTCACACTACCATGTACGGAACCATGATAGCAACTAATGGAACTATCTGCAAAATTAATAATACCATTACATTGGTAGGAATAATTGCTATAGGTATCTGGATTTTCGCGAATATATTGCAATGCTGTAATAATTTTAAAAGTAGAACCTGGAGGATAAATACCCTGTGTGGCACGATTTAACAATACCGAAGTTTCTGTATCGGCAACGTAATCATCCCAATCGGATACTATGGTATTAGGATCAAAATCAGGCTTTGATACCATGGCTAAGATTTTGCCTGTTTCCACTTCGGTGACAATAACAGCACCTTTATATACGCCTAAATAATCACTTGCAATTTGTTGTAGTTGTGTATCTAAGGTTGTATAAACATTATCACCCGGATTTTTTTCACCAGCAACTTCATTCGAAATTTTAGTGGATAATGAAATATTGGAATTAATCAAGTAATAATTAGCTAAGGATTCAATTCCCGTTTTCCCTTTCGTAGAAAAACCAACAATGTGGGAAAATAAATTTTCGTAAGGATATTCTCTAATTTCACTACCATCTTCTAAAAAATCTGTATACGCTAAAAGTTCCCCATCTGCACTATAAATGGAGCCTCTATAATTTTCAGCAGTTAATAATTCTTGACGGCTATTGTAACTATTATTAATTAATTCTTGCTCATTAGTTGCCACAAAATGAACAAGGTATCCAATCATACCCATAAAGAGAAAAACAAAGAAATATGTGGTGAACATCACTTCTCTCTTTAAGCGCTTTTTATTCTTTTTGTTTATTTTTTCTAATTTACGAGATGCTCTATCTTGTTTTTTCATGAATCTATTTATTTCCCTTCATCCTGCTTAACCATATATAATCCTTGAATCACAGCGAACATAATCAACGAAGTGAGCACGCTACTGCCACCATAACTTACAAGGGGTAAAGTAACCCCCGTCAATGGGATAAATTTAATACCACCACCAATTGTAAGAAATACTTGAAAAATATACATAACACCTAAGCCAGCTGCAATCAAGCGATAAAATTGATCTTTTAAACACACCGATATATTCATAAACATAATGAAGCAGCTTACACAAACTAAAATCATACAGATAGCAAAAATTGTACCAAATTCTTCCGCAATAGCAGAAAACATGAAATCAGTCTCTACATAGGGAATATCTTGAGGGTTTCCTTGATACAAACCCATACCAAACCAACTACCAGTTCCTATGGCAAACAAGGATTGTGTAATTTGATAACCTTCATTATCGATAACGCTCCAAGGATCTTGCCATGCTAAAACACGAACCTGTACGTGATAAAAAATCTTATAAGCCACATAGGCGGCAACAGAACCAGATAAAAATCCTGCCATTAAATACAAATAGTTTTTTGTAGCAATGAGAAGCATAAAGATATAACCAATAAAAAATATCAAAGAACTTCCCAAATCTTTTGATAGCACTAAAATTAACACATGAGTAGCTGCTAGCACACTTGTTAGTACTACATTTTTAAAAGAATTAGATTTTTGTAACATAGCAGCTACAAAGAAAACAAATATAATTTTGACAAATTCAGATGGTTGCACTGTAACACCAGCAATTGTATAAGAAATTTTAGAGCCTAATGTTACCTGCCCTAAAATTAAGACGATCCCTAATGCTAAAATTCCCACACATGCATATAAAATCCCTAAATTTCGTAAAAACTTCATTTTACGAATTAATACTGGAATAATCAATGCAAAAATCAACGAAACTACAACAATCATAAATTGTTTGAAAGCCTTATCTATATCAATTCTAGATAACATAATTAAACCAATTCCAAGAAGCATGCACATATTATGTATGGTCAGCCGATTGATACTAGGATAAATCATATGATATAAAATAATTGTTGCAAATATTGCAATTTGTAAAAAAGCGTAGAAAAATAAATATTCAATTTGTCCTGTTTCTAAGCATAATGTGAGAAAGGAAAGAAATTGAATCAAAAACAAGTAAATACATTGCGTTATGTAATTACTTGATCTAGACTCTTCATCGTTATGTCTAAATACTAAAAAGCATTCTAAGGTATAAAATGCCATAAATAATGTGATGAAATATTTTGATAATTCTGTAATATATTGTTGCATTATAGTGCACCTTTTTTAAAATGTCCTGTTGTGTAGTTTTTTGGTATTTTAGATTCAATCACTGTATTTGAATCTAAAATTGATTGATAAAGTTGAAGAATAGATTGTATTTCATTTGTATTTTCATCAGTAAATCCTATACGAAAACTTACAAATCCATCTTTTTTCATTTTTAATATATATTGATGTAGCGATAACGGCACCGAATTATATATGATATTAAAACAGTGATTACAATTTGTTAACACTGGAAATTTTGTTTGAAAACGATCTACATAAGCACTAACAATTTCATTCCCTTTATAATGACAAATGCCATTTGTTTTTTTGATGCAATTAGCTGATACCATCATTGGAATGCGACCATATACCATATATTCTGCTTGCTTGTTTGCCAATTTTAAGGTATCTTTATAATTTTGTTCCAATGGAACACAGTAATCACTGATTTTATCTGACCAAAAAGATAGCGTTTGATGGTTCCATAAATATAAATTATGATTTCCATTTATCTTTCCTTGCCATCCACAAGTATCTTTTAACCATTGATAAGTCTCTAGATTTCCAATAGAGACACCTGTAAACTGATGACGATTTAATACTTCCATAATATATGCTAAATAAGTATCATCACGTTTTCTTACAATTGGTGGAAGTTCTAAATATAGCGCTACATCCTTATGAAATGTTTCTAAAATCATTTCAAATTTTTCTATACTTTGACTGTCCTTTGCTTCCCATAATAAATCAGCTGGTACATATACTCTACCACTGTAAAGATTTTTAGCAATCACCTCTAATTGTTCTTTTGTAATCACACTAATATGAAGCTGCGAATTATAAGAATACTCTATGTCTTTATCTATTGCTTGTCCATTAGTTTTAGGTACAGTATTGACTGATAATGGATTTGAAATACTAGATTCACGCTTTTGAAACAATTCTTTGTTGCATTCTTTCGCAAAAATTTCTAGTCCTTCTCTTCTCAATTCATTTAATGCTTTAATTGAAATAAAAATATTATCATCTATGTCAATTGATAAATCAGAAAAACAAAAATTAGTTGTTCCTGTTTTCAATACCTGTTTTTTTACATCTTCTTCTGTCATACTACGCTTTTGTGCCACATCTACCATTCCACCAGAAACCGTGATGCTATGATTGTCATCAAAAACATGTAATATTGCAGCTTCTCCAATATGCAAAGTCAGATATCCATGTATTTCTTTTTGCATCTTTTTAGACACATATTTATTCCTTAAATACTCTAAAACCGATTCATCATTTCCACTATAACCAGGTTTATCTAAAGTAACCATTTCTTTTCCATTGTGCTTTTTGTAATATCCATCATGAATTTCAGAACGAATATAAAGTGTTTCTAATAATTTTCGATCTTCACTCATAATCGTTAATGTCTTTTTATGAGTTTTGTAATATAGGTCAATGTATTTTCTATACATTGCTGTAACACCTGCCACATACTCTGGTTTTTTCATTCTGCCTTCTATTTTGAAGGAATCAATACCTGCTTCAATCATTTCAGGAATAAAATCAATGGTACATAAGTCTTTTAGACTTAAAGGATAGTTGATTTCTGAACACTTCCCGTTGATTTCACTTTGATAAGGTTGTCTACAAGAACCTGCACATTTGCCACGATTTCCACTACGTCCACCTAACATACTGCTAAACAAACATTGACCAGAATATCCGTAACACATAGCGCCATGAATAAATGTTTCTATTTCGATATTGACTGCTTCCTTCATTTGTTTGATTTCAAGAAGTGACAATTCACGGGCAGGAACAATTCTCACAGCTCCTACAGATTTTAGTAATTTAGCAGCTCTTTCACCAGTAACTGTCATCTGCGTACTTATGTGAAGCTCTAATAATGGGAATTTTTCTTTCAACAAACATAACAAGCCTATATCCTGTATGATAACCCCATCCAAACCTACAAGATAATAAGGCAATATATAATCATAAATCTCGGACAACTCATGATCTTTCATTAAAGTATTCACCGTTAAATATACTTTTCTGTTAAATAAATGTGCATAAATAATTGCATTACATAATTCTTCTTCTGTAAAATTCTGTGCAAAGGATCTTGCACCAAATTTTTCTCCCCCTAAGTAAACCGCGTCTGCACCTGCATGTATCGCAGCTTGAAAACATTCGTAGTTACCAGCAGGAGCCAATAGTTCCACTTTCTTCATTTAATATCCACAACTTTCTTCTATTCCATTTCTTCTCAATGGTCTAAGATTTCACCAAAAAGCACCCAATAATATATAGAAAAAGACTGTTAAAAACAGTCTTTAGAATTTTTATCTTTTGTTTTGTAGATGATGCATAATCTATTTTCGTAACGATTCAAAAGGTATTGCATCATTACTTACTTTCTATAATTATTTCTGTTTTTTATTTCTTTTAACTCTGTTTCCAACCGTACAATCTTCTTTTCGTGTTCTGTACAATCGTGAAGTAAGGCATCAGCATCTTTTTCTTGTTCTTCTAATTTCACTTTAGATATTACTAACTCATGTTTTAAGTCATATAATTCTTTTTCCTTTGCAACCATCTCTTCTTCTAACTCATCAAATTGATTTTTTAGCTTCAGATATTCATCCGCTATATTTAGTTGCAATAACATATGTTGCGTATCCACAGATTGACGTTTAAATCCATCGATTTTCTTATATTCACTAATCTTCATATTAATATAAGCAGCAACTTTTTGTATATACTCTGCACTTTCACTTCCTGAAATGTTTAATTTCTTACCATCAATAATAACTTCCACATCTGTTTTTTCTACCATATGATTGTCCGTCCCCTTTCTTAAAGTCTACAACTTTAAGTGATAGATATCATTTCACTGTGAAAGTTATATTTTCACATATCTAAGTCCAGTGATTTCACTTGCTTGCAAGGGTGATACCACAGACGCTGAGGGTGAAAATTTATTTTTACCCTTTTCTTATTATATATCAAATGCTTATGATTTTTCAAGTCCTAAATGAAGATAAGCTAGTTCTGTTGCCACACGACCACGTGGTGTTCTATTAATCAAGCCATTTTTTATCAAAAATGGTTCATATACATCCTCAATAGTCCCTGAATCTTCTCCAATAGCAGCCGCTAATGTATCCAAACCAACTGGTCCTCCAGAGAATTTTTGAATCATGGTCAATAAAATGTTACGATCGATATGGTCTAATCCCAATTTATCAACATCTAATAAATCAAGTGCTATATCTGCAACTTCTTTTGTGATCACACCATCATATCGCACTTGTGCAAAATCTCTAACCCTTTTCAAGATACGATTAGCAAGACGTGGTGTCCCTCTACTTCTTTTGGCTAATTCAAGTGCTCCACCAGCTTCAATTTCTACCCCTAAAATTTTAGCCGAATGAATGATAATCACTTGTAATTCATCTATTGTATAAAATTCTAATCTATGGACAACACCAAAGCGATCTCGTAGTGGTGCTGTTAGAAGTCCGGCCCTAGTAGTTGCTCCTACTAAGGTGAATTTAGGTAAATCTAAGCGAATCGATCTAGCAGAGGAACCTTTCCCAATCATGATATCAATCACATAATCTTCCATAGCTGGATATAGTACTTCTTCTACCTGACGATTTAAACGATGAATTTCATCTACAAACAGCAAATCGCCTTCTTGTAAATTATTTAAGATAGCCGCCATCTCTCCTGGTTTCTCAATTGCTGGCCCACTTGTAACCTTTAAATTCACGCCCATTTCATTGGCGATAATCCCTGCCAATGTAGTTTTGCCAAGACCTGGTGGTCCATAAAACAGAACATGGTCTAAAGCATCTTGACGAATCTTTGCGGCTTCTATATAAACTTTTAGATTTTCTTTTGCTTTTTCTTGGCCGATATAATCCTTTAAAAATTGTGGACGTAGACTACCTTCCACCTTAATATCGCCTTCTATTAAGTTTGTTTCAATTATTCGTCTTTCCATAGCAACCTATCCTAAAACATATTTTTTAATGCCAACTTTAACAATCCTTCTACATTCATACCTTCGCTGATATTTACTTTTTTTACAGCTTTTAAAGCATCACTAGAAGAATATCCTAAAGCTACCAAAGCTTCTATCGCCTCATTTGTAATACCTGCCACGTTATTATTGGCATTTTTTTCTTGATATATTTCACTTTCTTTATGAATTAAAGTATCTTCGATAGAGACTTTATCCTTTAAATCTAAAATCACACGACTAGCTGTTTTTGCACCTACACCTGGTGCTTTTGCAATTGCTTTCGCATCTTGGGAAATAATTGCAATTCTCAATTCATCTCCATTCATACAAGATAAAATAGCCAGGGCAGCCTTTGGTCCGATTCCATTTACAGTAATCAATAACTTAAACATAGACAAATCATCTAAAGTTAAAAAACCATACAATGAAAAGGTATCTTCTCTCACATAAGTATAGGTATGTATTTTTACCTGAGAACCAATTGTTGGCAAATAGGATAATACCCCTGTGGGCACCTTAATGTTATATCCGATGCCGTTTGTTTCCACAACAATGTTATCCTCTAAAACAACTGCTAACTCGCCTTTCACATATGCAATCATTGCATTCAAATTCCTTTCACTTAAATGGTATTGTTAAAAAACAACTATAATAACTATTGTAAAACCAAAGCATAAATCTCGTTACTTTTACGGCCATACCGTAAAAAGTAACGAAATCTCTCTATAATCCATATTCCTCTTTTGCAAATTTTTCTAAAACTGGAATCGATCGTTTTACTTTTTCTGTATCAATACAATATGCCATTCTAAAATATCCAGGACACATAAAACTATCAGCTGGTACTAGAATCAAATCGTATTTCTTAGCCTTTATACAGAATGCAGTAGCATCTTCTTCTAGCGCTTTGGGGAAAATATAAAATGTACCGCCTGGTCTAACTACTTCAAATCCAATTTTAGTCAATGCATCATATAATAAATTCATATTATCTTCGTAAACAGATAAATCACTGACTTCATCAATTACATTGGCAACTGCTAATTGTACACTACTAGCAGGACAATTATGTCCAATTCCACGGCTGATTTGACCACACATAACTGCGATAATATCTGCATCAGTAGCTTTTGGATTCACTGCAAGATATCCAATTCTCTCACCTGGTAAACTTAGACTTTTAGAAAAAGAATAGCAAGAAATAGTATTATTATAAAATTTACTAGGATATGGAACAGTTGCACCGTCAAAAATAATTTCTCTATAAGGTTCATCACTGATTAAGAAAATATCGTGTCCATATTCTTCTTGTTTTTTATATAGGATTTCAGCTAATCTTGTAATCGTTTCAGCACTATAAACGACTCCCGATGGATTGTTAGGAGTATTGATTAAAATGGCATTTACATTTGGATTTAATAATGACTCAAATGCCTCAAAATTGATTTGGAAATCTATTGTATTAGCAGGGACAACAGATAATTTAGCTCCCGTCATATTGACATATGGACCATACTCAGGAAAATATGGAGCAAAGGTAATCACTTCATCACCTGGTTTTGTCACACAGCGGAGAGCATGGGCCAACGCACTGGCTGCTCCTGATGCCATAAAGATATGTTTCGCTTCATAATCCATATCAAATCTTCGATTCAAACTCTCAGCAACAGTAACTCTCACATTTTCAATTCCTAAAGAAGGACTGTAACCATGGAGTTTTGAAGGACTTTCATGAGACAATAAATCAATCATAGTGTCTGTATAGCTTTGTGTACATGGCACACTAGGATTACCCAAACTATAATCAAATACATTTTCATAGCCAATTTCTTTTCCTCTAGCGTTAGCATATTCACTTAATTCTCTAATCACTGATTTTCCTTGTAACATACTTTTATAAGTTTCATTAATCATTGTACAACCATACCTTTCTCTCAGCATCTAAAATATTGTTTCCTGCATTCACCCAAACATTTGTTTTATTATACTGTATTTATTTCAATTTTGCAATTTATTGGTTACTTTTTATCCCGCACAAACCGTTCTGCGTTATTTTTTATGGCTACGCCATAAAAAGTAATATTTATTGTGCCATAGAAATTAAAGCGTCTCCAGTTAATCTGTAGGTAGTCCATTCATCCATCTGCACAGCATCTAAAGATAAATAAAAATCAATACTTGATTGATTCCAATCCAAACAACTCCACTCTAAACGTCCATATCCATTTTCTACGGCGATACTTGCTAATTTCTTTAAAAAGGCTTTACCATAACCATTTCCACGATATTCTTTTAAAATAAATAAATCTTCTAAATAGATGCCTGCTCTCCCTAAAAATGTAGAAAAATTATTAAAATATAAAGCAATTCCAATATCTTTCCCATCAATAGAACCTAAAATAACTTGCGCTTTTTCTTTTTCAAAAATCCACTCTGTCAATAACTCTTCTGTAGCAACAACATCATCTGTCATGTTTTCATATTCCGCTAATTGATGAATAAAAAATAATATTGTTCCTACATCTTCTTTCGTTGCTGTTCTAAATTCTAAACTCATAAAAAACCTTACCTTTCACACTAATATTCATCGCTTGACCAAAGTAGGTTGAAAATTTTTATTTTTCAACCTACTTTCTATAAAATTCGAACTTTATCAATTCCACTAATCACTATTTTTTTTCTTATTAAAAACAGATAAATCTACTTCTGCTAACATAACCGAAGAAATAATCACAATCCCTCCAATAACTATATTAGCGGTCAATGCATCAATCCCTAAAGCCACGGCAAAAATACTTCCGAACAATCCTTCTGTACATAAAATAATTGCAGTTTTAGAAGGAGCAGCATATTGTTGTCCCGTTGTCTGTAAGTAGTAACATACACAACTAGAAAAAATCGCCAAATAGGCTGTTGATGGTAAGGCTGCTTTAATAATTTCAAAATTAATAGCAGAAGAATCGAATATTACCATATAAATCAAAGCGAAAATTCCTGCTGTAATCATCTGCAAAAAAGTTAAATGTTTTGTATCTTTTCCTTTTCCGTAAATACCTAGATATGCAATATGTAAAGCAAAACAAATAGCAGCAAATATCACAAAAATGTCACCTACATTAAAAACCATTGTTTTACTAAAATCTAAAGTTAGAATACCGATTCCTATTAATGCTGTTCCACCAAGAACAAAATATTTTGTTTTGGGATGTTCTTTAGTAAAAAACCACACAATAAAAGGAACCATAACTACATTTGTAGATGTTAAAAAGGAAGAATTTGATACTGTAGTCATAGACTGCCCTAAGGTCTGCAAGTAGAATCCTCCAAACAGCATTGCTCCTGCAATACACCCCACTATAATAGTATTTCTTTCCATTTTGATAATACTTTTAAAATAAACAATCCCTAATGTAATACCAGCAATCAAAAATCGCATGGTAATAATCAAAGATGCTTGTGCACCTGTATCAATAGCATATTCTGTTGCAATAAATCCTGTTCCCCATATAATAGCAGTTATCATCAGTGCGATATCTGCCGCTTTTGCATTTTTAATCATATTAATAGTAATCCCTTTCTCATAACAATGTTGCAGTTTCTTATTTGTCAACCTAGTATTCCTCTTATATTCATATTGCGTAAAATGTATGAACCACGCACTGTTTTTCATTGTACTATATTTTACAAGTAAATGAAACAGGAATTTAAAATAGTTTTAGGTTACAAATTTAATGGACGTAACCCTTATAAGATACGTCCATTCGTCATAATTACCAGTTTAAATTTAACATAAAGAATTGTATTTTGTATTCTTTAATTTTAGTTCACACATGTCTGCCTCTATCCATTCCTAACATCAGACTAAGATTATTTTGCATTAATATAATTAACTAATCCTTCAGCAGCAATAATCTTTTGCATAAACTCTGGAAAAGCTTGCCCTTTATATTCTTCATTTTTAGTAATATTTTTAATCATTCCAGTATCAAAATTCACTTCAACTTGATCTCCAGCCTCAATAGCAATAGATGCTTCCTTACATTCAATAATCGGTAATCCAATATTAATTGCATTGCGGTAGAAAATTCTAGCAAAGGTCTCTGCTATAACACAGCTTACGCCAGCAGCCTTAATGGCAATTGGTGCATGCTCTCTAGAAGAACCACATCCAAAGTTTTTTGTCGCAACAATAATATCACCAGCATTTACTTTATTAATAAAATCTTTATCTATATCTTCCATACAATGTGTAGCCAACTCAGCTGGATCTGAAGAGTTCAAGTATCTTGCAGGAATGATAACATCTGTATCCACATTATCTCCATATTTAAAAACTAATCCATTTGCATTTTTCATCTTTATAATAATCCCTTCTGTTACAATTCACAGGTGATATGTAACCCTTTTCTCTCATTTTTAATCTAATCTTCTAATTGACATGGACATGAAATTTTTCCAGTGATTGCGCTTGCAGCAGCTACTGCTGGACTAGCAAGATAAACCTCTGATTTTACATGACCCATTCGCCCTACAAAGTTTCTGTTTGTAGTAGATACACAACGTTCTCCTTCTGCTAATACACCCATATACCCTCCAAGGCATGGGCCGCAAGTAGGAGTAGATACAATAGCACCAGCTTCAATGAAGATTTTCACAAGTCCTTCCTCAATAGCGGACATATAGATTGATTGTGTTGCTGGAATAACGATACATCTCATTCCTTTAGCAATATGTTTTCCTTCTAAGACTTTGGCTGCAACTCTTAAGTCATCTAAACGTCCATTCGTACAAGAACCGATTACCACTTGATCAATTACCACATCTTCTGTAATTTCATCAATTGTCTTTGTATTTTCAGGCAAATGAGGAAATGCTATCGTTGCTTTCAATGTGGATAAATCAATTGTATATTCTTCATCATATTCAGCATCTTCATCTGCTTCATATACAGTATATGTTTTCGTTGAATGTTCTTCCATATATGCAATCGCTTTTTCATCAACTGGGAAAATACCATTCTTTCCACCAGCTTCGATCGCCATATTGGCAATTGTAAAGCGATCATCCATTGTTAAATTAGCTAATCCTTCACCTACAAATTCCATAGATTTATAAAGAGCACCATCTACACCAATCATACCGATAATGTGTAAAATGACATCTTTTCCACTAATCCATTTGCTTGGCTTTCCTACAATATTAAACTTAATGGCATTTGGTACTTTGAACCAAGCTTTTCCAGTTGCCATACCAGCAGCCATATCTGTACTGCCTACACCAGTGGAAAACGCCCCCAATGCACCATAGGTACAAGTATGTGAATCAGCGCCTATGATAACATCTCCAGCAACTGTCAATCCTTTTTCAGGTAACAATGCATGTTCGATTCCCATTTCACCTAGTTCGAAATAATTAGTAATATCATTTCTATAAGCAAATTCTCTCACGCATTTACAGTGTTCCGCAGATTTTATATCTTTGTTAGGTACAAAATGATCTGGTACTAATGCAATTTTATCTTTATCAAAAACACCCTCTACATTCATCTTTTCTAACTCATGAATAGCAACTGGTGCTGTAATATCGTTTCCTAGAACCAAATCCAAGTCAGCCTCTATTAATTGTCCCGCTTCTACTTTATCAAGTCCTGCATGTGCTGCAAGAATTTTCTGAGTCATAGTCATTCCCATATGTATATATCCTCCTTCATAAAATTATGTACACTTAGAATCTCAAATACTATATAAATCCGATTCTTAGGTGAACATTAATCATTTATATAAATTATAACATCAAATTATCTATAAATACAATACATGTTATTTATGTTTACTATAATATCAAGTTATGATATTATTACTATGTAAATAAATCGAAAAACGGAGAAAAACCATGGACAATAATTTGAATTTATACTACATATTTTATACAGTAGCCAACCATAAAAATATTTCTGCCGCTGCAAAAGAATTATATATCAGCCAACCGGCTATTTCTAAAGCAATTTCTAAACTAGAACAAAGTTTAGAAACTGTATTATTCATTAGAAATTCACGTGGTGTCACATTAACACCAGAAGGCCAATTGCTTTATGGACAAGTAAAAAATGCATTTATTTGTATAAAAACAGGAGAAGAACGTATCAAACGAATGGGAGAACTTGGTGTCGGTAGTCTTTCAATCGGTGTCAGTTCAACTTTATGCAAATACGTATTGCTACCTTTTTTAAAAACTTTCATCAAAGATAACCCTCATATAAAAATAACAATTTCATGTCAATCTTCCACAGAAACTTTAAAGGCACTAGATAATGGTACCTTAGATATTGGATTAGTAGGTTTATCTAATCAGACAAAAAATTCAGAATTTTTAGCAGTTATGGATATTCAAGATGTATTTGTATCTACAGAAAATTATATTAATAATTTAAAAATCAGAGAAGGATTGACGAAATCAGCCATCTTAGAAAATGCTACCTTTATGCTATTAAACAAAGAAAACCTTACCCGAAAATATATTGATACTTATTTGATTACCAATCAAATGGAAATCTCTAATATCATCGAAGTAAACAATATGGATTTATTAATCGAATTCGCTAAAATTGATTTGGGGATTGCTTGTGTCATCAAAGAATTTGTAAAAGAGGAATTAGCCAATCGTTCCCTGCGAGAACTTTCCTTTGGAAAAGCAATGACCAAACGTACTGTAGGTTTCGTATATAATAGCTCCAGTTCCACAGAAAATACTATGATTACAAAATTTATTGAATTTTATAAATCTGAAAATAACGCAAATTGTAATCACCAATAAAAGCTTATTTTATTTTTTAACAGTGATTTTCTTTACTAGTTTTTTGCAAGCCTTTTTCTGTAAAATAAGAAAGCATATACCCTAACACAATTGTTATGATATATGCTTTCTTTCAAATTACTTCCTCATTTCTGATTCTTGTGCCGTATCAAATCTATTGTTACTATCCATTCACATATGAATACAACTTTCTAATTACATATTCGCAATTTCAGCCAATCTATCAATGATAGGCAAATGTTGTGTACAAAGACTTTCGCATTTACCACAGGCAATACATTTTGCTGCTTCCTCTTTTGTAATATGCCAATGATTTTGCATACGATCATCCATATTGTCACCAAATAATTTTTGATTATAAGTATCCATAAATTTAGGAATATCAATACCCATTGGACATTTTTTGCAGTAGCCACATCCAGTGCATAAATTATTCAATGATAGATGTGAATTTTCGTATTTTTTATAAATATCATTGGCACTGAATTCTTCTAAACCTTCTACAGCTTTTACAGCATCATCGACATGTTCTTTTTTTGTCATTCCTGCTAATGTGATAGTAATCTCTTTATGAGATGCTACGAAACGTAATGCCGCTTGGGGTACAGTTAAGTCTGTTCCTTCTGCTAAATATTCAAACATGCTAGGATTTTGTGGAATCGCTCCTCCACCTAATGGATTCATAACAACAACACCCATTCCTTTATTATGTGCATCTAAAATACCAGCTTGTCTAAAACGATAATTAATCGCATTATATCCAATTAACATTGCTTTAAATTTATCACTATTGATGATTGGACTTAAGTCTCCACCTTCCATATGCGAAGAAAAAGCAATATTTTTTACCAATCCTTCTCTTTTAGCATCTTCAAAGTAACCATATAATAATTCTGATTGTTTTTCATAACTTTCTGGACTTAATAGACACCATAAATGATAAACATCTAAGTAATCTACTTTCAAACGATCTAACGTAGTATGTAATCTTTTGTAAAAAGCATCTTTTGTGGCAACCCCATCTACAGTTCCTAAGTTCATTTTTGATGAAACATAAAAACTGTCACGTTTCAGTTGAGATAATGCCATTCCAGTGATAATTTCGCTTTTATCTTGACAATAAAAAGGTGCTGTATCAAAATAATTAATCCCTTTTTCATGAGCATATAGAGCCACTTCTGAACAGGCATCCAAGTTACCTGCGTTGATTAATTCGTCATCATAACGCATACATCCCATGCCAATTGCAGAAACTTTCATATCTGTATTCCCATATTGTTTATAATACATTGTATTGCTCTCCTATTATCCTAATTATTGATGAATTTTTCTTCTTCGTTATTCCAGCTATATAAGCTACGAATTTCTTTACCTACTGCTTCTGAACAGTGTTCTGCACCAAGTTTTTTCATTGCTCTAAAGTGTGCTTGACCGCCTGCTTCAGACATATCTAATAAGAAATCTTTTGCAAAAGTACCATCTTGAATGTCAGAAAGAACTTTTTTCATGGCTTTTTTAGTATCTTCTGTGATGATTTTAGGTCCTGTAATGTAATCACCGTATTCTGCTGTATTTGAAATAGAATATCTCATTCCTTCAAATCCTGATTGATAGATTAAATCTACAATTAATTTCATTTCGTGAATACATTCAAAATATGCATTTCTTTCATCGTAACCAGCTTCTACAAGTGTTTCAAAGCCTGCTTGCATCAATGCACAAACACCACCACAAAGAACTGCTTGTTCACCAAATAAATCTGTTTCTGTTTCAGTTCTAAATGTTGTTTCAAGAACACCTGCTCTTGCACCTCCAATTGCTGAAGCATAAGCCAATGCTTTCTCTAATGCTTTACCAGATGCATCTTGTTCTACAGCAACTAAACAAGGAACGCCTTTTCCAGCTTGGTATTCGCTTCTTACAGTATGTCCAGGTCCTTTAGGTGCAATCATAGTAACATCAACATTTTTAGGCGCAATAATTTGACCAAAGTGAATCGCAAAACCATGAGCGAACATTAACATATTGCCTTCTTCTAAATTTGGTTCGATATCAGCTTTATACATTGCAGCTTGTTTTTCATCATTGATCAAAATCATAATAACATCTGCTAATTTTGCAGCTTCTGCTGCTGTATATACTTCAAAACCTTGTGCTACTGCTTTATCCCATGATTTTGAACCTTCATACAAACCGATAATAACATGACATCCTGATTCTTTTGCATTTAATGCATGTGCATGTCCTTGGCTACCATAACCGATTACTGCAATTGTTTTTCCTTCTAACATAGATAAGTTACAATCTTCTTGATAATAAATATTTGCCATTTCAATCTCCTTCTTATAGTCCGACACCTTTTACTCATAAGAGACATGTGCCCTGTGAAAAATCTTGTTTTTCACAATAACGACTTTCATTTTTTATTTTTGATTGATACGTTTCCATATCTTTTCATATATAACTGAAAGGTTTCCCTATCACTCACCACTCTGATGATTCTACAATATAACTCAATAATTGCTCTTAAACTTAATGAACTCAAAACTATGATTATAATATTTCTACTTATTTAAAGATGTACGATATCATCTGTTCCCCTGCGAAGACCTGCAATACCAGTTCTCGCAAGCTCTAAAATTTCATAACCATCTAAGAGTTTAATAAATGCTTCGATTTTTCCTTGATTACCAGTTAATTCAATAATCAATCCATCTGTTGAAACATCTATCACTTTTGCACGAAAAATATCTGCAACAGAAATAACACCTGCTCTTTGTAGTTCACTAGCTTTTACCTTAATCAATGCTAACTCACGATATACACTCATATCTGGTTTCAATTCTTTGATATCTCTTACATCAACTAACTTTTCAACCTGCTTTTCTATCTGTTCCAATATTTCATCATCACCACTTGCAACAATCGTGATACGTGTAATCTTAGGATCAGCAGTTACACCTGCTGTAATACTTTCAATATTGTACCCTCTTCGTGAAAACAGACCTGAAATTCTACTTAAAACACCAGATGTATTATCTACTAACAACTGAAAAACCTTCTTTTTCACCCCTACCTCCAAACTGCAACACTCTAACAAAATATTGCTTCACCTATCTCATTGGTATGATTTTTACTGTACCTTGATTGTAATTCTAACAGTATTAAAAACGATTGTCAACGTATGTAATTGGGGAATAATAGTCATAACCACAGATTATCATTCGTATGATTATTATTCGTTTTCATTACATTTTTGCAATGCCAAAGTTCCAGTTCTTGCAACTTCTACGATACTGATACTCTGTAACATATTAATAAACAACTGTGTTCTTTCTGGCACATCACAAACCTGAATAATCATATGTGTTTTAGACATATCAAGAATTTGTGCATTCATAATTTCACAATTTTCCATAATATCTCTACGATTTGACTTATTATACTTCACTTTAATTAACATTAATTCACGACTGATAGATTGCAATTCCGAAAAAGTTTTTACTTTAATAACATCTAACTTCTTATTCAATTGTTTTTCCACTTGTTCAAATATTTGTGCATCACCACTACTTACAATTGTCATACGAGATACTGCTGGATCATCAGTGACTCCAACTGCCAAACTATCAATATTAAAACATCTTCTAGAAAACAAGCCAGCAACCTTACATAACACACCAGCTCTATTTTCAACTAAAACAGAATAAATTCTTTTCATAATTCAAAATCATCCTTTCTTACTATCTAGCGCACGATATCCATAGGGTCAATGATACATTCCATAATAATTGATCGATTACCACTTAAAAATTCATCAATTGCAGCATCTGTATTCTCCATTGTATGAACCCTTATAAATGGAATTCCGTAGGCAGCAGATAATTTTTCTAAATCTGGATTTCCAGATAAATCAACTACTGAATAATTTGCATCATATGCAAAATGCTGGAATTCTCTAACAAGTCCTAATACAGTATTTTTCAAAACAATGATTTTAACTGGTACTTGATATTGACTCATAGTAGCTAGTTCCATCATAGACATTTGGAACGAACCATCTCCACAAACAGCAACTACTTGTCGTTCTGGTTGCGCAACTTTAACCCCCATAGCTGCTGGAATGGAATACCCCATAGTTCCCATACCACCTGTTGTTAAAAAGCGACCATTTTTCACAATATGATTACCACAAGACCAGATTTGATTTTGTCCTACATCTGCAACATATACTGCATCATCTTCCATTTTACTTGAAAGTTTTTGTATAAATTCAGCTGGATCAACGAAATCTGGATTCACATTTCTCTTTTTCACCATATTCACACGATATAGATTAAGGGTTTCTATCCATAAATCATGATTGCTATTTATTTCTTGTTCTAATAAATCTTCAAAAATACATTTTGCATCTCCAACAAGGGGAATGGTTGGTCCAGCATTTTTTCCTATTTCAGCTGGATCCACATCAATATGTACTAACACTTTATTTTGTGTAATTAAATCTGGTTGATTAATGGCTCTATCTGCCACTCTTGCACCTACCATAATAATTAAGTCTGCTTCATTCATCGCTCTATTAGCATAAGCTTTTCCATTATTACCCACCATTCCATAATACATTGGATGTTCTGTAGGCATCACACTGAGGCCCATCATTGTGGAAACCACTGGTATTTTATGAATTTCAGAAAATTCACGCAATTTATGTTCCGCATGACTTAAAAGTACACCACCACCAGCACAAATAATTGGATTTTTCGCTTTTTCTATTTCCTTTACGACTTTTTTAATTTGTACCATGTTGCCCTTAACAGTAGGTTTATAAGTACGAATATTTACTGATTCAGGATATTGAAATTTTGATACCAAAGTATCTTGCACATCAATAGGAACATCAATGAGAACTGGTCCCTTTCTACCAGTATTGGCAATATGGAACGCTTCTTTCATAATTTTAGGAATTTCTTTAACATCTCTTATTAAATAAGAATATTTTACAAAGGATTCTACGGCACCTGTAATATCAGCTTCTTGAAACACATCGCTACCAAGCAATGCACTATCTACTTGTCCTGTAATACATACTAAGGGAATGCTATCCGCAAATGCTGTTGCAATACCAGTAATCACATTTGTTGCACCAGGTCCAGAGGTAACGGCACAAACACCAACTTTTCCGGTAACTCTGGCTAAACCACTTGCCGCATGGGCTGCATTTTGTTCTGTACGCACTAAAATACTTTTTATATTAGATGATAGAATACTATTGTAAAATGGACAAATAGCAACTCCAGGATAACCAAATACAACATCAACACCTTCACATTCAAGGCTTTTCACAATTAAATCTGCACCATTCATTAATTTTCCTCCCACTCGTAACCATTTATTTAATGATTCTTATGCTATCATAAAATTAGGTAAAAAACAATAATCTTACTTCATCTTACTAAACTATTTGTTAGATTTCATGATAATAGCTCCATATTTTTGAACTATTGCCTGCAGTGCGCAAATATCTTCTTCTAGGAAATCATCTATGCAAATAGCTGCTCTTCCTGGATATATTCTAACTGCTTTTTCTAATATTTCAATGCTTCCACTTTTTAAAATCAAAGGTAAATTTACCACACTAAAAATTTCATCAATTCCCTGCAACAACATAGCCTCTTCATCAATACCATCCATTTCAAAAGAAACCAATAAAGCCTGTGCACCATCCTCTTCTTGCTCTTCTGCTAGATCATAAACAGTATCAAAGAATCCATCCAATAAGTCTTCTGTTAATTCCTCTGTAACAGCAGGTGAAATTTTATCTCCAATCACCGTTAAGTCATTTAATATTGTAGATGTTCTTTCAGAAGTGATATAAACCTGATCTACCTTTCTTTCATTAAGAATTTTTAAGGCACTAGTATTCTCACATAATTTTTCAATATGTAATGGAGTTGAGCCACAGCAGCCACCTAAAATCGATGCACCAACTTCCACTAATGTATTCATCTCCATCCCGAAGGTATCCGCATCCATTTTATAATGCGTCATACCATCATTTCCAAGTTCAGGCATACCAGCATTTGGTTTACCAATAATGGGAATACTGCAATATTGAGACATATCATTGATAATATGAGACATATCCATTGGACCAGTAGAACAGTTTGCACCAAAAGCGGATACACCTAAATGCTCCAAAACAATTGCTGCTGTTCCAATGGGTGTACCAAACAAGGTTTTTCCATTCTTTTCGAATGTCATAGATACTAAAATTGGCAAATCACAAACTTCTTTTGCTGCAATTACCGCAGCTCTTGTTTCCTGCAAACTCATCATGGTTTCAACTACAATTAAATCTACCCCTGCGCCTACCAGATATGTAATTTGTTCTTTATACACAGTAATCAAATCATCAAATTTCATCGTTCCAATAGGTGCCAGTTGTTGTCCTGTCATAGTAAGATCAGCAGCTACCAATGCCCGCCCCTTTGATGCTTCTTTTGAAATAGTAACTAACTGTTCATTAATTTCTTTGATTCTATCTGCCAAACCATATTCTGCTAATTTAATTCGATTGGCCGTAAAAGTAGGTGCATAAATGATATTGCTACCCGCTTCAATATATTCTTCTTGTAATCCTCTCATCACATCAGGATGCTCTAATATCCATGATTCTGGACAAACGCCAGCAGGCATGCCACGTTTCATTAAATTTGAGCCTGTAGCCCCATCCAAATATATGATTTTGTTTTTGATAAAATTATTAAATTCTTCTTTTTTCATATGAATCACCACCGCTTTCTCTCGTTCTAGCAAGATTGCTATTTAAGTCTAATGATTTTCTTTAGATTTATAGATGAAATCAAGAACTCAAAGGTTAAAAACATGCTTTTCTCTGCACTATTAGTTATACCTTAGTAAATGGTGCTACTTCTGTCAAGTAATTTGAAAAATTTACGTAAAAATTATAACTTTTAGCCTATAGGTAAATAGATACAAATAAATAATTAACACTTTATAATCGTTTTACTATCTGATATACTGTATATAACACAATAAACAAGACGTACATACAGAATATTTCAAATTTAAGGAGCTACTAATGAAGCAAGTAAATAAATTAAGCTATGATTTATTTGATGATACAACTACATTTGTTTCATTAGGAAAATTAAGTCCAGAAATGATAGCATTTATTAGTTCTAAAGTGCCTAATCTAAAGGATATTTTATCTACTAAAAGAGATATTATTTTTTAGAAAGATAGAATTGAGCATACCAAACGGCATCAAGATGACTTTATGTCTGATACTGAATATAAAAACTGTTTTGAAAATATACCTAATATAATCAAAAACCCAGATTATATTAGTTACAATAAAAAAGATAATAGTCTCTCATTTATTAAATCTTATTCCAGCAACACTTCCGTTGCTATGTGAATTTCTTCAGATGGTAAAATGGCATATAGAACTATGTATCCAATCATGAGTGCCACCTTAGACAACTTTCTAAAAAAACACACTGCTTGGGAATATCCTAACCAAAACAACTCCATTGACATTCTTCTAAAATAATGTATAATTATGATTATAGGTACATAGACTTAATCAGTAGAATCTGAGGACGGAACAGGCAGCCGTCACGCCCTTGTGGTCTTAAAAGAGATGTAGGAGTGTCAACCTACCTATTCTACTAAAAAGCTGATAATTTTTTATTATCAGCTTTTTTATTTAGGAAATTATTACATCTAGTGATTTCAACTGAATGTAAGTGTAAATCACAGACACTGAGAAGAAAAAATTATTTTCATTCTTATATCACTCTAATCTGATACGGAAATATTCTCCAGTTCCATTCTATTTCTTGTATATTATGACAAATTATGTTATATTCTTTAAGAACTAAAGAAATCAAATTATACCATATGCAAAGGAATTCTAAATGTACAAAAATAAGAAACGTATAGAAAATACATTCAAATGTATATTAACACTTTTAACAATAACCTCTCTGTTTTTCATCACTGGATGCGGAAGTAAAGATTCTGCATTAACTTCATTCGAGACAAATTTAACTAACTTTACAGAAAATATTTCTACAATCAATGAGGCTATTTCTAATATCGACCCAACTTCCGATAATGCAGAAGAAAATCTGTTAACTTACTTATCAGCATTGGACGATCAAATTGCACTACTTGCCGACTTAGAAGTACCGGAGGAATTTAGTAGCATTGAAAGCCTTGCTGACGATGCCACTATCTATATGAACGAGGCGCTTACTTTATTTACAGATACCTATACCGAAGAAATATTAGATGAAGCAAAGTTGGAAGCTGCTATTGAAAATTATACAAGAGCAATGTCACGTTTAGGATATATTTCAGACTTACTGCAAGGCTTAACTCCTGAAGGAGATGATGTTATTGTAGAAGAAAGTGATGCAGAATTTGATGCTGTAGAGCATGAGGATGATTCTTCTGTTGAAGAATAGATGATTATTACTGTTTTTCGATAAAATATAATTGTTTAAAAATTCATTGTTACATATCATATGAAAAGCCCCTAGAATTAATATTCTAGGGGCTAAATATTTTGTGTATTACGTCTGTGTATTACGTGTGTATTACGTGTGTATTACGTGTAAAAATCCATAGATTTTCATACGTTTTTGTTCTCTTAAAACCCTTGATTTTCCTAGGTTTCTTAGAATTTACCAGCGTCTGCTGCTTCTTGAATCGCAACAGCTACAGCTACTGTCATACCAACCATTGGGTTGTTTCCAGCACCGATAAGTCCCATCATTTCAACGTGAGCAGGAACTGATGAAGAACCAGCGAATTGTGCATCTGAATGCATACGTCCCATAGTATCTGTCATACCATAAGAAGCAGGACCAGCTGCCATATTATCTGGGTGAAGTGTACGTCCTGTACCACCACCAGAAGCTACTGAGAAATATTTTTTACCTTGTTCGATACATTCTTTTTTGTATGTACCAGCAACAGGATGTTGGAATCTAGTTGGGTTAGTTGAGTTACCTGTGATAGAAACATCAACGCCTTCTTTGTGCATGATAGAAACACCTTCTGTTACATCATCAGCACCATAGCAATTAACTTTTGCACGAAGTCCTGTAGAGTAAGCTGTACGAGAAACTTCTTCTACGTGTCCTGTGTAGTAATCCATTTTAGTTTCAACGAATGTAAATCCATTGATTCTAGAAATTACTTGTGCAGCATCTTTTCCAAGACCATTTAAGATAACGCGTAAAGGCTCTTTACGAACTTTGTTTGCTTTTTCTGCGATACCGATAGCACCTTCAGCAGCAGCGAATGATTCGTGACCAGCTAAGAATGCGAAACACTGTGTTTCTTCTTCTAATAACATTTTTCCTAAGTTACCATGTCCTAAACCAACTTTACGTTGATCTGCAACAGAACCTGGAATACAGAATGCTTGGATACCTTCTCCAATTGCTGCAGCAGCGTCAGCAGCTTTTCTACAGTCTTTTTTAATAGCGATAGCAGCACCTACGATGTATGCCCATTTTGCATTTTCAAAACAGATTGGTTGGATATTTTCAACTTGGTGATAAACATCAAGACCAGCTGCTTTTGTTACTGCTTCTGCTTCTTCAATTGAAGCAATACCATAACTTTGTAATACTTCTTCTATTTGTTTAATACGTCTTTCATATGATTCAAATAAAGCCATTTTAATTTGTCCTCCTTCTTGGCTCGAGTAACTCGAGACTCATTAATATCAATCTCGTTCTCACAGAAGTGTGAAAATCTAAGATTTTCGCACTATTCACATCTTGGATCGATAATTTTAACTGCATCATCAACACGTCCGTATTGACCGCAAGCTTTTTCATAAGCTGTATTAGCATCATCGCCTTTTTTCATAAAGTCTGTCATTTTTCCAAGACTTACGAATTTGTAACCAATGATTTGATCATCTGCATCTAATGCGATTCCTGTTACATAGCCTTCAGCCATTTCAAGGTAACGAGGACCTTTTGCAAGAGTTCCGTACATTGTACCAACTTGTGAACGGAGTCCTTTTCCTAAATCTTCAAGACCAGCTCCGATTGGAAGTCCGCCTTCAGAGAAAGCACTTTGAGTACGTCCGTAAACGATTTGTAAGAATAATTCTCTCATAGCTGTGTTGATAGCATCACAAACTAAGTCAGTATTTAATGCTTCGAGAAGTGTTCTACCTGGTAAAATTTCAGAAGCCATAGCTGCTGAGTGAGTCATACCTGAACATCCAATAGTTTCTACTAATGCTTCTTGGATGATACCTTCTTTAACGTTAAGAGTTAACTTACAGGCACCTTGTTGTGGCGCACACCAACCAATACCGTGTGTTAAACCTGAAATATCTTTTACTTCTTTTGCTTTTACCCAATTTCCTTCTTCTGGGATTGGAGCACAACCGTGATTAACGCCCTGTGCTACAGTACACATTTGTTCTACTTCATGTGAATAAATCATGTGAAATCTCCTTTCAATATATAAGCTATTATGAAACACTTTATATTAAACGCTATAGCTCGAAATCACACTATAGCAGTACAGAAACCATTAAAATTAAATAAGATTTCTGCATTAATATATCATTTTTGTGTCTATTCAGCCATTGGCTGAATATGCAACAATACATAAACATCTATTAGATTGATATTTAATTATCATAGCACACATTATTTTCTCATAAATGAAAGGAAAAATCTAGTCTTTTTTATCTATATTTGTCATTTTTTTAGTTAGTTTAGACTAATTATACGCCATAAGCATCAGCTTATTAAGTTAGTTTTAACTAATTAAAGAATATACCAATAATTTTTATAGTTAATTTTTACTAATTTTTAGGTGTGATTTCTGTTGCAATCTTATAAATACTATTTGCAGGTACAAAACCTCTTACCATGGAAGTTGGATAAATATTAGAATTACGTCCAATAACAGTTCCTGGATTCAAAACAGAGTTACAACCAACTTCTACATTGTCTCCTAACATAGCACCAAATTTCTTTAATCCTGTTTCTATACTGTCGTTTTCACCTTTTGCGACCACCAATGTTTTATCACTTTTTACATTAGATGTGATAGATCCAGCTCCCATATGAGCTTTAAAACCAAGAATGCTATCACCCACATAATTATAGTGAGGCACCTGTACTTTATTAAATAAAACTACATTTTTTAATTCTGTAGAATTACCTACTACTGCGCCTTTTCCTACAATTGCATTACCACGAATAAAAGCACAGTGGCGAACTTCTGCTTCTTCATCAATAATAGCTGGACCATTGATATATGCTGTTGGAGCAACACTTGCCGATTTTGCTACCCACACATTATCTGCAATTTTGTCAAATTTTTCTGATGACAATGTATTACCTAATTGTATAATAAAGTCCTTAATTTCACTTAATACTTCCCAAGGATAATCTTTTCCGTCAAAAAGTTCTGTTGCAATAGTTTCTGTTAAATCATATAATTCATTAATTTTTAAATTTTTCATGTTTCCTCCATTTGGAAGCGTTTACGCTGAGTAACCTGAGCCAAATATCAAATTTGGATCTAGGATAAGCAGTATTTACCTCTCATCTATACGTTTCTAATCTATAATACGAGTAAAATTATAACATTACTTTATACACATTACAATGAAAATTGTAGCAGTGAATTTTAAAGTCATATTTCATGTTATTGTATGGTTCCTATGAAAATGATAGATGCTTAAATAGTTACAGGTCAAGTATCAACTGCAACTATTTAATCTGTAACTACAAAAATCAGCTAGTGCCATCCATTACAACTGTAACGATATATGACTCCAACTGATTTTTATACGTAATATATTTCATTATGAAAAAAATTATTCTATTTTTATGCAAGGATTACAATCTTTATATGATTAGATATTATAAAATGCATCTCTACCTTTATATTCTGCAATTTCACCAAGTTCATCTTGAATTCTGATTAATTGGTTATATTTTGCAATACGATCTGTTCTAGACATAGAACCAGTTTTGATTTGTCCAGCATTAAAACCAACTGCAATATCAGCAATGGTTGTATCTTCTGTTTCACCCGAACGATGAGAAACGACACATGTATATCCAGCTTCTTTTGCCATTTGCATTGCATCAAAGGTTTCTGTTAAACTTCCAATCTGATTTACTTTGATTAAAATTGAATTTGCAATTCCTTTTTCAATTCCTTCTTTTAAAATACTAGGATTTGTTACGAATAAATCATCTCCAACTAATTGTACTTTATCTCCAATACGGTCTGTTAATAATTTCCATCCATCCCAGTCTCTTTCCCCTAGACCATCTTCAATAGAAATAATTGGATATTTTTCAACCCATCCAGCAAGAAGATCTACCATTTCTTCTGTTGTTTTTGATCCACCACCAGATTTTGCAAGTTCATACATACCTGTTTCTGCATTATGGAATTCACTTGCTGCTACGTCCATGGCAATGGCAATATCACCTGGTTTTCCATCTTTTGAAGGATTATATCCAGCTGCTTTAATTGCTTCTACGATTAATTGTAATGGTTCCTCGTTTCCATCTTCACAAGATGGAGCAAATCCACCTTCATCACCTACATTAGTGTTATAACCTTTGGCTTTTAACACATTTCTTAAATTATGGAAGGTTTCAGCACCCATTCTAATTGCTTCGTTGATATCTTTTGCACCAACTGGCATAATCATAAATTCTTGGAAATCTACAGTAGAATCTGCATGACTTCCACCGTTCACAACATTCATCATTGGCACTGGTAATGTTTTGCCATTAAATCCACCTAAATATTTGTAAAGTGGCATTCCATAATAATCACTTGCTGCAATAGCTGTTGCCATAGAAACACCTAACACTGCGTTTGCTCCTAAGTTAGATTTATCTTTTGTACCGTCTAAATCAAACATCTTTTGATCAACACCATTTTGATCTGTAACATCCATTCCAATAATTGCTTCTGCAATCTTTTCATTTACATTAGATACAGCTTTCAAAACACCTTTTCCTAAGAAACGTGATTTATCACCATCTCTCAATTCAAGTGCTTCTCTTTCACCTGTGCTAGCACCTGATGGTACGATTGCTCGTCCAAAAGCACCACTTTGTGTTGTTACTTCTACTTCTACTGTTGGATTTCCGCGTGAATCCATCACTTCACGTGCATATACGTTTGTAATAATTGACATACTTTTATTTTCTCCTTGTCTGTTTGATGCTCTCTTTGAATCTTTGAAACATAGATTTATGAGAATACATTTTTAAGTTTCATGATTTTGTTAGTTTATAAGGATGAAATCAGAAACTTACCTTCTTAGATTATTTCCTTACATAGCTCTGTTCATACATGATAATAAGTTACACATGCATAAATTGTGTTAGCATCGTCTAACTCAATAATATATGAATGCATACTATTTGTCAATAGATAATAAAAATTCATCATTTGCATATGGACTATACACTAAATGCATAACGCTATGTGAACAGTAATAAAAATCC
The DNA here is from genome assembly GCA_044425705.1 of Eubacteriales bacterium. GTDB lineage: Bacteria > Bacillota > Clostridia > Lachnospirales > Lachnospiraceae > JAWXVD01. The sequence goes on along the minus strand of JAWXVD010000005.1, from coordinate 3,791 downwards.
CATTACAAAAGTAATGAGATTTTTATGATTGATTCAATATCACCTGTAAACATCAATACTATTTCTTCTTATAATACGTAGCAATCTGATGAAAACGCTGTGTCATCTGTTGTCCACTGTACTGACCCTTTACATGCATAGTACGTCTTGTAACAAATCCATTTAATTTCTCCATATATTCATCAGTACTGATATTTCCTTCTGAGACCAATGTTAGTCCTTTTTCCCAACTGGCTGTTAAGGCAGGATCCAATAAAGGCTTAATAGATTGATCTACTACTTCGAATATCATTTCACCTAATTGCGTGGGTGTAATAATTTGTGTTTTTTTATTTAATGCCAAATACCCATTTCCTACAAGTTTCTTTAAGATTTCAGCTCTTGTGGCAGAGGTTCCGATACCGCTACCCTTAATTTGTGAACGTAATTCTTCGTCTTCAATCAATTGCCCTGCGTTTTCCATAGCAAGAATAATACTACCTGAATTATATCTTTTGGGAGGTGATGTTTCTCCTTCTTTTATATTGAATTCAGAAATTTCAATTTCTTGCCCCTTTTTTAAAGTGACTAAAATATCTAGCATGGAAGCATCACATGAGGAATCTTGACTTTGTTCTTCCTTCTGCCCTTGGATTTCTCCTGACACTGATTCATTTTCAGTCTTACTATCGTTGGCACCATTTTCTTTTTTCTTGGCAAAAGAATATTGAATCACTTTTAAATATCCTTCCTCTTTTAATGCCTTAAAATTAGAGAATAATTTTTCTGTACCGATGGCTGTGGTTAATGTTATCTTTTGGTAGACAGCCGCCGGATAAAAAATACTAAGAAAACGTCTTGCTATAATTTCATATACCTTACTAGCAGAGGGCGATAAATTATATAAATTATTCATTCCTTGACCCGTTGGAATAATGGCATAATGGTCTGTGATTTGCTTATCATTTACGTATCTAGTTTTTGCAATATTTTTATAAGCATTTCCTTTCAATATTTCCTCTACAAAAGGTGCTACTACTTGAAAATTCTTTAGTCCATTAATATTTTTATAAATTTCTTTTGCCACTGCCGTAGATAGTACTCTAGCATCTGTTCTAGGATAGGTGGTCATTTTCTTTTCATATAATTCTTGGACAATCCGCAAAGTTTCATCTGGACTAATTTTGAAAAATTTAGAACAATCATTTTGCAACTCTGCTAAATTATATAAAAGTGGCGGATTTTTTACCTCTTTTTTCTTTTCTATCTTATCTAAAATTCCAATCTTGCCAGTTTCCGTTTGGCTAGTAGTCTCTAAATAGGTAATCAATTCTTTTGCATCTTCTATCTTTTTAAAACCATTTTCTTTGTATAATAATGGGGATTCAAAGTAAGCAGAACCTGTCACCGCTTTCCACTCCCCGTCTATATTTTGCTCCTTGATATTTTGTGTACCGATCACACGGTAAAATGGAGTTTTTGTAAAATTCCTAATTTCACGTTCTCGATTGACCACCATTCCTTGTACACAAGTCATCACGCGTCCTACTGAGATAACAGCACGATCCAACTTCAAATATTCTTTCACTGGCCAACTATATTTTAAAGAAAGAACTCTGGAAAAATTAATCCCCATCAAATAATCTTCTTTGGCACGTAGATAAGCTGCATTGCTTAAATTATCATAAGCCGACATATCTTTTGCTTCTTTGATTCCTCTTCTAATTTCATCTTCTGTTTGAGAATCAATCCAAATTCGTTTCAAGGCTACATTTTTATGATATCCTGCCATCTGTAACACTAATCTTTGAATATATTCCCCCTCGCGTCCCGAGTCACCTGCATTATAAATTACATCAATGTCTGGCCTATTAAATAATGATTTGACAATCTCAAATTGCTTTCTTACATTTTCGATAATCTCATATTTATATGTTTCTGGAATAAATGGCAATGTATCAAGACTCCATCTTTTTAAAGCTGGATCATATGCATCTGGATAACTCATCGTTACCAAATGACCTACACACCATGTAATAATTGCTTCCTCTGATTCCAAATATCCATTGGAATTTCTCATATTGTAACCCAAAGCCTTTGCAAATTCTCTTGCAACGCTTGGCTTTTCTGTTATAAATAAACTTTTTCCCATGTAACTCCTATATCACTTTCAGATGTTTAAGTCCAGTGATTTCACTTACTTGCAAGAGCGAAATCACAGACGCCTTATCAACCTACTACTTCCTTAATAGACCATCCCCTGTGGCAAAACAAATTTCATTTCTTTCTTCAAAATTTCAATGGCTAACGAATTGATTTTTTCACATTCACCGTCAATATTTAAAGTAAAGTCTTTGGAACTATTGATACGTATACGCTCTCCTTTTATATAAGTCATATAAGGTTTGAAAGCTGGTATCACTTCTTCATTGATAATATGATTTCCTGTAGCATATTTTGCGATTAATTTTAAAATGAACAAACGATTAATTTTCTTTACAAGAACGATATCAATAATACCATCATTTACTTTCGCCATTGGAGCACTTTTAAATCCACCACCATAAGTAGTTCCGTTGGCAACACATAACAATAAATAATCACCGTGGTATTGTTTTCCATCCACTTCTATTTCTAAATATGTACCTAGTGGTTTAAAGTAGTTCTCAATTACCGACATATTATAGGCCATTCTCCCGCCTAATAAGGGGATTCTCTTATATTTTTTAATTCCATATGCTACATTAGCATCAAATCCTACAGAACAAATAGATGCAGACATTTTATCATTTACCTTCATAATATCTACTTCTATAGATTTTCCTAACACTAATTGTTCTAGGTTAAAAAAATCCTCTCTTTTTCCGAAGACTTTAATAAAATCATTACCGCTACCACATGGAACACAGGCAATTTCCACCTGTGGATACCCATAAGAACCAATAATCACTTCATTTAACGTACCATCTCCACCACAAGCATAAATTCTTATTTCTTCGTATGTACTAGCATATTTTCTGGCTATCTCTCGTGCATGACCTACATACTCTGTCATTTCAATCCGATAATCAATATCTTTTAATGCTTTAATCTGTGGTATTAATGTGGCGCTAATATCCTTCGCCCCTGCTATTGGATTAATTATAAATATATGTTTCATCTTTTGTTCCCCCACCCCTTTTTATCATTTGAATGTAATTATTCAGAAAGTTTTTGAATCATTACAATATCATTCCTTTTACAACATAATATACAACAGGTATAAAAATAGCTGGAAGCATATTCCCTACCTTGATTTTTGTGATCCCTAGAAGATTTAATCCTATAACTGAAATTAAAATCCCCCCTACAATACCCATTTCTCGCATCATGTCATTTGTAATATAAGGTTGTAATGCCACTGCACACAGAGTAATGCTTCCCTGATACACTAGAATAGATACTGCTGAGAACATGACACCAATTCCAAGTGTAGATGCTAAAACAATAGATAAAACACCATCCAATATACTTTTCGCATATAAAATAGAATGATTATTTTGAATCCCACTTTCAATAGATCCTAAAATGGCCATAGTTCCAACACAATAGATTAAACTAGCGGTGACGAAACCTAATGAAATATCGGAAGTTGTATTACTCATTTTCTTTTCAATAAAATCCCCAAGCATTCCCAATCTTTTTTCAATATCTATCCATTCACCAATTAAAGTACCCACTGCCAAACTGATAATAAACAATAATGAATTAGCATTTTCATCTAGCAAATTTCCTATTGCCCCTGATGCACCAACATAAACAACAGCTAAACC
>JAWXVD010000046.1:0-23964 GCA_044425705.1 Eubacteriales bacterium | reverse complement strand
CCAAATGATACATAAGGTGCAATATCAAAAGAAAATGATGTATATCCTCCAAAATGTTCCCCAACAAACCTATCATTTACATAGACCCTAGCAATATGTCCCACTGCTTCAAAACATAAGAAGATGTGCTGCTGTTCCCATTCTTTCTTGATAAAGATAACCTTTATATAACAAGATTCGAATTGGTAGATACTTTCATCAAAATATTGATATGGTGTTTCTACATTTGTATGCGGCAATCTCACCGAAACAACGGATTCATCATCCTGATCTTTTCTTTTGAACTTCCAATTATCATTTATATATTGCTTCATCATCATACCTATTACTTTCTCTTATACTTTGAATTCTCTTATACTTTGAATTCTCTTATACTTTGAATTCTCTTATACTTTTATTTCTATCAGCCTTTATTTTATCATATCTACAGAGCAGATAGTAAGAAATCTGTGAAAAGATGCAATTTGTCGCTACATTAAAGGTGAAAACGTGCGTAAAATTCCCAACAAAATAAATCGCACAACATTGGGTTTATTTTTTACTTTTATTTTCTCTAAGGTTATTTCTTCACATTGTGATAAGGTTTGGATATAATCCTTTTTAATATCTTCAATGACAGAAGCACCATATATCATAGTTCCACATTCATAATGTAGGTTCAAACTTCTATAATCTAAATTAATGGTACCTACAATTGCTGTGTCATCATCAGACACAAACATTTTGGCATGAATAAATCCCGGTATGTACTCGTACACCTTTACCCCCGCCTTAATCAAACTTTCATAATATGATCTAGAAAGAAAATGAACAAATGTTTTGTCCGGAATCCCCGGTAAAATCAATCTCACATCTATACCTGATTTGGCTGCACTTGTTAGAGATGTTATCATCTCTCTAGTAATAATTAAATATGGCGTTGTGATATATACATACTCTTTAGCAGTATTTAAAATACTCATGTAAATGTTTTCCCCTACAGATTCGCCATCTAATGGAGTATCTGCAAAAGGCTGAATCAAACCATCACTTTTTTCCCTAATAGTTGGTGCATAACTTGTATAATCTTCTGTTTTTCCTGTTTGCATATTCCACATAGATAAAAAGATTAATGTTAAACCATAAACACCATCCCCCTTTAACATGATTGCCGTATCTTTCCAATGCCCATGTTTCAATTGATGCTTTGGTTTATGATTGATATACTCATCCGCTAAGTTAATGCCACCATTAAATCCCACATTGCCATCAATGACACAAATTTTTCTATGATCACGATTATTAAAGTTGGCATTGATCACTTGATTGATTTTATTGAAAATTCTGCAATCAATCTGATGATTTCTTAATCTTTTCGGGAATTGTGACGGCAATGTAAGAAGGCATCCCATGTCATCATATAAAACTCTAACATCTACTCCTTCTTTTGCCTTTCTGATTAATACTTCTTCTATGGCATTCCACATTTTTCCTTCTTCTATAATAAAGGATTCAACAAAAATAAATTTTTGTGCCTTTTCCAATTCTTCTATCATAGCTTCTAACATATCTTCACCTAATTTCAGATATGTTACGCTTGTATGGTCAAAAATTGGTGCATTGGCTTTTTCTTTTAAATAATTTACTTGCCTTGCAAAAGAATCCTTTTTATTATTTGTAGAAAAATCTGGAGTTTTCACATTGGAAACAGTATCTTTTATATTGTTTTCTATCTCATCATTTAATTTTTTTGTTTTCCTACTTACTCTATGGCTGCCAAACAAAAGATAAAACAAACCACCAGCAAGAGGAAACATGACCATAAAAATAATCCATGCAATTTTATGTTCTGGACAAATATCTTTGATAATAATATGTATGACACAGAACATGCTAAGTAGCAACATAGCACTCATCAACACATCTCTATACTCTCGAAGCCCTGTAAAAATAAGCACCCAAAATCCCACTTGCACAAAAATAGAAAGACCTATAATAAATCCTCTTGAAATTAAAAGCTCTATTATTTTTTTCATACTAATCCCCATTTTTTCTTAAAGTAGCCATACGATACCTACCTTTCATAACTTAAAAATAAAATTATGGTACAAAAAAGCAAGACTTTACTGTACCTAGTTACAATAAAAAGTCTTGCTACTTTAAGACTATACCGGATTGACAAGCAACCGTACTGACGACATAATCCACGTATACGTGAGCTACTCCCTTTTTTGCATTATTGCATAGTATAGCAGGGTTGTCAATGCGGATTTGAGTAAATAATTGGTTACATTTCATGCCCACACAAATCACTCCGCTGATTTGTGTGGAGAGAACGATTACAAGATCCAATTAGCATGCCCCTCGCCGTAGGCGAATTCAAATGGGCATGCGTCCGTTACTTTTTATGGCGTAGCCGTGAAAAGTAACAATAATTGCGTAAATTTATCTTCTTGTAAATTTATTTTCAGCATTGTAGAATAAGATATAGTATACTTTTTATAAATTATGGGAGGGAAATTAATATATGAAAGCAGCTTATTTAAAATCACCAAACCAATTCAAATTAAAAGATGTAACTCTACGCGATCCTGCCAAAGATGAAGTAATCGTTCGTGTCATGGCATGCGGTTTCTGCGGACACGATAAAATTTTAGCCTCTTACCATGCAAAAGATTGGGAACCATTCGGTCACGAATTTTCCGGTATTGTAGAAGAAATTGGAAGTGATGTAACCCACTTAAAGGTAGGCGATAGGGTAGTCATAGAAACTTCCACCTTCGACCCACTTTCCTATGTATCTCAAGCTGCTAGACCAGACTTAGATAATTCAGGTCCTAACTACATGAGCATGAATCATACTGCCATGGGATTTGCTGAAAAAACAGTTGTTCCTGCTGTATTATGTGTTCCTTTTAAAGACCTTTCTTTTGAAGAAGCTTGCTTTATCGAACCTATGGGTGTTGCTTACGATCTCATATTAACCTCTGAAATCAAATTAGGAAACGATGTGGTTGTCATGGGCTGTGGGGCAATTGGTCTCATGGCAATTCAAATGGCAAAGGCTTCTGGTGCCAGAAAAGTATATGCTGTTGAGCATGTGAAAAACAAGAAAAAAGCTACCTTAGCATTGCAATATGGAGCCGATGAGGTTATTTACTCTGATGTAGATGATTTGACTCAGTTTCACTTTCCTCGTGGTGGCGTAGAACGTGTTTTAGTTACTACTCCCCCTGTCACCATTGATATCGCAACGAAAATTTGCAATATGGGCGGTATTGTTAGCTACTTAGGTATTACCTATGGGGAAGGTTCCATCGTGTCTTTTGATTCCAATATTGTTCATTTAAATAAAATACAAATTCGCGGTTCCAATGCCATACCTGCAATTTATTTTCCTCAATGTATCAATCTTGTGAAAGCTGGAATAGTAAATGTAAAACAACTAATCAGCCACACCTTTCCACTGGAAAATGCTCCAGAGGGAATTCTTCAATTCCTATCAGATTCAGATATTGCCGTGAAAGCAGTTATGGTGCAAACAGATACCTATAAATAATAAGTCTTTATGACACGATAAAACAGTTTGTCAGAAAAAACTCAAAAATTTTTCTAACAAACTGTTTTTTATTTATCTTCCCACATGGGATACTCTTCCCTTTTACAAACCCTTGTTCCGCCTACTGCTCATTCCCATTTGCAACAAATTCCACAATTGCCTCTACCGTAATCGCCTGCTGCTCCACATCGCTAATAGTAGCTTGTGGATCTCCACTTTGCTCTCCGTAATTACCGTATTGTGCATGATTACCACCTTGGATAATCACAATATTATCTGTATAATCAATATTTTCTTCTAAATTATCATTAAATGTACCGTATATAGTCAATGCCTTCTCCGTTGGATACTCTCCGTACACATAGGCTCCAATCAATATCAATCCTTCTACTAATTCCTGATGATCTGAAGCATAACTACTGGCCATAGCTCCACCCATAGAATGCCCCATGATGTACCACTGTGAAACATCCTGCAATATCTCATGAGCTCTGTCATCTTGATTTTCTTCTAATAACGCAAATACATCATCTGCGCCATCCACATCGAAAATCGCCATATTAAATGGCATTTCCAAAAGCACTGTTGTAAATCCAACATCCGCCAATTGCTGCAATAGTGGGAGATAAGCAATGGCTTCTACTTTTGCACCTGGATAAAATATAATCCCTATACCACTTCCTGCCTCTGGCTCTATAATCGTCATGTTATCATAAGATACGATCATCCCTGACTCTAGCCCTTCTTGGTACACTTCCATTGCCACCTGATCAGCATGGTAGTAAATAGATGTATATATAAAAAACCCAACTACTGATGCGAATATTGCCACCAGTGCTACTAGTAATGCAATTTTTGTTGTTTTTTTGTTTCTATTATTCTTGTTCATACTCTAGTTTCCCCATATATATTTATCACGTTGATGATTATAACTATCCCAACCAATATATTCTTCTTTCATTAATCTACCTATAACAATATACGAACGAACACAACATTTGTCTGCAAATTTTTCAATTGCCTCTAATGAGAAATCTCTTCGATTAGTGAATTTCTTATACTCTGTTGGATTAATCAAAGTATTTTTAGCAAACCTATCTGCTCTTTCTTCCATTTCATTTGCACGAAGTTCAAAATCAATAAATTTATTTTTTATATCTTTATAAATGATATGAGCAATTTCATGAAATAGCGTAAACCAAAAAATATCTGCATATTTCCTTCTCAATGTAATACACAAAATCATATTACTCTTATCTGTCTTTTTGATGAATCCCTGAACTGGGGCACCTTTAAAGTTTCGAACAATTTTAAATCCAATTCCGCACTCTGCAAATATACTTTCTAATTCACTCCGAATTATCTTCGTATCTTTGAACATTAATTTTTTTATTTCAGGTATTTTACTTTTTAATTTTTCAAAATCCACTTCTTCCGCTACTATAATGTCTTGTGTCAATAATTCACATATTTTTTGCCATGCAAAAAGAACATACACATCAATATTTGTATTTGCCACTTGTGCTCTAAATGCTGCGTTAAAGGCTAGATTTGGAACATCTAACAAATTGCTTATACCCATGAATTTCCTTACATCCAAAACTAAGCCTGCAAGATTATCATTACTATTCAATATTTGCTTTTGGTTCAAATATGCAATTATATCTTTTAGATTTTTCAAAACAGATATTTCTTCATCTGAAATATTGTGTAATTCTTCAAACTCTAATAATTCTCTGTCATAAAGTGCTTGAAGATTAATCCAAAATGCTGATTCTACTCCCAATGCATACTCTAATTTTTTTGCAAAAGCAATTGAAATCGGTTTAGTACCATTCACAATTGTACTAATATGTTTTTCTGTCATCCCTGTTCTTACCGACAATTCTTTTTGAGACATTTCTCTATCTTCTAATATTTCTTGTAATGTTTCTCCCGGATGTATAATAAATTCACGGGATAAGCCAATTATTATTTGCTCCTTGTCCATGGTAATCAATCACTCCTTTTATATAAAATGTATCACACTTTTTCAATCCTTCTGGACTTAAATCTGTTGACTTTGCTAAGACAATTAATCTGTAATTTTTTGTTATCCTCAAGGAATATGTACCCTTTTCTTCTCCGACTAGTGATTCAATTTTCCCTATTCGAGATTCTAACAGTTGTGCAAAATTTGTAAATGACGTCATTTGACTATATTTCATTTTAACTTTTTTAGTCATTTCTGTACCAATCTGTCTTCTCATTAGATTCTTAGAACCTTGTATATTATTTAAATCTTCAAAAAGTTCTTTCACTCTGTGATCTTCATATTCGACGTACAATACTTTATCCCCTCTTACCTATTAGGTAATTATATTATAGCGCATTGTATGGTTTTATGCAATATATTCTTACCTATTAGTTCTATTATTTTCTTATTTTTTTCATATTAATAACTTTGGAATTTTCTAACCCGACAAGGTTTATAGATGATATAGACAAAAAATTCGTTAGGTATATTATACTATTTCCCAACGAACTTTTCATTTTTTTCTGATATTTATTTAATTTTCAAATCAATTCGTTACTTTTCACGGCTACGCCGTAAAAAGTAACGATCGCATGCCCATTCCATTTAGTGTACAGGCTACCTGTACACTAAATGAGTCGCCTACGGCGAGGGGCATGCTAATTGGCTCTTGTAATCGTTCTCTCCACACAAATCAGCGGAGTGATTTGTGTGGGCGTGAAATGTAACATCAATTCTTTCAACAACTCTATCAAACTCACGTCTGCTGGCAACCATTCCACGCTCATAAGCGTATCTTGCGTCAACCATCTTGCCGATTGATGCTCTGTTAGAACAATTTCCCCACCTACTACCTTTGCAAAATAACAGTTCATTGATAAGTGAAAATTTGGATAGTCATATTCCACTGTATGTACAAACTCTTCTACTACTATATCCACTTCTAATTCTTCTTTTATTTCTCGGACAAGTGCTACCTCATCACTCTCACCTTGTTCAACTTTTCCACCGGGGAATTCCCATCCCCCTGCGAATTCTCCATAGCCACGCTGGGTTGCTAGTATCTTATCTCCATCTCTTATAATTGCTGCCACTACTTGTATTGTCTTCATGTTAATAATCATACCTTTCTCTTAATCTGGTAACTTTGGCTCAAAAATTTTCTTTCTTTTTAAATATTCTGTAAATGTACCTGTTGGTAATCGTCTATTTTTGTTAATCATTCTTTTCCAAATGTCATTACCTTGTTCTTCTGTAATAATTTTCTTTTCCAGTGCCTCAGTTAGAATCATACCCGTGTCAATATGTTTCAAATTATACCGTTCAATATATACCGCAATATCTCTCCAATTATTACTAGCCAATATTCCATCATATGTCTTTGCTAGTGCTATTCCCGCAGCTTCACCTTTACCTATTGACTTATCATTTTTTGTTCCTTTAATCAATCTACGATATAGTTCGTATCATTAATCCATAAAAATGCCGACAGACAGTCTGTATCAAAAAATAAGTTGTCACTCATACATGTCCATCCCCTCTTCATTTAGTCCATATACTATATCTACTCTAAATGCATCTAATAATAGTTCCTCTCTTTTTCCATTAGACACCAACTCCTTATCTGCTATTGCTTCAACACTTCTAATATATTTTCCTGTTGTAAAATATCTCTTATTATCCGCTGACTTCACATATAAATCTGCTTCACATCCTAGTTTAATTGCTTTTTTAGTCACACCAACACTTGAAAATTTATCAAATGAATTCTTATCTATATATTTTTCCATATACAATCTTCTCAACATTGCCATATGACTAATTTGAAAAAATTGTTCTGCACCTATTATTTCTTCAATCGTCCACTCATTAACCTTATCTTGGTATTGTTTCAATGCATCATATGGCATCAATAAATATGAAGCAAACATATCTGCTTCTTTTTCCGAATCACTTTTTTCCACATTTAATTTCATTTCACATATTACATTCTTCAATTTATCTTCAAATAATATATGATACAATTCATGCGCCAGAGTAAATCGTTGTCTCCCCAAAGAAGTCCCCGAATTAATACAAATTAAAATATCCTTACCCACCCTAGTACACATTCCACTTATACGTGAAGATAATGGATAATAAACAATAATTTCTTAACTACATAGCTATTGAACTCATCCTACACTTTCCTGTATAATGAGAATATCAAAAAAATTTTATGTAGGAGAAACTATTATGGAGAATAGCTCTTTTGACAAATATATCAATCATGAGATAACATACGAAGAATTTTCTCACCAAGCTAATCTTATGCGTGAAGATACCTCTTCATATAACACTTTAGGTTTAACACCATCCGAATTCGAACTATATAAAAGACTCGGTGAAGATGCCTTAGATAATATCATAAAATCACGTGAAATGAAAAGAGAAATCATTATCAAATGGAAAGATTTTTTCCGTGAAAATATTGCTTCCAATCATAAGAAAAACACCTTAAAATTAAAAAATTTAAACGAATTTAATCTGAATCCATTTCTAGATACATACAAAGCGAATTTCTTATTGGGAGATAGCACATCAAAAAGTATTGCCACTGCATTAGTATATGCTCGTGCACTTGGTACTTCTATCAATACCTCTTTTGGAACTAATCTTCAAAAGTTCTGTAGTGATATTTTATCAGGATACGCTTCTACCACATCTGGCATAGATATTGAATTTGATGATTTTATTGATGGACGAAGAAAATACTGCCAAATCAAAGCTGGTCCTAATACTATCAATAAGGATGATGTAAAAACTATTTCCGACCACTTTATTGCCATTAAAAATCTTGCTAGAACAAATAACTTAAGTATCAGCTTTAATGATTTAGTTGTTGGTGTTTTCTAAGGAGAAATGAAAGACTTAAGCGGACACTATAAAAAAGTTAATGAGGAATACCCAATTTACATCGGACAAGATTTTTGGTATCGTTTAACTGGAGATCCTGATTTTTATGATGCACTTACAAAAGCTAGTGCTGAGGTTGCAAGTGAATTTGATGGAAGAGCTGTGCTAGATGAGGTAATTACAGATCTTACAACTGAATTAGACAAAAGACAAGCAGAGGATTAAACCTCTGCTTTATTCAACACTTCGATTATAGACAGTCCTATTGCTTTAGCAAATTCTACAGGTACTGCATTTCCAATTTGTTTATATTGTTGTCCCATAGAGCCTGCGAATTCCCAACTATCTGGAAAACTTTGAATTCTAGCATATTCCCTAACCGTAAAAGGACGCGTCTCATCTGGGTGACATCTTTCCGTCTGCTTTTGTGCCGGACTACAAGTTAATGTTAAACTTGGTTCGTCCCACGAAATTCTTCTGGCCATTCCCGTTCTTCCACCGCCTGAATAATAACTCTTTCCCATATAATCTTTTGCTATTTCTTCAGGTAAATCTCTCCAATATCCACCTGCTGGTACAAGCTTTAAAACTTCTCGCTTTTTCAATGGATAAACAGCACCATTAGATTCTGGAACATCCTTCAACGCATCTTTTAGCACTGGTTTATACTTATATTCTTTCGGCAAACGATACTTTACTTTAATGTCATTACGAACACCAATGATAACCACTCGCTCTCTTTTCTGAGCAACACCGTAATTATTTGCCTTCAAAATATTCCATGTCACTGTATAACCAAGTTTTTCATAAATATCAATCATTGTTTTTAGGGTTTTACCCCCATCATGCGTAGTAAGTCCTTTTACATTTTCAGCTAAAAACACTTTGGGATTTAAATCTTTTATAACTTTTGCAAAATAATAAAACATCGTTCCGCGAACATCATCCAAACCTAACTTACGGCCTGCATAACTAAATGCTTGACATGGATACCCACCCGATACAAAATCAATTATCGTATTCTCTGGTAAATAATTTACAATACCTTCATCAGCCACCTTGATCACATCATTTTCAATAACATTCCATGTTGGTCTATTAAGGCGCAACGATTGCGCGGCATATTTATCAATTTCTACTAATCCCTGTGCATGAAATCCAGCTTCTTCTAATCCTAGTGCTAATCCACCTGCTCCTGCAAATAACTCAACTGAATTATATTTTCTGTTGGCAATAACCTGGTCTATATCCACAAAATCTAAATCACTTTCAAATACTACCTTCGGTTTCTTTTTATCAGAAATTTCTTTCTTTGGAATCATAATATCCTTTGGCTCAATATCAAGAACATCACACAATTTTTGATAATTGCTTTTAATCGGATTACTTTTTGCTGATAATATGACAGATAGTTGATTCTTTGTTATTCCCAATTTTTCTGCTAATTCGGACTGAGTCTTTATATTTTTTTGTTTCATAATAGAATGTATTTCTTCTTTATCAATCACATATTCCATCAGTAACCCTCCCTGTAAGTTATTAAAATATCTTAACACTATCCAAGGATGTGGTCAAGTTGTTTATTGTATGAGCAATTCAATGAATTACTTACATCACCATATCCATAAATTCATCATGACTAATACGAATACCAGACATAGCTAATCTATCCGCTCTTTCATCATATATCCTATTCAGCTCACCTATCCTCTATACTTTCCCAATCCCCTTATGCAACTCTCGCATTCCCGGCGTATCATCACAAATCACCTTCCAATCACAAGTGATGCAATCAAAGTCTAAATCAGATATAATTTTATCTAATGCCCTTGTTATTTCATGTGCCTCAGTAGCTATATCCTGCAATTGTTCATAAGGAAATGTATCTAGGGTTATAAAAACAATTTTAACGGCTTTTACTTGTTCATGGGAATGATATTGTTCTATAAACTGGGCGCCTACATCAGCGAAACTTAAGCCTGATTTGACGGCTTTCTTAGAAACACGAACTTGCTCTCTCTGAGAGAGGGATGAGGCTCTCAGCATATATCCTTTTGGTGCAACATCATACTTCCCTAATGTAATGCCTTCGATGGCATGATAGGCTGCTTGCTCGCCTTGAGACATAATATCCTCTGTTCTGATTAAGGTGATTCTTGCAAAAGGAGAATCACCTTTTATTTCACTGATATCCTTACCCAATAATAAAATTTCATCCTGGGGAACTAGTGCCTCATCTTCCGTGATTAAGAAAAATGAAATACTAGGATTATTTCTGGCACCCAGCTCAAATGCTGTTTCACTGGGAAGCACTAATTCTTGCTTATGGCCTATGAATTTAGCGTTCGGAGGTGCCACCTTAAATGTATTATAATCTTCATTTTGCAAATTTTCTACTTTTTTAATTAATTTATCGTATAGTTTCATTAGAATTTCTCGTCTTGTTCTTTCTTATCGTGATATGCAATAATTTTGTTATAAAGTATCTCCACCATTTTCATATCTGCATTTGTCATATATACAAGAAACAAAAGTGCAAAGAGACAAACAATTATAATTAAAACAATCCAATACCATGCCATATCTTATTCCTCCTTATGCCATCCCTTTTTGACGTGCAAATTCAGCAGCACCCAATGCTCCCATCAACTGGGGATCAATGTTTAATGCAATCACTTTAATTCTTAATACTTTCTCGATTGCATCTTTTAATCCTCTGTTTTTGGCACATCCACCTGTCAGTGCAATGCTCTCTACTGCACCTGCTTTTTTTGCCATAACAAAACATCTTTTTGCCACAGATTGTTGAATGCCCGCTGCAATCTCATTTCGAGGTTTACCTTCCCCAACTAACGTGATAACTTCACTTTCCGCAAATACGGTACATTGTACTGTAATAGGAATAATATTCTTTGCCGATAAAGAAATATCTGAAAATTCATCCAAAGTACATTCAAAAGCTCTTGCCATAGCTTCATAAAATCTACCTGTTCCTGCTGCACACTTATCATTCATGGAGAAATTTTTAACGGTACCATCACTGGTGTCTATGGCAATTCCCTTAATATCTTGTCCCCCAATATCAATAATTGCTTTAACTTCTGGATTCACTACATGAACTCCCATAGCATGACAACTAATTTCCGAAATATTCTCATCTGCATTAATTACCTTATTTCTTCCATATCCCGTTCCTACTAAATATGCCAAGTCTTCCACCTTATGTATGTCCTCAACTTGCGCAATCGCATTGGTTAATCCTAACTCTGAGCTTTCTTTTGAATTCATCTTACTTCTTACTGTATCTTTGGCAACAACCGTCCCATTTTCATCTAAAATGATTGTCTTTGTATAGGTTGATCCAACATCACATCCACCATAATATTTCATAGCATTATCCTTTCTTTTCTAGCTACCATTCAGCCCTATGCCGAACATTATAATTTTATATTCATAAATCGCTACAAAGAAGCAATTTTGTGTTACTCACTGCACAATATTCTATCATTGCATAGTTATCCTTTTATTACCAAGTCAAATCATCGTCATAGTCAATTAACGATGGATCTAATGGTGTTGCACGCATCACTGTTTCCATATATCTATTTACTTTCTCACGCATAGATTTTCTAGATACAGTTCTTGGATCCATGAGATCATGCTCTACCCAAATCAAATGTAGACCACGTTCCCTTGCCTGTTCTTCAAATAGGCCTTGCAATCCTGCAAAGTTTTTACAGGAAACATGATTATACATAAAGATAATATTGGCATTAAATTTTTCGCACATTTTCCAACATTCATCCAGAGCATTCACATATCCACCATTAGAATGAGAACGCATGGTCATCCTTTCATATCCACGTGCCATATCCCGCAAAACCTTATCTTGATCACTTTCATCATAATAATGGTAGGCTAACATACATTCCATATCAACTAGGGTCTTAATTCCCCAGCAATTTTGTGCCCAATAGGTAAAGTTAGAATAATAATGAGCTGGACAAGACCATACAATGGCACGATATTTTGCCTTATCATCATTAGCTTTGCTTTTTTCATATCCCTTTATCATTAACTGATTGACTTTTTTATCTTCCTGCAAAAAGATTGGGTCTAGTGAACTAGCAATTTGCATTTCATATTCTCTATGCAATGCAAGGGCCGCACCACAAATCTGTGGATAGTCTGTGCAGTTAATATCCCATTTTTCTAACATATAATCACATTCTTTATTATATCGTTTCACACCTTCAAAGAATGCATCCCAGTCAAAGGTAACATGATATTGTTCTTCAATAAATTTGATTGCGCCTTTCAGATTTTTCACTGCATATGCGTCTGTCTCTTCTTCATTGAATCGTTGCGGTGGTGCGATTAAATAGGAAGGTAATTTCAAATAACGTTCCGTATAGATTCCAGCTCCCAAGGAACCATCACATGGCATGGAACTACCAATATATGTGGTACCAAATTTAGGATAGTCATTGGCCACACAGCATCCAGCTTCCGCTCCAGGCAATGGACAGACATCTGGTGCAAGACCATATTTTTCAATCACATCTATGTAATACATATTGGCTTGTTGATCTACTTCCCCTGCTTCAAAAATAGGAATCATCTGTAATGGAATCCCTGTAAGTGTAGGAAATCCATGCATAATCTGAATCGGTTGCATCTCATCAAATATAATAGTTTTTGCACGTAGCTTTGCTGCGCGTTTTGATTTTGGATTTAAATTTTCATCACGTTCAAACATAGCCTTAATTGTTTTTGTCGAATGTTTTAAGATTGGGAAAAATTGCATATGTGCATATCTTAACTCATAATCTCTCAAACCTAATGTATGTCTATCTACAAAACTAGGCACGGTAAGATAAGAAACCATCCAACGATACCGAAACAAGGCTTTTGTCAATTGCGGTAATACAGGTGCTAGTGTAGCCCCCAACATTCCCAACAATTTTAGCCAACGCCCAAAATCGTACATGGTATCGCGAAAACCTCTCCACTCTCTATGGGTTAAGGACCTTTTATCACCTTTATATAAATCGCCTAATCCTTTTTGTGTTTTAGGGTTATATGCCATCTAGGTCACCCCCTTTGCTTTTTTTGCTTTGATTTTTTTAATTTCAATATTTTCTACAAATGCTTGCACACGAGTTCTTAACTGCCCGCTGCTACGAGCCATATAAGGTCTATCGATAGATAATGTAGGAATACCGTTTTCATTTTGCATAATATGGCTTGCCAAAGCACGTTCATAAGACCAATAGGTACAAAATTTAATCTGTTCATAAATAATACCATCAGCATGGAAATCTCTTACTAGCTCCTTTGCATAATCTAATCTACGTTGTGTTTTATGAGGAATTGCATGTCTCACACACATAGTATCTTGCAAATATTTACGAACGATTTGTTTTACAACTGGTTCCTCCTGATTTAATATAATTTCCGAACGACCAGGTAAACTACCGTAACAAAATCTATCGGCTGCAACATATGCTCCATTATCTTCAATTAGCTTAATTAATTCAGGATCATCAATTTCCGAACCAATAAGAACTACTTTTGCGCGGAAATTTGGTTTACTGTCAGGTGTCCTTCCTTTGATTTCATCCAAAGTTTCTTTCAGCAAATCAATCACCAACGCCTTAGGACAGACATAAGTAATCAATGTGATTACAAAAAATTCGTAGCCTGTAATCTTAGGATTGCTCTCTTTCTTAAATTCTGCTATTTCTGTAATTAATCTTGCAACTTGATTATGTTGATCAACTGCCACACGAATGGCATCTTCCGAAACATCAACACCGTAATTTGTTTCCAAGGCCTTTAATACTTTCCTAGTAACCTGCTCTGTTACGTGTTCTACTGCATCTTCATCATCTGTACAAGGACTATCTAAATTGCACCAGAAAAATCCTTCTTTGGGAGCATCTTGTACCGAAAGAAGTTCCATATTTTCCATGCTGCGATTCATGCATTCACAAACATCTACACCAGCCATACAATCTAGAAATTGATAACCACCCTCTAACCAACGTTCTAATAATGCCCTGGCATACTCGCAAGTTGCATTGGACATGTAATAAGTAGATAATTCCATAGATCCAGTTTGTGGAGCTCTTAATCGAACAGAAAAACAATTCCCAATATTCAACAAAACTTCAGGCATATGAAAGCATGTGTAGCCTACTGCAATGCCCCCTTCTTTTTGCGCTTGTCGTACCAAATCATTATTTGCCTCATACAACAAGCTTTCAAAATACTGCATGTGTTTTAGTTCTTTCATCTTTAACCTCCTTCATCCTTTTTATAATAAAGTGTATGCGCTAAAAAAGAGAATCCATAGCCTCATAAACACCTTTCATCAACGCCGAATCACTATTTAATGTAAGAACTGACTCCCCTTTTATATCCGTTAAAGCTAATGCCTCATCATTTTGAATATATGCAGATATTTCTAAATCTCCCACATCGATCAGTTGCTTATGCTCTTCACATGGAAGACGGTTAATAATTACAGATGTGCCGTTGGTCATCCCTAATGTACTTGCCACTTTATGAATGGTTTTAATCACGTCTGTTCCTTTTCTACTAGCGTCACTGACTAAAAAGAGATGGGTGACAGTATCCATAACTCTACGATTGATTTGTTCCACGCCTGCTTCTCCATCTATCACCACGTAATCAAACTCTTCTGCTAAGGCTTGAATCGCTTTCTTTAAATAGGTATTCACACCACAATAACATCCTGCTGTTTCTGGTCGACCTACAGCCAAAAATGAATATCCATTGGCTTCAATCATGGCGTCTAACATTTTAAAGCGACTTTCCCCTAATAGCTCTTTTGCTTTCATTTTACTACTGTCACCTTCTCCAGCTTTTGCAATTTCTTTTCTAATATCATCCACTGTATAATCAGCTTTAATTCCTAGTGCCGTTTCTAATCCAATGGCGGGATCAGCATCAATGGCCAAAATTCTAGCTTCTGGAAAATTACTTAGTAAATATTTAACAATTGCTGCAGATATTGATGTCTTTCCAACTCCTCCTTTACCTGCAACCGCAAAAACTTGACTATTCATAACTTGTCCCTCCTTGTTTTTTTGTATATATTTCCTACAATTATAACATATCTACCCATCCATGTGTTATAATTAACAAAAATATATGGTCAAAGGAGAAATTTATGGACAATGTAATGAAAAAGAAAGCTCTAGATTCGTTGCTATGTTTCGAAGATTTGCAGAACAAGACAGATATTACCCTGTCGTCTTCCGTTACATTTCATCTTTCAAGTTCCCACAAAAGCATGTTAAATAAGGCATGTTTTTCTAAAATTCCCTTCCCTGGAGTTTTAGGTTTCGTAATCTTATCTTTGCGAAAAAAAGCGGTGAAAAAATTATTTAAGGATGAGAAGGTAATCCAAACAGCACCTGCTGCTGCAGTCCTTGCATTAAATGCTGGACAAGGAGCGGATATTCAAGCTATTCGAGATGGAAAGAGCGGTGAACCTGTTATATGTGATGTAGGACTTTCCGGACTACAAGTAGTTCGCCTCTATATGATGGCATATGAAGGCAACAAAAAGTTTGTGAAACGACGTACAGACTCTGCTATTAATGTTAAAAACGCTCTGAATGGTTCCTTCTACAAATACCAAACAAAAGATGGTGGATATTTCTCAACCCATGTATACTATGAATCGCAAAAAGCGAAAATGATGAAAGTACTAGGTATTGATACCGATCCTAATGAGTTTACATATGGAAACTTAAAGAAAGATATGAAAGTTGTCACTGCTAAGATGAAAGAATTTGATGGCTACGACTTAATGGATCAATCTTTTGCAAATGGGGCTTGTAGTTGTGTTCTTCAAGACCGTGCTACTTGGGAATCTTCTGCCGTTGGAAAAGCAGTCTGTGACATGCCACTATTCCGTTTGAATAAAGTAACTGATACTCCTAAAAAAGAATATGGAAAAACCAATGGAAAAGGACCTTTAGCCGGTGTAAAAGTACTAGATTTAACACATATTATCGCTGGTCCTGCCTGTACTAGAATTTTGGCTGAACAAGGTGCTGATGTTTTATTAATCAGGAGAGGGATTTACGAAGAACAAGAGCAAGCAATGCTAGAGCTAGATGGTTGGGCTGGAAAAAATTCTATTCAATTAGATTTTAATATAGCTTCTCAACTAGAAAAAGCCAAGGAATTGATTAAAGAAGCTGATGTTGTTGTTACTTCTTATCAACAAGGTGCCTTAGATAAATTTGGGTTATCTAGGAGCGATATTCGTACCCTTAATCCATCTGTGGTATATGGTACATTGATGTGCTTCTCTGACTCTGTATGGAAGGAACGTCCAGGTTGGGCTCCACTAGCAGAAGATTTTACAGGTCTTAGCATCCGTAATGGGTCAAAAGAAGAACCTGTTAATTTAAATGGTGTTCCATTAGATTATATTCCTGGATTTTTACTTGCTGCTGGCGTGTTAAAAGCAATCAAATTAACAATCACAGATGGTGGTGGTTATGATGTCACTGGCTCTTTAACAAGAGGTGGCCAATGGTTACATGAATGTACTGATTTATGCGAAGGAAAGTATGATGAGTCTCAACTGAAAAATATTCTTGAAAATCAAGAGATTGAAATTTTCAAACATCCTTATATCCAAGTGGATCATACTGCTGTTGGAACATCTTATTTCCCACCAATGGCAACCTATGTAAAAGGTGGTTATACAGGCATTGATAATATGTGCTTTCAAGATGGGCAAGATAATTTCAGATAATTTTTTTTAAACTATAAAATGAAAGGAAAAAAGGACTATGAGTAAAGACATTAACACATTGATGACTCCTTGGAACATTGGCAATGTAGAGATTAAAAATCGAATTGTACAAGTTTCTATGGGTGGTACTTCTCTATTCGGATGGATGGAAATGCCACATTTTGACAAAGAAGCTGCTAAGTTCCATTTAGAGAGAGCCCAAAATAATGTAGGCTTAATCTTACCAGGAATCGCACACGTTCGTAATGTACTTCCTGGGACATGGCTCTATAAAAACGATAAGATGTTTCGTGAGCTAAAAGACTATATGGAGGAATTCCATAAAACTGATGCCAAACTGTTTGTCCAGTTGACAGGTGGTTTCGGTCGTGCCATGGCAGTAACCTCTCTGATGGAAACATTGCACACCAACCCCGTACTACGCGTTTTATCGAAACCGATTTTAGATGTTGGCTATGCATCTGCTGCCCCAAGTGAACTTCCAAACCGTTGGAGCGACAAAGTACCTTCAAGACCTCTCACCATTGCCGAAATCGAAGAATTAGTAGAAGCATTTGCAAAAACTGCATTAAAATGCAAAGAGGCTGGCGTTGATGGTGTTGAAATTCACGCCGTACACGAAGGTTATCTACTAGATCAATTTACAACAAAATATACTAATTTTAGAACCGATCAATATGGTGGTAGCATGGAAAATCGTTACCGTCTAGCCTGTGATATTGTAAGAAGAATCAAAGCAGTTTGTGGTGATGACTACCCTGTTTCTCTTCGTTATTCTGTACTATCTAAAACAAAGGGATTTAGACAAGGTGCTGTTCCTGGTGAAGATTATGTAGAAGTTGGACGTGATATGGCAGAGAGCGAAGAAGCTGTAAAACTTCTAGAAGCTGCTGGATACGATATGTTGAACTGCGATAACGGAACCTACGATGCTTGGTACTGGGCTCATCCACCTGGATATATGCCAGAAAACTGTAACCTTGATGATGTTGCCCACATCAAAAAATTCACCAATCTTCCAGTAGTCTGTGCCGGACGTATGACTGTAAAAGATGGTGCGGATGCTGTAGCCGAAAATAAAATTGACGCTGTCGGTTTCGGAAGACAGTTCCTTACCGACCCACAATGGGTTACAAAAATGATGAATGATACACCAGAAGAAATTATGCCTTGTATCAGTTGTCACAATGCTTGCTTTAACTTATCTAAGTATGAAGGCACTGCAAACCTACAACATTTAGGCGACACTATGGGTATGGCTAGATGTGCTCTTAACCCTATGACAATGCAGAGCAAGAAATATAAAATCATTCCTACAACAAGCAAAAAGAAAGTTGCTGTAATCGGTGCTGGAATCGGTGGTATGGAAGCTGCTAGAGTCTTAACACTTCGCGGACACCATGCCGAAATATTCGAAAAAGCAAATGAAGTAGGTGGTGCTTTTATTGCTGCAAGCCGTCCTTATTTCAAAGAAAAAGACCGTGAACTGATCGATTGGTACAAGTTACAAATGAAAAACTTAAATGTTCAAATTCATTTTGAAACAGAAATCACACCAACTCAAACACTTGACTTTGATGAAATAATCATTGCTACTGGGGCAACACCAAGATATATGAAATCTGATAAAAACCACGTGATTGAAGCTTGTGAATTCTTATTAGAAAAGAAAGAGGCAAAGGGTGATATCGTTATTATCGGTGGTGGTTTGACTGGATGCGAAGTTGCTTATGAACTCTTTAACAAAGGAATCGTTCCAACTATTATTGAAATGGCTCCAGATTTAATGGCTGTTCCTGGCTTATGCCTTGCAAATTCATCTTACTTGCGTGATTTCTTTAACTATAACAAAGTTCCTGTTTATTTAAATACAAAGGTAAAAGAAATCCAAGATGGTAAAGTAATTGTAGAAGGAACAGATGGTACTATTTCAGAAATCAAAGCAGACACTGTCATTACTTCTATCGGCTTTATTCCAAATCCTCTACGTCAGAAGGAAAAAGGTGTTTCTGTAATTGGAGATGCTAAAAAAGTTGGAAATTTACGTACCGTAATCTGGGACGCATGGGATGTGGCTATGAAAATCTAGTTTTTAATGAATTGACAACAAAAAAGGCAATCGAGAAATAGGCTAATTTATCCTATTTTCTGATTGCCCTTTTTATCTCTGTGGAGCAGAGTGCTGGTTGAAAAATCTGGTTTTTCAACCACAATCTTCGCATGGCCAACGCTTTCAAGCTTTGATAAGCCTTCGCTGATAATACTGAAATATCTAGGAGCCACTGCATAGTAGAAGATGTTTTCTTGTACTGACTAAGATAAATCTCCTGTACCTCCAAATATTGTAAAATTTGTTTTAATTCCACTCATGATGAAATACTCCTTCCCGATCTATTCTTTGGAATGTGTGAGCACCAAAGTAATCACGTTGTCCCTGAATTAGATTTGCTCCTAATAATGGTGCTTGCAATTGGTCCAAGTACATAAGTGCACTACTAATGGTTGGTGTAGGTACACCATTTACAATTGATTGTACGTTAAATAATCGTAAGCAATTCATATACTTAGACACAAGTACTTTCATATCTTCATGTAATAAAAGATTTTCTAAGTCAGGTGTACTTTTATAAATATCCATAATCACTTCTAGAAACTCTGCCTGTATAATACAACCTGCACGGAATGTAGCTGCAATATTTTCTAAATCTAGTTCCCATCCATAGACCTTGCCTGCCTCTTTCATCATGGCAAAACCCTGCCCATAAGCAACAACTTTAGCTAGGTAATATGCCTTTCTTACTTCTTCTACCGTGATCTCCTGCAATCCCAAATCTAATGCTGGATTCTGATTGTTCTTTCCAAGAATCTTACGTTCTTTCTTCATATTTGAAATAATTCTTGCCTGCAATGCTGCTGTAATCATTGAAATATCAACACCTACTTCAAAAGATTGGATACTTGTCCGCAACCTGAAATCCTCTACTTTGAAAATTCTTAGTCAAGGCAGCCCCCATTACCCCTGTTCCAATCACACCAATCTCATTCATACACCATTACTCTCCACTACTATTGATACCACTTCAGGTATGGTTATTTTGTTAATTAACTTATTATTATTTTTGATGTCAAATGCACACAATTCATTACTATATCTATTTGCCACTAATAAATACTTATCCTGTACAACATTTAGAATATCTCTTGGATGATCCCCTTCTGCGGAAAAAATAGAAACCACCTCTAGCTCTTTTCCCTTGACTTTTATTACAGTAATGATATTACACTCTCTTGTGGAAATGTATAATTTTGTTCCATCTTTACTTAATCGTATGGCTCCGCTGCCTTCTTTATACTCATCCCCATGAGGCAATACGGTAATTTCATTTTCTATTTCATAAGTATTCAGATTGATAGCATACACCTTATTACTCAGCTCACCAATTACATATAAGTATTTCTCATCTACGGATACTACACCATGTCTACAACCGCTGCCCTTTGGGAAGGTAATCTCATCCATCTTGGTCAACTGTTGGTCAAATACATATATCTTATCTAGATATAAACATGGTACATATAACTTCCCATGATGCTTGATGATTTGATGGCATCCTGCCTTTTCTTTGATCAAATAACTTGATTCTACCATAAGTTTTCCATCAAATTTTAATTTTGTAACTGTCCCTAAATGATAGTTTGCTGTATAGATATATTGAAGACCAGTGACTTCACTTCCTGAATATGTCCCCACATAACCTTTTTTCATAGTAATACCATCACCTTCTCACAATAAATTAAACAGTCTTATTATCCCCAAGCAAGAAATGTGTTACTTTATTTCCATTCCTTCCACACATCAGGGCAAAATCCAACTGTCGCTTTCTTTCCATTTCTTACAATTGGCGTTTTAAGAACTTTCTGATTCTCAAGAATTTTTTCATCTTTGTCTTCATCTGAGATGTATGTAACAAGTGATAATAAATCCTTATCTTTACATTTTTCATCTATCATTGATTCTCGACCTACTGCTTGCCGAACACTATTATATTCGCCCTTACTAAGTCCTTTTTCTTTTATATCGATAAATTGAACCTTGATATTCCTTTCTTTAAAATATCGTTGTGCCTTTTTTGTGTCAAAACATTTTTTAGTTCCAAATATTTGTATATTCATAAGCGCCCCCTTTTTTATATATTCTACACCTATTTTTACTGTATCGCAAACTTGTGAGGAAAAAAAGAAAATAGGATAACAGCATTGCGATTCATTGCTGTTATTCTATTGATTTAATTTTGTGAAGGTTTAGAATTAATTTCTTCGCTTGTTTTCTTCGCTTGCTTTCTTCATCAAATGCTTTTCTACTCCATTTGCTAACGCTTTTGCCATTCCTTTAATTGCATTATTTGCTCAAGCAGCTCCATACATTACACCCATACAGAGAATAAGTATATTTACTGTTTCTGTATCAAACATCTCTCCATTTTCATCTGTATTAATTTCTCTTCCAGTTTATCCTCATTTTTATTATTTTGGTTCGATTGGTCTAATTGGTCTGTTTTATTTGAACCATTCAAACCATTGTCTTTTTTATTTAATGCATCATGCGAATACTCTGTATCCAACGGAACTATGATTCTGAAAACATCGCCTTCAATAATCACCTACACTTTACTATTCTACAAATTTAATTATCTACTATAAATAAAAAGCATAACATCAGTCTCTGCTTTCAACTGTGTTATACTTTCTTATAAATTTACTGTATCCAGAATATTTTTAATAAATTACTTGTAAGCCACTAGGTATTACTCGAACTCGTCTCACAAGGTTACAATCTCTTTAATTTATCATGTAAACTCTTGATTTTATTCGCCATATTTCTGATTTTATCTTGATTATTTATGGCTAACACTTTTTTTGTACTCAAAATGTACTCACAGCCCATTTTGAGTTCTATAGATACGATTTCAGTGTAAACTCTGTTTGTTCCCCTTTTTGCTCACTAACCAATTCAAATAAATTATCACTTGTGGTAAATAAGTTCTTTGGATTTCTTCCAATAATCAGATACTGGTTCTTATCATCCAATGAAATATACTTCCTTGCATCGTCATTCAATAATATATCTGCATTATCAATGACAATAATCTTTCCTGTTTCTTCACTTATCAGTTTCTTTATATCTTTCTGATAATCCAGATAATTAAAACAGACTATATTAGGATTTACCGCCATACATTCCTTGATGAATGAAAATGAAGCAGTTTTTCCAGTTGCTGATGAACCAGTCAATATAGTAATGTTGTTTGTAAATTTGAAATCCAGCACATATGAGGTATGAACCGTTGAAAAATGATCCATTACAATTGGTTTACTTTTCATTATTCCACCACTCCTTTAATTCTTCATAGTCTGTAATTACTGCGGTTCCTTCTTCATCTGAAACCGTAACACCATTCATATCAAATGGTATTACCGCATAGTCGCTATATACAGCCCCATTTTCTAATCCATACAATACTTCCAATGCATTTTCACCACATTCTTTTAGACAAAAAACTTTGTCTGGCTGATACAGAACATTCAATACGGTTTTGCATCCTGTTGATAAACAATCCACATCTAATGTAACACCATTGAATTTTGATTGTATCTTGTATTTTCCATTAAGTTTAGAGTCATCAATTTGCTCTACAATTTTGTTTGCCTTATCATCTAACCTTAATACCGTATTCTGATTAAAAAACACGTCATTAAGCTCCACATATTCAATGTTCTTTGGTATGTCTTTCTTGTCCTTATATATAATAATCACAATGACACCTCCAATCCAATATTTGCAAATTCTCCACATAATGATGTGCCTGAATAAATACTTCTCGTTTTATCTGCTAACGACAGCCTTGCCTGATTCAATCCACAGATATCATCTTCCTGTCTGCCTGTCCACTCACAGCAATTCTGTGTCCAACATTCACCAAGTTTCCCTTTTGACACTTCAAATCCAGTATTTCTAGTAAGATCAAATAATAATTTTGCTGATAATTGTTCAATATTATGATCTTCTACGTTGTTATCATAGTCCAAAACTTCTTGTATTGCTTTGTAATTCAGTTCTCCGGATTTAATCATCTGAACAAGCTTTTCTCTTGCAACAACAGCTCCTGCCCGTTTCACTTTAAAATCATCCTCCGGCGCATAAATCCATTCAATCAGTTTATCAAATTCTAATAATGTATATTCAAAGCATACTAGATCTAAAAGAAATACGTTATCTCTAACCTCTGCCGCCTGTTTAAGAATTCTTTGTTCCATACAAACCTGTACATTATCAAAAGAATTATCGTATGCTATTATATATCTGTTTTCTTTATCAGCCAAGCCCTTAACTGCCTTTACCAATTCACGATTATTCATTTTACTTTCCACAATCACATCTGGGCAAACCTCTTTCATAAATGTTTCCCAGAATATGTAGCTTGCTTTGCCTTTACGATCTTCTATCCATAAATATGTCTTTAGGGGCATCCAATTTCCTACTTTCCACATAAAATTTTTACAGTTATTTATTCATTTATATTAATTCATACTATTCATCAAACTCACCTATTTGGGGTAAATATTCACCTGTAACTTCTATCACTTTCTATTTACCTCCTACTATAGCCAATTCTATTATTACTGTTAATAAAGCTTCTAGTCACCTTAAGTATA
>JAWXVD010000045.1:0-24124 GCA_044425705.1 Eubacteriales bacterium | reverse complement strand
AAAGTTATTAAAAATCAGAAAAAAAGATGAGGGGGAATGCAATATGTGTGAATATTTACAGGAAATTTGGGATGAAGGACAGGAGAAAGGAATAGAGAAAGGCATTGAGAAAGGCATTGAGTATAATTTACTTTCTATTATTATAAAAAAGGTAAGAAAAGGAAAAACAGTAGAACAGATAGCAGAAGAATTAGAGTGTGACTTAGAGGAAATTTATGATTTTTACCAAGTCATTAGAGAATGTGGAGCAGATAGTGATGTTGACAAGATCATGGGCGTGTTAGAGGAAAAAAGGAAAACGGTACTTTGCTAAAATTATACACTAATCGATAAATCTATTGCAAAGACAAAACACAGTGCTATATTAACAATAAGCAGCAAGTTCTAATGGTTATTTCTAATAGCAAATCTTAATTATTCTAATGATCAATTCAGAATCCTTCGTGCTTAAATTACAAGAAAAAATCAGGAAGTGCGAAGAGCAAGATGTTATGCGAACATTAGAGACAAGGAGTCTAAAAAACTGAAAGTTCTTGTCAGAAAAGATCTTGCTTAACACCTTGTACAATAAATCGCATATTATCTGATGCCGTACATGTAGATAAGGTAATAATAGAAGAATTGGTATCAATAGGTGTATTGGTATTGTAATATGAAGTTTTTATAAGTGTATCAATATAGGAATCAAATATTTCTGTACTAGAAAAATTTTGAGTGTAGCGTGTGGTATCGGTGATTGACACTTCCGAAACTGCTACCAGTTGATATTTGGTGGCTATAGAATCTGGTGTGTAAATATAGAAATATGGGTATTCCTTATAAAAATCTTCAGATTGATAGGCAGATAAGGAGCCAAACATGGAGTCATTCTTCATATTGTGTCCATAGATAATGGTATTATCATCAGAAAAATCGCTAGTATTGCTTGCATCCATAAAAATGCAGCCTGAGCTGTTATATTCGCCATAGATATTTGTGTGCAAATAAGTATCATTGTCATCACTTTGTAAGATGGGATAATTGATAATTTCAGGTGCATCAAAACGAATCCAACCGATAATATCACTGTTTATGCTAGTTAATAATTCAAAGTCAATAAAATAGTCTGCATAGGATGAAGATGTGTCGGCTGATTCTATAGTCATATCTTCATCTGTAGTTATTTCTTTTAACATGGGAGTGGATTCCATAACTGCTAAATCAATAAGTGATTCATAAACATCAGTGCCTTTTTTATAGTCGCTATAGATTGTATATAGCTGCCAAAGGGCAAAGAAAAATACACCTATTAATATAACGATTAGTAGATTAAGTAATACAGAATTTTTAGAAATAGATTTTTTATTATTTTTTTGTTTATTCATATCTGTCATTATCACTTTCTTTATTTGATAAATTTAATTTTAAAGACATGAGTCACTATTCTAATCATCTATTTATCCAGTTGTTGTTTATCACACCAATGGTAAGCACGTCTAGAATCTCCACTTTTAATAAAGACGGTACCACAATATGTAAAATCATTGGCTAATGCAACTTTTTGAACGATAAAGTTATTTTCATGGGTATCTACTCGAACATTATCGGAGAGTGTTTTCGCATAGTTGATGCAAGTGGTTAATACACCTTTATGTTTACCTATTGTAGCAACACGATGAATGGTAACATAAGGTTCGTCATTTAGCCAATTGCCGATTATGGTAGTATAGTCAGGTTCTGGCTTTTCTAATAACATAAAGACCCCTGCAATTTCATTTCCCACATGTGCAACATAGAGCTCCTTATTAGTAATGTCGTGAGTAACTTGCTCTAAGGAAGGGTAAGTGGTTCCCCATTGTGTTGGATTATTATTTGATGCCATAAATTCTCTAGCAAAAGCATAAATATCTAAAATTTGTTGTAAGTCATTGAAGGTAGCTTTTCTGATGTCCATAATTAAGGTCTCCTTTTCTAGTCATGAATATTTACGAGAAATACAATGATATGAGTATACTTTATTTTATGCGGAGATGCAAATATAGTTTATAATCTGTAACTATTCTTAGTGTACCATTGTATAATTTTTCTCGTTAAATCTTTTTTTATAAAAATACATATACATTTGCACATATCGTCATATATAAATTGACATTTCATGTAATATAGGAGTATAATTAGCTGAAAATTACACTTTGGAGGGAAAGATGGATTATGGTAAAAAAGAGAGAGAAGTGGATAAGAGCGGCAATACCAGCGCTGATGATTCACTGTAGTATTGGAACTGTATATTGTTGGTCATTGATAAAAGGTGATATTGCATCATATATTGGATGCTCTAGCAGTGCTGTAGAATGGGCATTTAGTTTAGCTATATTCTTTTTAGGAATGTCAGCAGCTTTTGCAGGAAAAATTGTAGAACAGGATATACATAGAGCTACATTGATTGCAACTATTTGTTTTAGTGTAGGTCTAGTGGGTACAGGAATCAGTGTATATTTTAAATCCATAATAGGTGTTTATATTTGTTATGGTGTCATTATGGGAATCGGATTAGGAATTGGATATTTGTCACCGGTAAAGACGTTGATGTTATGGTTTTCTGAACATAAAGGCTTGGCTACAGGAATAGCAGTTGCTGGATTTGGATTAGCAAAAGTAATTGCAAGTCCACTGATGACATTCTTAATTGCTAGTGTAGGAATTATAAATATGTTTTATGTATTAGCAGCTTTCTATTTTATCGTCATGATGATTGGTCATTTCATGTTACGAAAACCTGAAGGATGGGTAGAAGATACAGATGATCATGGAAAGCCAGCCTTCACAGTACTTAAGCAGCCAGTTTTTATTGGAATATGGTTGATGTTTTATATTAATATTACATGTGGATTAGCTTTAATTTCACAAGAAAAAGATATTTTATATGCTATGGGTGCCAGTGCTACACTGATTGCAGCTGTTGCTTCTTTGACGGCTATATTTAACGTACTAGGTAGAATTGGTTATTCTACGTTAGCAGATGAATTAAAAGATCGATGTACTATATATAAGTTTATTTTCATCTTGTCAGTAGTTATGACGGTAGTACTACTTATTACAGATGGCATTGCAAGTGGAATGATACCTTTGGCGGTTGTATTGCTATGTGTTGTGAATGCAGGATATGGTGGTGGATTCAGTAATTTACCTACTTTGTTATCTGATTTTTATGGAATGAAACAAGTTAGTCAAATTCATGGTCTAGCATTATCTGCATGGGCATTTGCAGGTCTTAGTGGAAATCAATTGAGCTCTTACATCGTACATTACACTTCTTATTCATATGAGGGTGTTTTAGTAGTGACAGGTGTATTATATTTAATAGCTTTTGTTGTTAGTATGGTTCTTGTTCGTAAAAAAGATTGAGTAGAAGAATAACGTAGTTCCATTTATTAGGGATTTGTGGTAAAATACGATAGTTAGTACATAATTAATCATAGGAATGCAATGATAAGAAGTATGTGAATAAAAGATTTTATCAAAATAGAATGGAGAATATCATGGAAAGAAAAAATGTATGGAACAGTTATTCTAAAAAAAGATTAGAGAAAGTAAATGTATTTGCAAAAGGATATATGGAATTCTTAGATCATGGGAAAACAGAAAGAGAATGTACAGATACTATTGTTAATACAATTGAAAAAGAAGGATACAAAGAGTTACAATCTTTCATCAAAGAAGGTAAAAAAGTAAAAACAGGAGATAAAGTATATGCCGTTTGCATGAATAAAAGTGTGATTATGTTCCATATTGGTGAAGATGGTATGGAAACAGGCATGAATATTTTAGGTGCACATCTTGATTCACCAAGACTTGATGTGAAACAAAATCCAATGTATGAAGATGGTGGAATTGCCTATTTAGATACACACTACTATGGTGGAGTAAAGAAATATCAATGGGTGACCATTCCTCTTGCCATCCATGGTGTTGTTGTGAAAAAAGATGGAACAATTGTAGAAATTAATATTGGTGAAAGAGAAGATGATCCAGTATTCTTTATTTCAGATTTATTAATTCATCTTTCAGCAGAGCAATTAGAAAAAAAAGCGGCTAAAGTAATTGAGGGTGAAGCACTTGATATTATCATTGGAAATATTCCTTTGGTTGGAGAAGATGGAAAAGAAGAAAAAGAAGCTGTCAAAAAAGGTATGCTTAAAATATTAAAAGAAACATATGATATTGAAGAAGAAGATTTCGAATCAGCAGAATTGGAAGTAGTACCAGCAGGTAAAGCCAGAGAAGCAGGATTTGATAGAAGTATTATTTTAGGATATGGACATGATGATAGAGTGTGTGCTTATTCTTCATTAATGGCTATGTTAGAAGTGAAAAATATCAAACGTACTTCATGTTGCATTTTAGTGGATAAAGAAGAAATTGGAAGTGTTGGAGCAACAGGTATGCAATCACGTTTCTTTGAAAACATGGTAGCAGAGGTTATTAATCTTATGGGGTCTTATTCAGATTTAGCAGTGAAAAGATGTCTTGCAAATTCAGCTATGCTTTCATCTGATGTAAGTGCTGCTTATGATCCTTCTTTCGCTTCTTGCTTCGATAAAAAGAATGTAGCATTTATGGGACAAGGAATGGTATTTAATAAATATACTGGTGCAAGAGGAAAAAGTGGTTCTAATGATGCCAATCCAGAATACATTGCTCATATCCGTAATATCTTAGAGGAAGCAGATGTTATTCACCAAACAGCAGAGCTTGGAAAAGTTGATTTAGGCGGTGGCGGAACAATTGCATATATTTTAGCAAATTATGGGATGAATGTAATTGATTGTGGTGTTGCGGTCATGAGTATGCATGCTCCATGGGAAGCAATCAGTAAAGCAGATTTATATGAAACAAAAAGAGGTTATAAAGCTTTCTTAGAGAAAGTAACTATATAATTTACAATCAAGAAGTTGGAAACGAAACAATACTACTGGACAATGGACAGTAACCAGTTATCTAAAATGATAACTGGTTTTTCGTAGTGTAAGAAATGAGTTGGGAAGAAGAGGATAGATATGAAAACAAGTGATTTTTATTTTGATTTACCAGAGGAATTAATCGCCCAAGATCCTTTAGAAGATCGTTCTAGTTCTAGATTGTTAGTGTTAGACCAAAAAACTGGGGATACATCTCATCACAACTTTAAAGAAATAATAGAGTATTTAAGTCCAGGAGATTGTTTGGTATTAAACAATACAAAAGTAATACCAGCAAGACTTATGGGTACAAGAGTCGGTACTGGTGCAAATATTGAAATTCTATTATTAAAAAGAAGAGAGAATGATATTTGGGAGACTTTAGTAAAACCTGGAAGAAAAGCAAAACCTGGTACAAAATTAATATTTGGTGATGGAATATTACAAGCAGAAATTTTAGATATCGTAGAAGAAGGAAATCGATTGATTCAATTTTCTTATGAAGGTATATGGGAAGAAGTGATTGACCAATTAGGAGAAATGCCATTACCGCCATATATTACACATAAATTACAGGATAAGAATAGATATCAAACGGTATATGCAAAATATGATGGTTCAGCGGCAGCACCGACAGCAGGTCTTCATTTTACAAAGGAAGTTTTGAAAGCAATTGAAGAAAAAGGCGTTGATATTGCCTATGTAACACTTCATGTTGGTTTGGGAACCTTTAGACCAGTAAAAGTAGATAACGTGTTAGAACATCACATGCATTCAGAATTTTATCAAGTGTCACAAGAGGCGGCAGATAAAATCAATCAAGCAAAAAAGAATGGCCACAAAGTGATTTGTGTGGGAACTACGAGCTGTAGAACTGTAGAGAGTGCAGCAAATGAAAATGGTTACTTAAAAGAATGTTGTGATAATACAGAAATTTTTATTTATCCAGGGTACAAATTCAAAGTATTAGATGGATTGATTACAAATTTTCACTTATCTGAATCTACACTTGTTATGTTAGTAGCGGCATTAGCGGGTAAAGAAGAAGTATTAGCTGCATATGAAGAGGCAGTAAAGGAAAAATATAGATTTTTTTCATTTGGAGATGCTATGTTAATCAAGTAACTCGTTTTTATATATTTTATAGCATGTGTAGAATATGATTAAAATATTCATTTGACTTGAGTTTAGGATAAATGATTTATTGTAACGTAAAAAAGATTGGGAATTTTCCCAATCTTTTTTTTACTCTTCACATGCTATAAAAAGTATTTTTAATATTTTTATAATATGATTTCGTTTTTTAGGTGAACAATCTTTGATGATGCTCATAATCGACATTAATTCTCTGTCGTTTGAAATGTTAACACTATCTTCACCTTTTCCCCATACCAAATAATCTAAATCCATATTCAGACTAATTGATAATGCTAAGAGAGTTTCGATAGACATACCACAACTTCCACGTTCGATGTCGGCATAATATTTTGGTACGCGATCAATTTTTTCTGCCATTTCATCTTGCGTAATACCAAGTAAATTTCTTTTGATACGCAATCTTTCGCCAACCGCAAGGCGATCATAGGTAAATTTCATATGTGCTCCTAACCATGGTTGTACAACCCCATTATTTTGTTTTTTACATTAATAATGTATTTATAATTTTACAGTTAATTGGGAAACCCTTAACCATTTAAAAACGTATATATCACTACAGTTTTAAACGCAGTATATTTTATGATACGAAAATATGTGAAAAAGGTTGATTTTTGGGGATTTTTTAATGTTATACAAGAAGTCAAAAATTTGAAATTAAAAACGTAGAAATTTAAATGTTACTGTTCAGATAGTACTATGCATTTACGGCATAGTACGTATGAAAATGATGAATCAGTACAAAAATTAAAAATAGATTGTAAAAAGGAATCCTTTTCTTTATAATAAAGTAAAAATTAAAATATTGTTAGTCTTTTTTTAAAGATTGGAGAAAAAAATGAAATGTTTAGTACTTGCAGGTGGAAAAGGCGACAGATTATGGCCGCTGTCTAGAAAAGACTATCCCAAGCAATTTATAAAAATACAAAAAAATCACTCTATCTTTCAAGAAACAATTGCCAGGAATATGGCATTTTGTGATGAGTTTATTATTGTTACAAATAAGGAGTATGAACTTATTATTGAAGACCAGATGAAAGTGTTTCAAGGGATAACATACCGAACTATTTATGAAGAAATTGGTAGAAAAACAACTGCAGCTATTATTTTGTCTTGTTTACAATTTCCATTATCAGAAACTATGTTTGTTGTAGCTTCGGATCATCTTATTAGTGGTGATGGATATAAGGAAAATATTTTACAGGCAAAAGAGTTAGCCAAACATGGTGGTTTGGTGACTTTTGGGATGCATATTGAGGAAGCAGAAACGAGATTTGGCTATCTTCGATATAAAGGTGACGATATATTAGATTTTGTAGAAAAGCCAGATTTAGAAAAAGCAATTTATTATAAAATGAGTGGTGACTATTATATTAATAGTGGAATGTTTTTATTTCAAATAGGAAATTTATTTCATGAATTAGAAAAATATTCACCATGGGTATATAGTTCTTGTAAAGCTTCTTTTTATATGCGTGAAATAAAAGGAAGAAATACGTATTATAGTGGGGCAGTATTAGAGGGGATTGAAGCGCTACCCATTGAAAAAGCATTATTTGAACAAACCGAGAAGGGAAAAGTAGTCCAAGCTACATTTCAATGGAAAGATGTTGCAAGTCTTGAAGATATAGAACTGACAGATATAGAATGGTCAGGTATTGAAAATCAAATATCCTATCAATGTGAAAATACAAAAATACTTAATCGTTGTCCTAGACGGCTTGTTGTTGCAAATGAATTAAAAGACATTGTTATTATTAATACAAAAGATGCAGTATATGTAGGTAAATATGGTGCTTCAGATTCTATCAAATCAATTATGTCTGAGCATGAAGAATTCCAAAAATACTTTCAAAAAGGTCGAGTAGTATATCGCCCCTGGGGGAATTACGAATTGATGAAAGATGAAATAGGATATCAATTGCGACGTGTAGAAATCAATGAAGGTAAAACAATTTACTCCCATATTCATGAAAAAAGAAGTGAAAACTGGTCTATTATTCAAGGAGAGGCAAAAATAATTCTGGATGGAATAGAACAGTTTGTCAATGTAGGAGATACTATTTCTGTAAAGCAAGGAATTTCTCATCAGATTTCAAATATAGGGAAAGGATTACTTGTATTTATTGAAGTTTCAATTGGTGAAATTTTGGCAGGTAATGACATGGTGTCAGTTGAAAGTCGTGATTTAACTGAGAAGGAATTAGGGTACGATATAGAACCATTTATAAAAATGCAACCAGTCTACAAAGATTATCTTTGGGGTGGTAATAAGTTAAGAAAAGTATATGGAAAATATTGTGATTATGATATGATTGCAGAAAGTTGGGAACTTTCCGCTCATAAAGCTGGAGAGAGTATTGTAGCTACGGGAAGATATAAGGGAAGATTATTTGGAGATTATTTGCAGATAATTGGAAAAGAAAGTTTAGGCTGGAAATGTAAATCATTAGAAGAATTTCCTATATTGATTAAATTTATTGATGCAAAAGAAGATTTATCAGTTCAAGTTCACCCAGAAGATAATTATGCCTTGGAGTATGAAAATGAATATGGAAAAAATGAGATGTGGTATATTATTGATGCAGAGGATGAGGCTGGTATTTATTATGGCTTTAAAAGAGATACAACAATAAGTGAAGTGAGAAAACACTTACAAACAGGTACAATTTTAGATTTGTTAAATTGGATTCCAGTGAACAAAGGCGAAACATATTTTATACCTGCAGGTACAATTCATGCAATTGGTAAAGGTGTGGTTGTTTGTGAAATTCAGCAAAGCTCTAATAGTACGTATCGACTTTATGATTATGCTAGAAAAGATCAGTTTGGAAACTATAGAGAATTACATCTAGATAAAGGATTAGAGGTACTGAACTATCAACAATGTATTGCGGAAAAGGACGAAAATAAATTTTTATCCTCAGCATCAGTGATTTCATCCTTGCAAGCAAGTGGAATCACTGGATTTAAGTATGCAGTAGAAACTATTCAAAAGGAAGCGTATACTAGCCATGTTTTAAGTCGTTGCAAATATTTTGAATGCGTCAAATATGATGTAAGGACATCTGTTGCATTAGAATTAGATGATAGTAGTTTTTATTCTATCATGTGTATTGCCGGGGATGGTCAAATTATATTACATGAAGATAAACTTTCATTTCAAGCAGGCGATAGTATTTTTATTCCAAAGAGGGAAGATATTTTCCATGTGAATGGTAATTGTGAAATCATTGTTACGCATATATAAAACAATACAGTAGATTGAAAAGACCCCAATCGTTAGATTTTAAGTCTAACGATTGGGGTCTTTTCATTATTTAGGGTGCTTTTTATGCAGTAGCAGTTTCTTCTTTAGTTTCAACAGTTTCTTCTTTGACAACAGTTGCTTCAACTTTCAAAGCAAGCTCTACTGTATCTTCCATCTTCATGCCGATTAGCATTTGATTTTTGATTACATCACGTAACATTTTCTTTGCAGAATTGTTTACTTCCATGATTTGTTCAATAGATGCGGCTTCAGAAGCAGTTTCTAGTGTACCTAGAGCAAATTGAATTTTTTCGGCTTCAGCATTCACGATGTGTGCTAAACTTAATTCTTCCATACCGATAGATGATAAAATAATATTTAAAGCATCATCTCTAGTTACACTAATTTGAGGATCAATTGTTGGAATTGTTGGCATTGACATAATAATCGTCTCCTTTATTTATAAGATACTATTTAAATAGCTCACTATATCTTATGCGATAAATAACAATGGGTGCATTTATTATGTCATTGTTATTTATAATTAAATATTGAACTAATATTTAATTGTTGAATCTCACCAAATAAAACGATTATATAATACTAGTTACATCTTCCATTTTCATACCAATTAACATTTGATCGTAAATCACATTTTTTAACATACTTCTTGCATTTCTATTTACTTCTAAAATGGTATCTATGGTATAGAAATCTTTTGGTATGATACCTGCATGATAGGTATTAATTGTTTCATTTGCACTTACGGAAATAAGTGGTGTGAGACATGTTTTGGGATCAACGGTGCTACCAAGTGGTATATCTAACCGTTTTGTTGTAAATTTATAGTGATGGTCATCAATAAAGAATTTTAAAAAATAATTACCCGTTGGTATATTTCCAAAATAGTAATATCCATCCAGATTATCATAAGTTGTAGTCGTAAAGGTAGCTCTTAAAGGAATACCATTTTCATGATATAAGACAACACCAACATCATTTAATTTTTGTTCTGTTTCTTCGTAATGACCATTTCCATTATGATCTAGGAAAACGAAACCTGTAATGGATCCAGTATCAATGGGATTATCCATCACTTGAATCCCAACTTTTTCAGGTTCTATTGCCAGTAGGT
Source organism: Eubacteriales bacterium (assembly GCA_044425705.1). GTDB lineage: Bacteria > Bacillota > Clostridia > Lachnospirales > Lachnospiraceae > JAWXVD01. Next base: position 13,647 of record JAWXVD010000045.1, on the reverse strand, counting down.
GAGTTAACTTATTTTGGTTATCTAAATAAGTGATGTCAGCGGCAAAAGAATTCCAAGCAACATAATTCGTTGGCGTTTGTACAGGTATAATAGCTTTCATATTGAGTTCTAATATTTGAGCTGGCAGAAGCTTTGTGTTAATTGTAGAAATTTTAATTCCACTGACAGTAGTAATATCTTCTGGCGGCGTCTCACTCCAATCATCATCTACCCCAATGATTCCGAAATCATTACTAAAGCGTACAGGATCTTTACTTTGAGAATAATAAAGAGCAACCTGATCTGTTGACACAAGCGTACCATCAATATCTTTAATTGATACTAGTATATGGCTTGCTGGATAAACTTGAAATTGACTAGCTCTTGGTGTTTTGATTTCTATGATACCTATATCATCAATATAGGGAAATATGTCAACGATTTCTATACTTTCTAAATCTGCATTGCCAATATTTTCTATGGTAATCTTATAATCAATAACATCACCAGCTAGCGTATTTCCTATGAATGGTTCTTCTATATAATCAGTATCTAAAGAACCTTTTACTTTCTTATTACTTATGGTACTGACAAAAAATAAAATATAATTGGAAGTAGCTGCACTTTTGGCGTAGAATCTGTTGACAGATGTATCTGCTGCCATATTATTATTGTCTTCATAAATTGAAATAGCATTAGGAACTTCAGATTTACTCTCTATCGTATTCAGTAAGGTATGCAGTTGGAAATCGCCTTTTGCACCAATAGTTACGGCTACATCTATATTAATAAATAAAAAAGAACGTTGGACTAAATTAAAAGCATATTCTTCAATAAATTTATAAACAACTAAAGTTTCTCCACTTTCTAGAAAATTAGGAATTACAATTGCAGGTGGAAGCATTGGCGATTCCTTGGTAGTAAATGGCTCCGTATAATAAATACTTTCATTTCCCCTATATTCTAGTTGGGGCGGTAGGAGTAAAGCGAATATAGGTGTGTTTAGCCTAGAATTTACACAGTTAGCGCCCAAAGTATAAGTGAATACAGTTCCTGGCTTTACGGGAATTCCGTTAGTTGATTGAGAAAGAAGAGGCCTGAGGACACAAATATTTTCTATGACGGCTGACTGGTTCCCGATGCGTTCTTCTAATTGTCCGCTATTCTGCCATCCTAATTGAAAACGACTCAATAAAGTATCACCAATAGTAGCGGTATCTACTACTTGCCCCATAAAGGTAGGAGATACTTTGTCTTTTACACCGATACCCAGAGTATTTAAGTTCCATGAAACACTAGAAAGTGCATCCCCTATCTCTAAAATAGTTGTCAAATCGATTTGTGAATTTATATTAGTATTATAGATGCCTAGTGAACCTGTTTTCCCATTTATAGAAGAATAAAATATTTCATATTCAGTATTTAATAGTTCATTAATTTCTGATATATGGAAAATTCCTGTAGAGAATGAGGTGATTATTACATCTTTAGGTAAGTTGAAATTGTAATTACAGTTTTCTATGATTTGATTTCCGTTATTTTTAAAGTTTAGTTGATATAAAATTTTTTCATTAGGTAATGTGTAATCTGGACCATATACAGAAATACTGGCATCTGATAAAGGAGCTTGTAACAGCAAAGTATCTAAATCTTCCTTTTGTTCTATAGTGTCAATACTCCATTTTGCGACAGTATCAATTTCAGAACCGATGAAACTTTCTTCACTGATAATACCTCGATATATAAACTGATATTTTTCACCACTATACTTAGGTATTGAAAAAACAGCTTGATTATTAGTAACCGTTCCAGTGATACCATCAGCTTGTTTATCCATAAAATTCCCAGTAGTGATATCTTTTCCCACAATAGGAAAAGTGGAGTCTATGATAAATTCGCTAGTGCCACTACATTGGATTTCAATAGTATTAATGGTACTACCTAGGTCACCAAAGTTTGTTAAAGTAACTTTATAAAACACTGTACCCATGGGTGCAGGATTGATAAGTGGTAGTACTCTTTCTCTGGACAGCACAAAACGTGGACTTACTAGTAAAGTGATAGGTGAAGTTTCATATTGGGCTACTAATTCTCCGTTAATTATCATTTTAGGAGTCATGGTGTAGGTGGAACCACTTGGCATGGAGGTTTGAAAAACCAATCCCAACCCAAAGCGTAAAGACAATCCTAAATCTTCAATACTACCTAAATCGAAGGTGTATATGATATCATCATTCAGAATACGTTCTGTCACTTCTTGTATTGGTTTTTCAATATCACCAAGGTATACTGTGAAATAACTGGGTATTGCAATCTCTATTTTTGCAGATTCTATATTTCCTTCTATACCGTTAAAGCTAGCATTAATGGTATACACAAAAGCATCTTCATAATTTCCAGATTCAAGGTCTACTTGTGAAAGTATTTTTGGCATAACAGCCTCTTTTCTTGCATATAAGCATTTTTCTTCTTATTATATTATTCGAAGAATAGAAAAGGTTGTTACTATTTTTCACAAGATTTACAATGAGTATCCATATTCATAGTAGAAAAAAACGTGGCTGGCATTTCTCGTTGGATTTCTAAGATATTAGCCATTTTATTAACAAGAAGCCATTCTTTCATAATTAATCCATTGATTAAAATTTGAGAACTTTTTGAGCTACTTTGTAGTTGGCAAAAACCAATATCACAGCAGCCAAAACGTTTGATTAATTCTTGCGTTTTTTCACCTTCCGCATTCATCATATGTGCGATTGCCATTTCTTCTAAAGCAATGGATTCTAGCAAATCAATAATTGTTTGATCAAAAGAGGGACGGTTTTTTCCGTCAGGTATTTGTGGCATTCCCATAGTATAGTCTCCTAATTATGTAAGTAGTAGATAGTTATATATAACTTAATTTATTGTTTTCCTTAATCTTATTCCATTGATTAGGAAAAAAGACTAATACTAGGAAAATATCAGTTACTATTTGCATAAAATAAGAATAGAACCTTAGGTGAAATCACTGGACTTAAGTATGTTATTTAAAGGAGTGTAATGTCTATATGAAAGTATTATCCAAATTATTCAAAAGCAAAAAAAATGTTATTTCGAAAGATAATATAAAAGAAGATGAAATGATAAATCAATCATTTGAAGAGAAATTATTTGAAGAGAAATTATTAGAAGAGATTATTTCCATATGTGGTGAAATAACAATTCATAACTTTGTACCGATAATGCCTAACCATGAAACATATGTTGCTGAAAGACCGTTTCAATATGCCATAAATTTATTGGAAAAATATGAAGAATTACAGAAAGAGATGGAAACTTCTGATACATCATCTATTCCTACAAATCCTAAAACCATTGAAAATAAGTTGGTTAATAATGAAAATTTAACAAAAATTGAGAATTATAAGAACCTACTAGAAAATATATTGGAAGAGATAAAAACTGTTATCACAAAAGTTGATAATCAAGTGATTCCTTTTGATACAGAAGCCGGACATCTAAAAAATGATATCTTATTATTTGCACAAGCAGTTAACGAAGCATCTGCCAAATATAAATTATCACCCGATTGGGAAGGTAAAAAGACACCATTAATGCAAATACAAAAGAAGCTAGAAGAACGCAGAAACATTTATGAAGAAAAGAATAAAGAAATAGAAAAATTATTAGACAATGCATATCATGAATACGCAGTGTTATATGTAAAACTACAAGATTGTTGTAATATGTTTTGGGCAGGATAAGGGTGAAAATGAATTTTCACCCTTGCAAGCAAGTAAAATCACTGGGATTAAGTGTGAAAATCCTAATTGTAAAAAATGCAAAAATAGAGTATGATAAATAAATTACATATAGAAAGAGGAGTACAAATGAATAATCATTTAGTGAAATATAGTAATAGAAGAAACACAGATTGTGTAAAATGGGATTTATTAGAGGAAAAATTTGGAGATGAGAATTTATTGCCACTTTGGGTGGCAGATATGGATTTTGAAGTTCCAGATTGTGTAAAGGAAAGTTTACAAGCATACATTGAAACAGGAGTCTTTGGGTATTATAAAGTACCTCAATCTTATGATGAAAGTTTTATGGCTTGGGAAGAGAAGTATTTTGAATATAAAATAGAAAAAGAGTGGATTCACTTTTCGCCAGGAGTTGTGCCAGCAGTTCATCAATTAATCAAAATCATGACAGAGGTAAACGATAGCGTGATTGTATTGACACCAGTATACTATCCATTTTTTGATGCGGTAAATAATAATCATCGTAATTTAATTAAATGTCCATTACATAATAATAATGAAGTGTATACCATTAATTTTGAATTGTTTGAAGAAGAAATTATCGCTAATCACGTAAAAGTATTTATCTCTTGCTCTCCACACAATCCAATAGGAAGAGTCTGGACAAAAGAGGAGCTATTACAGTTATATACTATTTGTCAAAGACATGGAGTAAAAATTATTTCAGACGAAATTCATCAAGATATTGTGATGAAAGAACATAAACAATTATCCTTAGCAGCGTTAACGAACTCGGTAGATGTGATAACTGTCACAGCTTGTACGAAGACATTTAACTTAGCTACTTGCCAAAACTCATTTATTATTATTCCAGATGAGGAAATTCGCGAGAAGTATCAAACACTATTATTAGAAAGTAGAATTCAAAACGGTAGTGGATTTGGATATGTAGCAGTGGAAAGTGGTTATAGAAACGGTCGCCCGTGGTTAGAAGAAGTACTTACTATAATAGAAGATAATTATATGTTGTTAAAAAATAAGATTTTAGAAAGTGGACTTCCAATTACACTTTCTGAGTTGGAGGGGACTTATCTTGCATGGATGAACTTAAATCATGTTTTAGGTGATAAGACGATTAAAGAATTAGTACAAGATCAAGCTGGTCTAGCAGTGGATTTTGGTGATTGGTTTGGAGATGATGAATATAAAAATTATATTCGTTTAAATTTGGCAACGGTTCCTGAAATTGTAGAGCAAGCCATCACACAGTTGTTGGAAGCAATTGAAAAGTAAAGTTTGAACAAATTCAAAAGAAAAAATTTTTAATGGTAGATTTATATTTTACAATTAAAGATTGTTAGTCTATGAGAAAGGGTTTAATTTTATTATGAGAATTATAATTTCGCCAGCTAAGAAAATGAATTATGATGTAGAAACCTTAGTATGCATAGGACTTCCTAAATACATAAATCATACAGAAGTATTAATGAAATATTTACAAGGGTTAAGCTTTCAGAAAGCGAAAGACCTATGGAAATGCAATGATAAAATTGTGGAACAAAATATACAACGTTTACAGTCTATGGATTTATATCAGAATCTAACACCTGCAATTCTTTCTTATGAGGGAATACAGTATCAGTATATGGCACCAACAGTATTCGAAGATGGGATGTTAGATTATGTACAACAACATTTACGAATTTTATCAGGATTTTATGGAGTGTTAAAGCCCATGGATGGAGTGACACCTTATCGTTTAGAAATGCAAGCTAAAATGTGTATAGGTGAGGATAAAAATTTGTATGATTTTTGGAATCATCGTCTATATGATCAGGTAGTGGATGAGGATGGAATGATTATTAATCTTGCTTCAAAAGAATATGCTAAGTGTATCGAGAAGTATTTAAAACCTACAGATACATATATAACTTGTGTGTTTGGTGAATTAGTAGAGGGGAAAGTGGTTCAAAAAGGAACTTATGCTAAAATGGCACGAGGAGAAATGGTACGTTATATGGCTGAGAATAGGATTTATAAACTTGAGGATATAAAAGTGTTTGATAGGTTAGGGTATTGTTATAAAAAAGAATATTCGGATGAAAGGAAGTATGTCTTTATTAAATAATAACATATAAAAATTTAATTAAGCGTTATAGTGTAAACTATAGCGCTTAAATTTTTGAAAAAAAGGAGCTTGACAATGCATGTATAATTGTATACAATCATACATGCAAACGATTCAGATAAATAAAGTAAAAATTATTTTGAAGTGGCTTATGTTTCACGGGGTAAACGCTTCGAAATGGAGGAGATTATGACAACAGTAGATAATATATTTGCAGACCGTCCTATTGGGATGAATGAAAAGAATAACTTATTAGAAATAGAAGAGCATATGTATATTTTAGATGATGTACAAAAGCCCAATGTATTTAGGACTATGTTTCCTTATTCTGAAGTACCTAAAATTCCATTTAATGATAGAATAGTACCTCATAACATGCCAAAAGATATCTGGATAACAGATACCACATTTCGTGACGGACAACAATCTAGAGCACCTTATACAACAGAACAAATTGTAACCATTTATGATTATTTACATAAGTTGGGTGGTTCTAATGGTATGATTCGTGCCAGTGAATTTTTCTTATATAGCAAAAAGGATAGAGATGCTGTTTATAAATGTATGGAAAGAGGATATCAATTTCCAGAGGTAACTAGTTGGATTCGTGCTACAAAAGAAGATTTTTTATTAGTAAAAGAGATTGGCATGAAAGAAACAGGAATTCTGGTAAGTTGTTCTGATTATCATATTTTTATGAAATTAAAAATGACAAGAAGACAAGCCATGGATCATTATATTAGTATTATTAAATCCTGTCTAGACGAGGGTATTAGTCCAAGATGTCACTTGGAAGATATTACAAGAGCAGACATTTATGGATATGTAGTGCCATTTTGTTTAGAATTAATGAAACTTATGGAAGAATATAAGATTCCAATTAAAGTTAGGGCTTGTGATACTATGGGATATGGGGTAAACTATGCTGGTGCAGTAATTCCTAGAAGTATACAAGGTATCATATATGCAATGCATACACATGGTGGAATTCCACAAGAACTGATTGAATTTCATGGTCATAATGATTTTTATAAAGCAGTTTCAAATTCTACGACAGCTTGGTTATACGGCTGTGCAGGTGTCAATACCTCCTTATTTGGTATTGGTGAACGAACAGGAAATACACCATTGGAAGCCATGGTCTTTGAATATGCACAGTTAAAAGGTCATTTGAATGGAATGGATACCACGGTGATCACTGAGCTAGCAGAATACTATGAAAATGTTATCGGAGAGCATATTCCATCAAGAACGCCATTTGTTGGAAGTAATTTTAATGTTACGAGAGCAGGAATTCATGCAGATGGACTCTTGAAAAATGAAGAGATTTATAATATATTTGATACAGAGAAATTTTTAAATCGACCAGTTCTCTGTGCAGTGTCCAATACCTCAGGTGTAGCAGGTATCGCACATTGGATTAATACGTACTATCAATTACCAATTGATGAGCAGATTAGTAAAAATGAACCATTAGTTCTTGCAGTGAAAGAATGGGTAGATGGGGAATATGCATATGGACGTGTTACAGTTTTAACAGATAAAGAGTTGATTGAAGAAATACAGAAGAATTGCAAAAAGTTAGGTATTATTTTAGAAAAGAGAAAATAAATGAGCGGTTATAATGTGAAAAATGAAGTGACTGACAAATTTTCATTAAGAGGACGTGTATTTCATAAGATTCGTGAAGATATCTTAAGTGGCAAATACAAAGACAATGAGGAATTAAAAGAAGTTGCTATCGGGGAAGAGTTAGGTGTTAGTAGAACTCCAGTAAGGGAAGCTTTTCGGCAATTAGAATTAGCGGGATTGATCCAAATCATTCCCAATAAAGGTGCCTATGTAACAGGAATTACAGTACAGGATGTAAAAGATATCTATGTGATGCGTTCCTTATTAGAAGGACTATGTGCCAGATGGGCTACAGAACATATCACAAAAGAGCAAATGGAAGAGATGGAAGAAAATATTTATCTCTCTGAATTTCATGCAAAAAAAGGTCATGGGGAACAATTAACGGAACTTGACAATGGATTTCACGAAATTCTATATAAAGCATGTAATAGCAAAATGTTACAACATCAACTTCGAGATTTTCATGAGTATGTTCTACGGGTGCGCAAAAAAACATTAGCACAAGATGTGCGTAGTGCCCAATCTAATAAAGAACATAAATTAATTATGGAAGCAATTAAAGAAAAAGATGCGGTAAAAGCAGAGCAATTAGCAAACCAACATGTACTAAATGCTTTTAGAAATATGGAAGTAAATGGACTTTATGAGGCTTATGCCACTGATTTAGAACAGAGTGAGAAGAGTTAATTAGCGAATGAGAAATAAGTTTTTTAACTGGCACTTTGCTTTTTTGGCAAATGCTTACTTAAAATAAAATGATTACAAGCTACAAGACTGACAAGAAGGGACGGGTTTTAAGATGGAAAAAATTAAAATGACAACACCATTAGTGGAGATGGATGGAGATGAAATGACAAGGATTCTCTGGACCATGATTAAGGATGAATTATTACTACCTTTTATTGATTTAAAAACGGAATATTATGATTTGGGTTTAGACTATCGTAATGAAACAGATGATAAGGTAACTGTAGATTCAGCAGAGGCTACCATCAAATATGGTGTGGCTGTAAAATGTGCAACGATTACACCTAACGCTGCTAGAATGCCAGAGTATAATCTGAAAGAAATGTGGAAGAGTCCTAATGGTACTATCCGTTCCATTTTAGATGGTACTGTATTTAGAACACCTATCGTAGTAAAAGGGATCGAACCTTGTGTAAGAAACTGGGTAGAGCCAATTACATTGGCGCGTCATGCTTATGGTGATGTTTATAAAAATACAGAAATTAAAGTACCTACATCAGGAACAGCAGAATTAGTATTTACAGCAGAAGACGGCACAGTAACAAAAGAAGTGATTCATACATTTAAAGGACCTGGTATTTTACAAGGTATCCACAATACGGAAGAATCAATTTCTAGTTTTGCAAGAGCTTGTTTCAACTATGCAATTGATTTAAAACAAGATTTATGGTTCTCTACAAAAGATACTATTTCAAAAAAATATGACCATACCTTTAAAGATATCTTTGCTGACATTTATGAAGCAGAATATAAAGAAAAATTTGAAGCCTTAGGCATTGAATATTTCTATACATTGATTGATGATGCAGTAGCACGTGTAATGAAGGCGAAAGGCGGATTTATTTGGGCTTGTAAAAACTATGATGGTGATGTTATGAGTGATATGGTTTCATCAGCGTTTGGTTCACTTGCAATGATGACATCTGTATTGGTTTCACCTACAGGTGTTTATGAATATGAAGCAGCGCATGGAACAGTACAAAGACATTATTACAAACATTTAGCAGGAGAAGAAACTTCTACAAATTCAGTAGCGACGATTTTTGCATGGACAGGTGCATTGAGAAAACGTGGCGAATTAGACAGTATCCCAGAATTGATGGAATTTGCAGATAAATTAGAAAAAGCAACATTATCTACCATTGAAGCAGGAAAAATGACAAAAGATTTGGCATTGATTACATCGTTAACAGATGTAACAGTATTAAATAGCGGTGACTTTATTAAAGAAATTCGTAAAACATTAAGTGCTTTATAGAAACAACGTAACTATTCAGCGATAGGTTGAAAGTTCTATTGTTATTAAGATATTTTAAATAAAAAGGGAAATCGAAGAATTTATTCATGTAAATGACTTCGATTTTCTTTTTTTTATTTTGTAATAAAATTGTTCTATAACTATTTATTCTATTTTTCATCAGATTATCTATCAGAGAGCTTCTTATATTTATAAATCAGTATGATTCAAAGCTTTAATTTTTTCAGTATATTCTAACAGTAATTGTCTTAATGCTAACTCATATTGGGTCGTATGAGTATGTGAAGTAAAGGTTAAAAGTTCAGCGGGAGTAATTTCGAATGCATTGGATATTTTACCTAAAGTATCTAAGGTGGGACTTTTCATGCCACGTTCAATCTGACCGATGTAAGTCGTATTCAAATCAGCTAATTCCGCTAATGTTTCTTGTGTTATGTCTTTTTCAGCTCTTAAAGTTCTTATTTTTTTTCCTAATAAAATTGATAGTTCACTCATCAAAACACTCCTTTTTATATGACTATATAGGTATTAAAGCAATGGTACAACGCACTATAGTAATGTAAAAAGTGACTATAGTATTGTATTTATGTTAAAACTATGGTAGTATGAACTCGGTTATATATAATATGAAATATTGATAAACATAATAAATCGTATAAAAAAGATTGATAAAGACTATATTATGATTTGGGATAAAACTTAAAACATTTCACAACTAAGTCCAGTGATTTCACTTATTTGCAATGGGGAAATCACAGATGCTGAGTATGAAAATTTATTTTTAGCCTCAGTTATAAATAAATTCTTACAAGGGAGAGCTATGAGCGAATTTGTAGATATACATAATCATATTTTGCCACGTGTAGATGATGGTGCTAAAAGCATGGAAGAGTCTGTTGCTATGCTCTATGAAGCGGTAGAGAATGAAGTGAAATACTTGATGTTGACGCCACATAGTCGGTATCACGGTAAATTAATTTCATTGGAAGATGTGAATGCTTCTTTTGCAGAATTAGAAAAAAGAGTATTGGAAGAAAAAATTCCAATTCAATTAAAATTAGGAATGGAAATTTATTATGAACATGACTTGCTTTCCTATTTAAAACAAGGAAAAATGATTTCACTCAATCATTCCTCTTATCTTTTAGTAGAATTTCATAATAAGGTTGATTTTCAATACATGCTAAAAGGATTATATGACTTGTCTAGTGGGGGATATATCCCTATCTTGGCACATGCAGAGAGATATCCTTGTTTATTTCATAAAAAAGAGCGTATGCAGGAAATAAAAGAACGAGATGTGTTGATACAGGTAAATGCAGGTAGTGTATTAGGTAAATTTGGTAGAAAAGAAAAGATATACACAAAATACATGTTAAAAAATCAATTGGTGGATTATGTTGCCACTGATGCACATGATTTAAGAAAAAGAAAAATTATGCTTAAGAAATGCGAAAAATATATTTCTAAATGGTATGGAAAAGAGTATGCAAGTAAGTTATTTTACGAAAATGGCAAAAAATTATTTGAATAAATGACATGAAAAGATAAAAAGGATGGGGTTGCAAATGGAACAGGGTTACAATCAGTCAGACGAGATAGAAATTGATTTGAAGGAAGTTTTTTTACTGTTATGGAGCAAAGCTTGGCTCATTATTTTAATAGGAATTATTTGTGGAAGTATGGGATTTGCATTAAGTAGTTATGTGATTTCACCAATGTTTGAATCTACTACTAAAATTTATATTTTAAATATGCAAGATAGTACAACAGTTACCTATAGTGATTTGCAATTAGGAACACAATTAACAACTGACTATGTGGAATTGGTACAAAGTCGATATGTATTAGAGGCAGTGGAAGATACCTTGAACTTAGGAATTGACTATGAAGATTTATTAGAAAAAGTCACAATTACCACACCAGACAATACCCGAATATTAGAGATTACAGTGGAAGATGAAAGTCCATTTATTGCAATGGAAACAGCCAATTGTATTCGTGAAGTGGCATCAGATCATATTAAAAGTGTTATGGCAATTGAAGCAGTTAATGTGATTGATGTAGCAAATTTACCAACAGAACCTGTCAGTCCAAGCATTTTAAAATGGACAGCAATTGGAATTTTATTAGGTATGTTCATTGTAGTTGGCATTATTATGATTCAATATTTATTAGATGACACCATAAAAACTGCTGATGATATTGAAAAATATCTAGGATTAAGTACATTAGCATTGATTCCATTAAAGGGAAAAAGCCAAGATTCTAAAAAGAAGATCAATAAAAGAAAATAAATCATCAATAAAAAGCAAGTAGAGGGTGGACACTTATATGGCTATTACAAAAGGCGAAACGAGTAATATAGAAGAAATATCATTAAATGAATCAGTGGTTTTATTAGATAATAATATTACAAAAAATAAAAAATCTAGTAATAAATTTCAACAGGTGAACTTGGAAATAGATAAAGAAGAGGATTTCCATACCAAGGAAGCCTACAAAACATTACGTGAAAATTTAGTGTTTATGGGCAGTGATGTAAAAGTCATATCGGTTACGAGTTGTACCCCAAATGAAGGGAAATCTAGCGTGGCAATGAATCTTGCATTATCCATAGCGGAAGCTGGCAAGAGAGTGATCTTAGTAGATGCAGATTTAAGAAAATCAGTACTGGTAAGTAGATACAAAACCAAAAAAGTGAAATATGGTTTGACACATTTATTAAGTAAGCAATGTGATTTAAAGGAAGTGATATGCACCACTAATATCAAAGGATTACATACTATATTTGCAGGACCTGTAGCACCCAATCCTAGTGAATTGCTGGGTGGACCTTATTTTAAATATTTAATAGAAACATGTAGAGAACATTATGATTATGTGATCATAGATACACCACCATTAGGAAGTGTAATTGATAGCGCTGTTGTATCAAAAGAGTGCAATGGAGTGGTGCTAGTGATTTCACAAGGAGAGATTAGTTATAAATTTGCAGAAAAGGTAAAGAATCAATTGGAAAAAGCGGAAGCAAGAATCTTAGGTACTGTTTTGAATAAGGTAGATATGGGAACAAAGGGAGTTTACGGTAAATACTATGCCAAATATTATGGACAAGATTATCAATAAAATAATTGGATTATATAAAAAACTCATATTATATAAGAAAAAAATATCAGTCGAAAAATTCATAACAGACAAAAGATTCATAGTAGGTTTCGTAATTATATTGTTCTTTTTAATAGTGACATTTTATGTTTTAAGCAAGGGAAAAGCCAGTCTCTATGAAACAAATCAAGAACAACTTCCTGTTTTGGAAACGAAAGAAGAGGAATTGGTAGAAACACTTGAGGAGAAAGAAGTACAAGAGTGGGAAGATGGATGGATTCGTTATCAAGGCGATGTGTATGCCTATAATGATGACATATTAACATTTTTAGTTATTGGAATTGATAAGAGAGGTGGATTTCAAGAGGTTACGGATAGTACTAGTGGAGGGCAATCGGATGCCATGTTTTTAGCCGTTTGTAATCCCCGTACAGAAGAAATCGAGTTGATTGCTATCAATCGTAATACCATGACAGAAATTGAACAATATGATATAGATGGTAATTTTATTGGTAATGTAACAGCACAGATTGCAGTGCAATATGGATATGGTGATGGAAAAGAAATCAGTGCTAATAGAAGCGTTGCAGCAGTTTCAAATTTGTTTTATCAATTGCCGATTCATGGATATTGTGCAATCAATATAGAAGCAATTGCAGAAATCAATGACATCATAGGTGGCGTTGAAGTAGAAGTTTTAGAAGACATGACGGCAAAGGATTCCTCATTGATTGAAGGGACAACCGTCTTATTACAAGGGGATATGGCTTATGACTATATTCAATATAGAGATGTTGATACCTTCGACAGTGCCAGTGATAGGCTAGAGAGACAAAAACAGTATTTAGTTGCGTTTGCAAATCAAGTTAAAGTGATAGCAAAGAAAGATATTACAGCCATACCAAACTTATATAATGCTATCAAAGAATATATGGTAACAGATGTTACTCTAGGTGAAATTACGTATATGGCATCTAGTATGCTGAATTATCAAATCGATAGTGAAAACATGCATTCCATGGAAGGTGAAACTGTTATGGGTGAAG
>JAWXVD010000211.1:0-4401 GCA_044425705.1 Eubacteriales bacterium | reverse complement strand
TAGAAACAGAAACAGCAGAGAGAGTGCGTAAGGCAAAAGTATTACAAAAGAAGCAGCTCACATACGAGCAATCTAAGCTATTTCAGATATGGCAAAAGGGATTAGAAGGTACAGTGCAGGAATTAAAGCACGAACAAGAAAAATACAGTTTAAATCGATTACACACGAAATATGAAGATTTTGTAGAAAAATCCCTCATGTGCAGAAATGATTATATTGTTATATCAGCTGTGTATAGAGAAAGATACTTAGAAATAGAAAAGCAGATCATGGAAATAGAAAAAGAATTATCCCGATACTGGGAGGAAGAATCATCACAAAACAGAAAATTATGTAAAGAGTTGCAATATGAAACACTATCTGTAGGAGAAATGATAGTAATGATTAAAAAAATCTATGTTAAAAATAGAACAATCACGCATTGCTGTTTGAATTGATATTAGAAATGCTATACAATAACAATATTAAGATTAACTATAATATAGGGTGATGAAGAAGAGGATAAGTATGGTAGATTCATATAAAGTGATTTATGGTGAAAAAGAAGAAATTTATTCAGAAGAAATTGATGTTAAAAAATCACGTTTTATTGCCTATGTCCAAAAGGTGGAAACAGAACAAGAGGCTATTGACTTTATAGCAAAAATCAAGAAAAAGCACTATGATGCAACACATAATTGTAGTGCATTTATTGTCGGAACAAAAAAGGAACTTGTACGAAGTAGTGATGATGGAGAACCACAGGGAACAGCAGGGAAACCCATTTTAAATGTTTTGGTAGGGAGTGATTTGGTAAACATAGCTTGTGTAGTTACTAGATATTTTGGAGGCCAACTTTTGGGAAGTGGAGGTTTGATTAGAGCCTATACACAGGCTGCACAAGCTGGGTTAGCACAGTGTACATCAGCAGTTATATCATTAGGTAAGAGAGTAAAGATACACACGGATTACAATACAATTGGAAAGGTGTTATATGAACTTGGTCAGAGAGGATTAAACCAAGAAGATAGCGAGTATACAGATGTGATTGTATTAACTGTAATCGTGCCGATTGAAGATATGGACGGATTTGAGAAAAAGATTACAGAAATAAGTGCTGGGAAGACGATGGTAGAAGTTGTGGAAGAAGTGTATTTTCAGAAAGTGGAGTAGGAAAACGTGAAGAAAAAGAAGAATACAAGTAGAAATGAAGCTAATAAATGTAAAGACATAGTATATTCGAGTGCTTATACTGTTGGTACATATTTAGTGACAGTGGCACTAATAATCGTGGGGATAGTGTGGGAAGTATGTGGTGTGAAAACGGAAAATAATCGTTATCGTATCGGAATGGAATACATTATTCTAATAGGTGGTTTTATTATAATAACTTATGTTATATACAGATTTAGAAGAAGCATAGAAAAAGTATTTCAAAATGTTGAAGATGAGATGAATTTAACCATTGCTGAAAGAACGAGTAAATGTAGTAGAGCAGAAGTACAAAGTTTGATGTTAAGTAGTAAGGCGAATACCGAAGTTACTATTGAAATAAAGAAAGATAAAAATGAAGAAATAGATAATACAGTGAATGCAGTAGCTGAAAATTATTGGGTGGTTGAAATAGCAGGGAGACTTGGATATCTTAGTCCGATAGTATGCATAATAACTTGGTTAATTGCATTATCTGAGATTTCGACTTGTGGTAGAATTGGATTTGGAGTAGTTATCATAATATTATCATGGATTGTTTTTGTTACAAAAAAGGAACGAATTGACTAATAGGAGAGGAATTATCATGCATTTAACAGAAAATCATACGACAGAATTAAAAGTACAATTAACAGATAAAATTGAATATGAAGTGGTTGCCTTTTTGAATTCAAAGGATGGCGGAGATATCTATATTGGTGTCGATGATAATGGTGAGGTAGTAGGCTTAGAGAATATTGATATAATTCAGCTACAATTATCTGATCGCATTAAGAATAATATCAAACCAGCCACGTTAGGCTTGTTTGATATTGTTGTTAAAACAGAAAAGGACAAAAAGTATATTCATCTAATTGTTTCGAGTGGACAAGAAAAGCCATATTATCTTGCAAAAAATGGCATGTCACCAAAGGGATGCTATATTAGGATTGGTAGTGGAAATCAACAAATGACAGAAAGTATGATTGAAGAGTATTTTTCAAAAAGAACAAGAAATTCCTTGAGTAAAATAGCTTCACCTAGGAAGAATTTAGAGTTTGAACAACTACACATTTATTATCAATCGAAAGGACTTTCTTTAAATGAGAAATTTAAGGAAAATTTAGAACTGCTTACAGAAGATGATAAGTATAATTATATTGGATATTTATTAGCTGACAGTAATGGGACATCTATAAAGGTTGCCAAATATGCAGGGACGGATAAAGTAGATTTGATTGAAAATGAGGAATACGGATATTGTTCTCTTATAAAATCGTTAAAAAGTGTTTTAAATAAACTTGAAATTGAAAATATAACGCGCACCAAGATAACAAGTAAAGAAAGAATTGAAAAGAAACTAGTGGATCCAGTAGCTTTAAGAGAAGCTGTTATCAATGCTTTTGTTCATAATGATTATACCTCAGAAGTGCCTCCAGTAATAGAAATTTTCTCAGATAGAATACAAATCACTTCTTATGGTGGCTTAGTAAATGGACTTAGTAAAGAGGATTTTTTTGAATGCCGTTCCATGCCAAGAAATAGAGAATTAATGCGTGTTTTTAAAGACTTAGATTTAGTGGAACAATTAGGGTCTGGTATGGAAAGAATTTTAAAAACATATGATGAGTCTTCATTTAAAATAACACCAAATTTTTTAGTGGTAACATTTATGTTTAGTGAACCAATCAGCGATATTCAAAATGATATAGTAAATGACGTAATAAATGACGTAATAAATGACGTAATAAATGACGTGATAAATGAAAAGGAAAAAATGGTTCTTAATTTTATCAAGGAGAATGGCTATATCACAAAAAAGGAGTTAAGTACAAGGATGGAGGTTTCTTCGGCAACAATAGATAGGGCTATAAAGAATCTCCGCAAATTAAATATTATTGAAAGAGTTGGCTCAAATAAAACAGGCCATTGGATTATAAAATAGTCAAATCTGCATGACCCACTTGCAGATTTTAAAATAAATTTTTAGTCCTTACTTGACACACGCTGGACTTTAACACAGTGTATAAAAAGTTTTTAAAATAGTTATTTTTAAAGTATTAATGTAAATATAGTAGAAAATTACATAAATAATTGATGTAGACCTCCCACTGATGTAAAATATCAATTATGGAGGTTTTATTTTATGAAAGATGAGTTTTATAATGCTATTTATTCATTTGGATTGTGTAAAGGACAATTAGAATTTTATCCATTTTCAAACATAATTTCACAATTAATCATGGTAGATGAAGTGAAATGTCATTTTGCTATTGAGGGAGAAGGTTATTCTTATGAAGATATTATTACTTCCATCTATGCTAAGCAGTCAAGTGTAGTAAAAATATATGTTGAACACCTTCTGGCGATAGAACAAATCATTCAAACAGGGTGTGAGGAATTTACAATATTACTCCCAAGCCATTATGGAAAGATACAGTATGAAATAAGTGGAGTTGGTGACTTAGAGTTGGAACAAGATACTATTTTTGCAAATGATTTAATTGCTTTGTATTGTGAAGAAAATAAATATCTAAGTATACAAAGGCTAGAAGCGATTGTTTCCAAAAATCAGCTGCATACAATATGCCTACAAATACTAATCCATTATGTGGTAGATGGAACGTTTGCAATCAATCAGTACCAGTTTTCGCGCATACTGATACGATTAAAAGGTAAGCAGCTACCAATAGTATTATTTTTACAAGACATGGCAAAAACAAAATTATCATTGTTGCATTCTGTATCAAATGCAATGTTAGATATGAATGAGATATTACAACCGTGTATATTTTATAGCAAGAAATTAGAAAAACTTTTGAATAATAACTTGGTTTTGTCAAATAAATATGTTGTTGATGAATTAGGGGTTACAGCGAAAACTGCAATTCTGTATTTGAAAACACTAGAACAAGTTGGGATTTTGAAATCAGTTAAAAGAGGAAGAGAAAAACTATATATAAATAGTTCCAGACTGTCAAAGAACCCTATTCCACATCTTGGAATAGGGTTCTTTCGTAGTGTGCCCAGCATGGGCACAATCTAACGGGTTAAAGTCCCGAGTCTGCCCTAGTAGTGGGAAAGACATAGCCAATGACAAGGGTGTCCATTGTGAGGTGGAATCTGAAGGAAGTCGGATGGCAAATCTCTGGTCTGACGAACAGAAATCACATAAGGCATATATGTAGGGATAAGGTTGCTAAACAAACTGAAGTCCAATAACTACTCGGA
>JAWXVD010000044.1:10814-24501 GCA_044425705.1 Eubacteriales bacterium | reverse complement strand
TAATGAAGAAATAGAATTTGAAGAAGGAATAGAGCGTGATGAGGCAATAGAATTTGAAGAAGGAATAGAGCGTGATGAGGCAATAGAATTTGAAGAAGGAATAGAACTTAATGAAGAAATAGAATTCTGTGGAGAAACAGGAGTTGGTAATGAAACAGAAATTTTACTGGTAGAATTACAGGAAGACAATAAGAAAACCAAGGATTATGCAAAAGAAGTAGAAGCAAAGGCAATTGCAAGCAAAATTCATGAGTTATTAGATGATTTCCAAGTGACAGATAAGAAAAGTGGGGAATTAAGAAAAGCTAGATATCAAGATATCGTTATTTTGCTTCGTACCAATTCGGGATGGGATGAAGTCTTTAAAAGGGAGTTAAATGAAGCGGGTATACCGGTCTACATTGGCTCAAAAACAGGATATTTTTCAGCTACAGAAATTAAAAATATCATGAATTATCTTAGAATTATTGATAATCCAATGCAGGACATTCCATTGTTTGGTGTTATGAAGTCATTTTTTGGCAATTTTACAGATGCGGAAATTGGATGGATTAAAAGTAGAACTTGTGGAAAACTATATGAAAGTTTACGGTTTTGTGTGGATAGTGAAGAGGCAGATTTGATATCCTTAAAAAGGGGAATGGCAGAAGACGGATTTGTCCAACAAGAAACATCTGTAATTGAAAATGTAGTAAGTGGTATATTAAATTTAGATTTAATTGCAAAAATTCAACAATTCTTACAACGGTTAGAACGATTTCGTGAGAAAGTGGCCTATCAACCCATTCATCAATTATTGCAAGATTTATTAGATGAGACAGGATACCTATTTTATGTGTCTGCCCTGCCAGCTGGAGAACAAAGAACAGCTAATGTAAAGATGTTGTTAGAAAAAGCCATTGCCTTTGAAAAAACAAGTTACTTTGGATTGTTTCATTTTATTCGTTATATGGAACAAATGGAAAAATATGATATTGATTATGGAGAAGCGAATACCTTAGGAGAAGAGTCTGATACGGTAAGAATTATGAGTATTCATAAAAGTAAAGGTTTGGAATTTCCCATCTGCTTTGTGGCAGGTATCACCAAACGATTTAACCAAATGGATGCCAACCAAAACTTAGTGTTAGATATGGACTACGGCATTGGTATGGACTATATTCATGAAAAAGATAGAATCAAAAGAAGCGATATGCGAAAAAGTGCAATATCTTGGAAGATGAAGTTAGATAATCTAGGAGAAGAACTGCGTATTTTCTATGTTGCTCTGACAAGAGCCAAAGAAAAACTAATTTTAACAGGAGCTGTAGAGAAATTAGATAAGCAATTACAAGCAGTAGCTTATTTAACAGACTGGGAAAATGAAAAATTGCCTACCAATGTAAGAAGCAGTGCCAATCACTATTTTGATTTTTTGTTGGGAGCATTAATGCGTCATCCGGATTTTCAGAAAATCTTAATCGGAAAAGAAATGTTAGTGGCGGTGAAGAAAAAGCAAGTATTAGTAGCACCTAAGTTGAAAATTCAATTGATTTCACCGGAATCTCTCATCCAGGAAAGAGTAGAGCAAGGATTGTTAAAAGAAAATAGAAGGATTCTATTGGAAGAAGCAGTCAAGGAAAATCGAAAAGAGCAACTCTTGTTTCAACAACTAGAAGAAAAATTCAACTTCCGATATGAGAAGAAAATTTTACAAAAATTATCTACGAAAACAACCATTACTGAATTAAAAAAAGCAACTATGGTAGAAGAAAACGAAGCTTATCAAGATTTATTCCAAGAACCAGAATTGGTACCTTATATTCCGAAGTTTAAAGAAAAAGAAGAAAATGTAGTGGGTACAGAAAGAGGAAATGCCTACCATAGAGTATTGGAATTATTACAGTTTGACCAGTTAGAAGATTTGCACGCATATCAACAACAGATGGAAGTATTGGTTGCAAAACAACGTATATCAAAAGAATACGAAACCTTGATCAGTAGTAAAAAAATCATGAATTTTGCTCATTCTAATCTAGGCAAGAGGATGGTAGAAGCTAAAAAAAGAAATCAATTATGGAAAGAACAACCTTTTGTTATGGGAGTGACAGCCAATCGTTTAGGGGAAGAATTTCCAGAAACAGAGCAAGTTTTGATACAAGGTATTATTGATGCCTACTTTATTGAAGAGGGTGAAATTGTATTGGTGGATTACAAAACAGATCGGGTAAAGACAAAAGAAGAATTGAAAAGTAGATACCACGTACAATTAGAATATTATAAAGAAGCATTGGAAAAATTGACAGGTTTAGGGGTGAAGGAAAGCGTGATTTATTCCTTTGCGTTGGGGAAAGAGATTTCATTGGTGTAGAATGTTAAAAAAAGACATTAAATTACGTAAAATAAAGCAGTGTATTTTTTGCAAAAATAGTGTAAAATTTATGCTAGAAAACATAAAAAGGGAAGGAGTGTATCATATATTTTTATGATAATATGTGATACAAAAAATAACATGAAAATTTTATTTCAAGGGGATTCGGTAACAGATTGTGACAGAAATCGAGAGGATATGCAAGACATGGGAACAGGATATGCTTGTAAAATAGCAGAAATGTTTCGTGTTTTAGAATCGGGAAAAGATATTTGTTGTTTTAACAAAGGGGTATCGGGAAACAGAACTTGTGATTTGTTGGAAAGACATGAGGAAGATGTTGCAAAGCTTCAGCCAGATATCTTAGTTCTTTTAATCGGAATCAATGATACTTGGAGAAGATACGACAGTGATGATGCTACAAGTACTAGCCAATTTGAAGGAAATTATACACAATTATTGGAATGGATCAAAAAAGATTTGCCAGACACTAAGATTTTAATCATGGAGCCCTTTTTATTAGATACCATGCCAGATAAATCGTGTTGGAGAGAAGATTTGGATCCTAAAATTCAAGTAGTGCGTAAATTGGCTAGAAAGTATGCAGATCAATTTTTACCATTGGATGGTATCTTGCAGCAGTATGTAGTGGCTGGTTACACGGAAGCACAAATTACAGAAGATGGGGTGCATCCTACAGATATTGGACATGGGATCATAGCGAAAGAATGTATGAATGTGCTACATAAAATGCTTTAAGAGAAGATAGAAAAAAGGCATTTCATTAGGAAAGGGCTAATTTTTTCACATGTACCAATGCATTTTTAATAGCAGGAATAGAAAGCAACACAAGTGTGAGTACAGCTTCAGGAACGATATAAGTAGCATTATAGGTAAAGGCAGCAATGACGGCTGCTTTATTTTCCACAAAACTTCCTGTGTAAGCAGTATAAAAAATAAGGCCCGAAACCATATGTACGGCATAGCGACCGATAACACCAGCAAGGTAACCTTTGATTAAACCATGCTTTGCGTTAGAAAAGAAACCAGACAATCCTAAAGCACCAAATGCCAACGGATAATCTAATAATACTTGTAATGGATGAATGGCATAAGGTCCTACAAAGTATTGGATAATGCCATAGGCAACAGCAGCACAGAGTCCCATTTTTGCACCATACCAATAACCAATCAAGGTAATCATTAACATACTGAATAGTGTCACAGAACCGCCGTTTGGTAAAGAGGGAAGTTTCACCACTACAGAGATGACAGTGGCCAAGGCGATAGCCATAGCAGAAAATACGATTTGTTTTGTTACGTTTTTAGACATAAAAAATCCTCCTGTCATGCGTTAGGAGGGAGAGTTATCATATTTATATAAATGCAAGGTTAGAAGGTGTAACAGCGTTATATCGACGTGTTATCTGCATTTATAAAATATAGCTTCCTTACGCTGGTATTATCCAGTTCAAGTAGTGAGGGTTAGAATCAAAAGATTCAATCTCAGCAGTTGCTCCCCTAGCATGTATCTTTATTTTATTTTGTTCATTGATACAATAAACGTTTTTGGAGAAAATGTCAAGAGGAAATTGTAGATTTAATTTCGTTGAAAAAACAATCTGCAATATACTCGGCAGATTCCGCCCATAATGCATTATCTGTATTTTGTAAAATTTTATAAGTTTCTGAGTTGTAAAATTTTATCATAGCATTTTCGAAATCAATATTTTCTTCATGCTGTATCACTCTAACCACAGCTCTAATTTGTATGCAAACATTTAATGTAATATCTTTTTCGCCAAAAGTATAAATAGTATCATTCATAGCATTCTCTCCTTAAAAATTCTAGTTTGCTGATTGCACGTTCTGTGTGAAAAGAAATCTGATTATTTACCTTATTATATCGTAATCTTTCAACAGCTTCCTTATCACTTAATATACTAGCTAGAAATAATTGAATTGTTTCCATTGTATTATCATCTGCTACTGGACCAATCACTATATCATATTGATGTTGTAACCCACCCTTTGAACGATTGTCTTTTATAAACTCTAACCATTCTATAGTTAAACCATCAAATCGCTTTACAGATAATTCATTGTCCTCTTTAAATGAATACTGATATACAAAATATTCAGATACTTTTTCTCGTAAGCTTAATCTGTATGCCCACTCTTTTGCTTGAGGTTCCAAAATAGTTGTATAAAAACCCATTCCAAAATCTCTTCTATTGTGTGATTTCAATAAGTTAATTGTATCAAATTTCTTAGTTGTACCATGGAATAGTGATAAATGATGTGAATTTTCTTCGATTAAATTTTCTATAAAGTCTAAAACCTCATCATAGCTAACTTGATGTAAATACTCATGTTGTAATAATATATTTTCAAAAATTTGATATTCATGAAAAATTCGTATTGCTTCTTTTCCGGTTATATGATTTTTTTTTGCATAACTTTCCATTGTTTGTATTGAAAGAATTTCTATATCTGCTTGTATACTCATAAATAAATGTCCTTCCTTAAAAATTTCCCAAATCCATATTGTTTATTTTATACGGTATTATACAGCTGAACTGTTATGAATTATTACTGTTATTTTAACAAATTATTCAGTATATAGCTACACTATTTGTTTAACACAGCAAAAATTTGCACAAAAGAATGGAACATGATACCATAAGCATATTATGATTCAAAAAAAGGAGAAAATCATGTTTCAGTATATATTATTTGATTTAGATGGTACGTTAACAGATTCCAAACTGGGAATTACTCGTTGTGTAGCCTATGCTTTGGAGCGATATGGAATTATAGAAGAAGATTTGAGTAAGTTAGAAATCTTTATTGGTCCACCACTTCGAGATAGTTTTATGGAGTTTTATGGATTTGATGCTGTGAAAGCGGAAGAAGCGGTAGCGGTATATCGTGAACGATTCTCTACCATAGGGCTATATGAAAATGAAGTGTATGAGGGTGTAGTAGGAATGTTGCATAGATTAAAGGCAGCAGGAAAAGATCTTGCTATTGCATCGAGTAAGCCTACTGTTTTCGTACAGAAAATTTTAGAACATTTTGAGATAAAAGATTGTTTTTCAGTAGTGATAGGTAGTTTTTTAGATGGTACCAGAGATAAAAAAGAAGAGGTTGTAGAAGCTGCACTAGAAGAATTGTTAGGTGAAATCAAAGGAACGAAAGAAAACACAGCTATGATTGGTGATAGGAAGTTTGACATTCAGGGGGCGAAAGAACATGGAATCACAGCAGTTGGTGTTGGATATGGATTTGCTAATGAAGGAGAGTTAGAAGAAGCGGGTGCAGATTATATTGTGGAGACAGTGACAGAGTTGGAAGCATTGTTGTTACAATAAGAGTAGAAAATAGATTGGGTATCTAGATGGGTAAATCATCCTTTTCAAGCGGAGGATAAGAGTTTTAGAATAGGAAAATAGGAAAATGATTAAAAATAGTAAAGCATTTCCACATAAAAAAGCTAACATGGGAATCAAGATAGGAAGAATTTTTTTTCCTATTTTGATTTATTACTTGGTCAATCAAGTGGTTGTAGGGGTTGGTGTATCAGTATTACAAATGATCAAAGGTGGTGTTGGTGATAGTGTCAGTTTTTTAGAATTGCAAAGTGAGAATATTTTGGCAGTCACGTTAATACAAGGACTTGGCATGCTGATAGCATGTGCTGTCGTGTTTAGAGATTTTAAGGAAGAAGTCTCTAGCGTGATAGAAAAATCTATTTCTGTAAAAAGGTGGATTTTCTTGAGTATTTTTGGGATATCAAGTGCTATGGTCTGTAATATTATCTTTTCATTAACGGGACTTACTGGCAGTAGTGTGAATTATGAAGAAGTAGCGCAAGCACAATTTGCACTACCGCTATGGTTGGGTTTGCTCTTATATGGAGTGATTGCGCCTTTTGCGGAAGAGTGGATTTTTAGAGGAATTGTATTTAATCGGATGAAGACATATTTTGGAATCACTAGTGCTGTGATAGGTTCGGCTATTATATTTGGTGTTTTTCATGGAAATTATGTACAAGCAATCTATGGTGCATTGATTGGAATGTTACTGGCATGGAGTTACCAACGATATCATAGTTTTATAGTGCCACTTGTGCTTCATGGTGTGATAAATGCCACAGTATATACAGTATCTACTATACCGGAGTTAAATGAGGTGATCTTTCAATTGAATAGTTGTGTGGTATTTTTACTAGTGGGAGTGGGAAGTTTATTCATAATGTTGAGAGATATAAAGAGAGAAAGTGTATGAAAACTTGCATAAACTAATAAATGGTAGTCAAATTCATGAGTAGAGAGCTATTAAAATTTATGATGATATTAGAGATTTTAAATTGAATTGTTTCCATGTAGCTGAAGTGAAGAGGAAATTAAATGAATTAACAGATAAAACGGCATAAAAATAACTAATTAACAAATAATCTGACAACTTAAAGAAAAGTCTTTATTTACAAATGTAAAAAAAGGTAGTATGATAGTTCCAAGGTCGCAATGGGGTGAGTTTATCACTTTCGTGCGACCTTTTTCAATGTGAATGAAAGAAAGGGAAGGTTATTAGTATGTTTGATGCAAAATTGAATGTTCCTGTGGCACCGCTACATAGTCCTAGTTTTGAACATGATAATTGTGGTATTGGTGCTTGTGTCAATATTAAAGGAAAGAAAACAAGAGAAACAGTAGAAAATGCGTTAAAAATCGTAGAGAATCTAGAACATAGAGCTGGTAAGGATGCAGAAGGAAAAACAGGTGATGGTGTTGGTATTTTGACACAGATTCCGCATCAATTTTTGAAAAAAGAAACAGCTAAATTGGGAATTACAATTGGTAATGATAGAGAATACGGTGTGGGAATGTTCTTTTTTCCACAAGATGAATTGAAAAGAAATCAATCAAAGAAAATGTTTGAAATTATTGTTGAAAAAGAAGGCCTTACATTTCTAGGTTGGAGACAAGTACCTACCACACCTGAAGTGCTAGGTCACAAAGCAGTAGAATGTATGCCATATATTATGCAAGGATTTATTCAAAAACCAGAAGAGGTAGAGGCGGGAATTGAATTTGATCGTAGACTTTATTTGTGTAGAAGAGTATTTGAACAATCTACAGATACGACATATGTAGTTTCTTTGTCAAGTAGAACAATCGTTTATAAAGGTATGTTCTTGGTGGGACAACTTCGTACATTCTTCCGTGATTTACAAAGCCCAGAGTATGTATCAGCAATTGCAACAGTACATTCTCGTTTTTCAACGAATACAAATCCTAGTTGGGAACGTGCACATCCAAACCGTTATATCGTACATAATGGAGAAATCAACACCATTCGCGGAAATGCAGATAAAATGCTTGCCAGAGAAGAAAATATGGCATCTGGAAGATTTCAAGGGCAACTTCATAAAATCTTGCCAGCCATTGATGCATCTGGTTCAGATTCAGCGATGCTTGATAATACATTAGAATTTCTTGTTATGAGTGGAATGGAATTACCTCTTGCAGTTATGATTACCATTCCTGAGCCTTGGGTAAACAATAAAGCAATGACACAAAACAAGAAAGATTTCTATCAATATTATGCAACCATGATGGAACCATGGGATGGTCCTGCCTCAATCATTTTCTCTGATGGAGACATGATGGGAGCTGTACTTGATCGTAATGGACTTCGCCCTTCGCGTTATATGATTACAGATGATGACCAATTGATTCTTTCATCAGAAGTAGGTATTTTAGATATTGCACCAGAAAAGATTTTGATTAAAGAAAGAGTTCGCCCAGGTAAAATGCTTTTAGTGGATACTGTAAAAGGTGAAGTGATTGAAGATGATAAATTGAAAGAAACATATGCTGCTAGAAGACCATATGGTGAATGGTTAGATAGTAATCTTGTTTCTTTAAGCGATTTAAAGATTCCAAATAAAAGTGTTGAAACCTATAGCGATGAAGATAGAAAGCGAATTCAAAAGTCGTTCGGATATACTTATGATGAAATCAGAAGTAGTATTCTTCCAATGGCAAGAGATGGAAGTGAAGCAATCTCTGCAATGGGTGTGGATTCACCCTTGCCAGTATTAAGTAAAACACATTACCCATTATTTGCTTATTTTAAACAATTATTTGCACAAGTTACCAATCCACCGATTGATGCAATTCGTGAAGAAATTGTAACAGCAACTACTGTTTATATTGGAACAGAAGGAAACTTATTAGAAGAAAAAGCAAAAAACTGTAATGTTCTTCGTATTAACAATCCAATTTTAACCAATACAGACCTTTTGAAAATAAAAAATATCAAAGAAAAAGGATTCAATACAGAAGTTATTCCAATTACTTATTATAAAAATACGAGACTTGATAAAGCTATAGATAAATTATTTGTGGAAATTGATAGAGCCTATAGAGATGGTGTGAATATTATGATTCTATCGGACAGAGGGGTAGATGAAAATCATGTGGCAATCCCATCCCTTTTAGCGGTATCAGCAATTAATGAGCATCTTGTTCGCACGAAAAAGAGAACAAGTGTAGCATTAATTTTAGAATCAGGGGAACCTAGAGATGTACATCACTTCGCAACTCTTTTAGGATATGGTGCCTGTGCAATCAATCCATACTTAGCCCAAGAATCTATTAAAGAATTAATTGATAATCAATTATTAGATAAAGATTATTATGCAGCAGTAGATGATTATAATAGTGCAATCCTTCATGGAATTGTAAAAATTGCATCCAAGATGGGTATTTCTACAATACAGTCATATCAAGGAGCCCAGATTTTTGAAGCCATCGGTGTAGCACCAGAAGTAATTAGCAAATATTTTACAAACACTGTCTGTAGAGTTGGTGGCATTAATATAGAAGATATTGCAACAGATGTGGATAATCGTCATTCACGTGCATTTGATCCATTGGGACTTGCAACAGATTTAACATTGGATAGCCCAGGGCATCACAAAATGCGTTCAAACGGAGAAGAGCATTTATATAATCCGGCTACCATCCATATGTTACAGGAATCTACGAAACGTGGCGATTATGATATGTTTAAACAATACACTTCTTTGGTAAACAAAGAAGAAACAGTGATGAATCTTCGTGGTCTTATGGACTTTAACTATCCAAAGAAAGGGATTTCAATCGATCAAGTAGAAAGTGTAGATGAGATTGTAACTCGTTTTAAAACGGGAGCTATGTCATATGGTTCTATTTCAAAAGAAGCCCATGAAACAATGGCCATTGCCATGAATCGCTTGAAAGCGAAATCTAACTCAGGTGAAGGTGGGGAAGATATTGAACGTTTAACAGTAGGTGCTGATGGTATCAATCGTTGTTCGGCAATTAAGCAAGTTGCCAGTGGACGCTTTGGTGTTACTAGCCGCTATCTTGTAAGTGCCAAGGAAATTCAAATTAAAATGGCACAAGGTGCAAAACCTGGAGAAGGTGGTCATTTACCTGGTGGAAAAGTATATCCATGGGTTGCTAAAACAAGACATTCAACACCTGGTGTGGGATTGATTAGTCCACCTCCACATCATGATATTTATTCAATTGAAGATTTAGCACAATTGATTTATGACTTAAAAAATGCCAACACAGATGCTAGAATTTCTGTGAAACTTGTTTCGGAAGCTGGAGTAGGTACGATTGCAGCTGGTGTTGCAAAAGCAGGTGCAGGATTGATTTTAGTGTCAGGTTATGATGGAGGAACTGGTGCAGCACCACGTAATTCTATCCATAATGCAGGACTTCCTTGGGAATTAGGACTTGCAGAAACACATCAAACATTAATTATGAACGGACTTCGTGATAAAGTACGTATTGAAACAGATGGAAAATTGATGAGTGGACGTGATGTAGCGATTGCAGCAGCGCTGGGAGCAGAAGAATTCGGATTCTCTACAGCACCGCTTGTTACTATGGGTTGTGTGATGATGCGTGTATGTAATCTAGATACTTGTCCGGTTGGTGTGGCAACACAAAATCCTGAACTTCGCAAAAACTTTAAAGGAAAACCAGAATATGTTATGAACTTTATGAGATTTATCGCTCAGGAGTTAAGAGAATATATGGCAAAACTTGGAGTGAAGAGTATTGATGAATTAGTTGGTAGAACAGATTTATTAACTATGAAAGATAACTTATCGGATAAATTGGATAAAGTAGATTTAGGAAATATCCTAAAAAATCCATATGTAGGGCAAAAAGAAGGCACTATATTTAACCCAAAAGCAGTATATGATTTCGAATTAGATAAAACGCTGGATGAAAAAATCTTATTGAAAGAATTAGGAAAAGCAATTGATGCTGGCAAGAAACGTAGTATCTCTGTAGATGTATGTAATACAGATCGTACGTTTGGTACTATTTTAGGATCTGAAATTACAAAAAAATGTGGTTCAGACTTAGAAGATGATACCTATAGAGTACTTTGCAATGGTTCAGGTGGACAAAGCTTTGGTGCATTTATTCCAAAGGGATTGACATTAGAACTTTGTGGTGAAAGTAACGATTATTTTGGAAAAGGTTTATCAGGCGGTAAATTAATTGTATATCCACCAAAAGGTAGTACATTTAAGGCAGAAGAAAATATTATTATCGGTAACGTAGCATTTTATGGTGCAACAAGTGGTAAAGCATTTATCAATGGTGTTGCAGGTGAACGTTTTGCAGTGCGTAATTCTGGTGTAGTTGCAGTGGTAGAAGGTGTTGGCGACCACGGATGTGAATACATGACTGGTGGACGAGTAGTAGTTCTTGGAAATACAGGCAAAAACTTTGCAGCAGGTATGAGTGGTGGTATTGCTTATGTATTGGATGAACATAACGATTTATATACAAAATTAAATAAAGAAATGGTCTCTTCTCGTGAGATTACTTCTAAATATGATGTGGTTGAATTGAAGAATATGATTAATGAGCATGTAACATTAACTAATTCTAATAAGGGAAAAGAAATCTTAAATCATTTTGAAGATTATTTACCTAAATTCAAAAAAATCATTCCTCATGATTATGAACGTATGTTAAAAACAATCGTACAAATGGAAGAAAAAGGATTAAGTGCAGAACAAGCGCAAATCGAAGCCTTTTATGCCAACATGAAGAAAAAATAAGTGATTGTTTATGCTGGAATGATAACGAGTAAAAATAGCATATCATTATGATAAGAAGCGTAAGTATGTTACCGTTCGGGATGAACGGTAATGTAAATGCTTCAGAATAGGAGAAAACATGGGAAAACCAACTGGATTTATGGATTATGATAGAGAAGTATCAAGGGCAATAGAGCCAAAAGAAAGAATTGCGAATTTTAATGAATTTCACATCCCATTATCAAGGGAAAAACAAAGAGAACAAGGTGCTAGATGTATGGAATGTGGGGTGCCATTTTGCCAAGCAGGTATGATGATTTCAGGCATGACAAGTGGATGTCCACTGAATAACCTAGTGCCAGAATGGAATGATTTAGTATTTTGCGGAAATTGGGAACAAGCCTATAAAAGATTAACAAAAACAAATAATTTTCCGGAATTTACTAGTCGTGTATGTCCTGCGCTTTGTGAAGCAGCATGTACTTGTGGATTAAATGGAGAGGCTGTAGCATCAAAAGAAAATGAATTTGCTATTATTGAAAATGCTTATGAAAAAGGATTTGCCAAAGCCAATCCACCAAAAACTAGAACAGAAAAAACAGTAGCAGTAGTAGGAAGTGGGCCAGCAGGACTCGCAGTAGCCGATCAATTAAATAAACGTGGTCATAATGTAACAGTTTTTGAGCGTTCGGATCGTGTGGGCGGATTATTGATGTATGGTATTCCTAATATGAAATTAGAAAAAAAATTCATTGCACGTAAAATTAAAGTGATGGAAGAAGAAGGCATCACCTTTAAAACAGGGGTAGATGTTGGTAAAGATATCAAAGCGGCTGCATTGTTAAAGGGATTTGATCGAGTAGTATTAGCATGTGGAGCTTCTAATCCTAGGGATATTAAAGCAGAAGGAAGAGATGCGAAAGGAATTTATTTTGCGGTAGATTTCTTAAGCGCTAATACAAAAAGTTTATTGGATTCTAATTTACAGGACAAGAAGTATACCAATACTAAAGGTAAACACGTAGTCATTATCGGTGGTGGTGATACTGGCAATGACTGTGTTGGTACAGCTATTCGCCATGGTGCGTCAGCTGTTACACAAATTGAAATGATGCCAAAGGCACCAGACCAAAGAATGGAAAGCAATCCATGGCCTGAATGGCCTAAAATCTGTAAAACAGATTACGGTCAAGAAGAAGCTATTACTGTATTTGGTCATGATCCTAGAATTTATGAAGCTACTGTGAAAGAGTTTATCAAAGATAAAGAAGGTAAATTAACGAGTGTTAAAATTGTATATTTAAAGTGGGAAAAAGATCCAGAAACAGGTCGTGTGAGTCCTAAAGAAATTGCAGGAAGTGAAAAAATCATTAAAGCAGACGTAGTGCTTATTGCAGCAGGATTTTTAGGGACACAGAATTATATTGCAGATGCTTTCAAGGTTACTTTAAATGAAAGAACGAATGTGGCAACAGCTGTGGATTCTTATAAAACAAATATTGATAATGTATTTGTGGCAGGAGATATGCACAGAGGTCAATCATTAGTAGTTTGGGCAATTAGGGAAGGTAGAGATGCTGCAAAGGTGGTAGATGAGAGTTTGATGGGATATAGTAATATGTAACTTTAGTTACATGTAAATATTACCATAGTCTAAAAATTTAATGTGTTATTCATAAAAGGTACTATTTAGTATAGACTAAGTAGTACCTTTATATTATGATATAGAAAGTTGGAGTGAAACATGATATAGTATAATTGCTGTGGTGAAAAGCAGTCTAAAAATAAATAGTTTTTAACGTATGAAAAGTGATCTATCAGCTTGGGTCAGAGTACTCTTATGGTAGTCAGATAAAAGATACTTAAGACAAGGAACAAATAAATGAAAATGTTAGAGCACAAAAAAATAAAATTACCTACAGTTGGTCAGCGTATGGTCAAATCAGCTATTTCTGTTTTGATTGTATATTTGATCTATCACCTAAGAGGTAATCAGGGAATTCCGTTCTATTCAGCCATTGCTGCTATTCAGTGCATTCAGCCATATGCAAAAAGCAGTAAAAAGGTTTCTTTGAATCGAGCATTTGGAACGTTTAATGGCGCATTATTTGGAATGATTACCATTTTGTTAGATATGTATTGCTTTACGAATATGGGAGAATTTGAATACTTTGCATTAGTATCGTTAATGATAATTCCAGTGATGTATG
>JAWXVD010000044.1:0-10714 GCA_044425705.1 Eubacteriales bacterium | reverse complement strand
ACGTTTAATGGCGCATTATTTGGAATGATTACCATTTTGTTAGATATGTATTGCTTTACGAATATGGGAGAATTTGAATACTTTGCATTAGTATCGTTAATGATAATTCCAGTGATGTATGCAGCTGTTATCTGCAAGTACCCAGAAGTTTCTTATTTTAGTTGTGTGGTGTTTTTAAGTATTACGGTGAATCATATAGGAGATGAAAATCCAGTTCTTTTTGTGGTAAATAGAATTCTAGACACAGTGATAGGTATTGTGGTGGCTACAATAGTGAATAATATTTGTATTCCCAAAAAAAAGGCAAAGGATATCTTGTTTATTACGGGATTAGATGAAACATTATTGTCGAAAGATGAGAAGATGACACCTTACAGTAAGGTGGAATTGAATCGAATGATTGAAAAGGGGTTGCAATTTACCATTGCAACGGAAAGAACATTAGCTTCTTTAATTGAAGGAAATAAAGGGATTGATTTAAAATTGCCTGTGATTGTGTTTCATGGAGCTGTATTATATGATTTAAAGGATAAAAAATATCTTGCAGTGAAAGAAATGGAAAAAGAGGTAGTAGAAGAAATACAAGAAATAACTAAAAGTAGAAATCTTTGTTGCTTTACTACGGGTTTGGTACAAGAGACCGCAGTTATTTTTTATGAAAAATTTTATCATGACATAGAAGAAAAAATTCACAAAAAGTTAAGAATTTCACCTTATAGGAATTATTATAAAGGTGATATGCTAGAGGGAACAAAACCGTTTTATTTGATGATAATAGGAAAAAATGAAGAAATCTCAAGTTTATATCATCAATTAAAAAATAATTCGGTTTCAAATCATATTCGTATGGTTAGGATGCAGTCAAATGATTATCCGAGTTATGTATACTTGAAAATATATCATAGAGAATGTGCAAAGCAAGATATGATAGAAACATTAAAAAGTCATATAGGAATAGAGAAGGTTTTAACCATCGGTACGATTCCAGCACAATATGATATAGTTTTGAAGGATGATGATGAAAATAAAGCAGTTAAAATGGTGAAAAAGAATTTTGAATCATATATATGGGAAAGGGATGTATATTAGAATGAACAAATATGTTATGCTAAAAGCGATTAAGATAGGCGTAGGCAGTAGTGTGGCTATTTTTATTGCTGGGTTACTGGGCATACAATATGCAACAACAGCAGGTGTGGTCACTTTATTAACAATAAGAAATACAAAGAAAGACACAGTGGTTTTAGCAAAAAATCGATTAAGCTCATTTTTTGTATCTGCAGTTGTCATTTTAGGTGCAGTTAGAGGTATTGAAGATAAATCTATTGGATTTGGTATTTTTATTATTTGTTTGGTGTTGTTTTCATCGTACTTTAAGTGGGAAGATAGTATCTCTATTAATGCAGTAATAGGTACCCACATTTTCTTGATGGAAGAACAATTAACATTATTATTGTTAGTAAATGAATTAGGATTGGTGATAGTAGGAACAGCGGTAGCTATTATTTGTAATTTATATATGTTTGACAACCTTGAAGAAATTAAAGAGGATACCTTATATATTGAAAAAGAATTGCAAGTAATTCTAATCAGTATGGCTGACCATGTACAGAATATAAAGTTATTAGAAGAGGACAAATCACATATCCATTTATTGATTGAACATATGGACAAAGCAATTCATAAGGCCTTTGAAAATAATGAGAACATGTCCCACAATTTATCAGAATATTATGTAGAATACTTGAATATGAGGAAAAATCAATGTACAGTATTGTTACATTTATATGATGCTGTCTTAGGAATTAAAACATCATGTAAAGAAATGGTTGAAGTAGCGCAGATTATGGTAGAAATTGGAGAATCTATACATAAGACAGTAGGCATAAGAGCATTAATTGCCGAATTAGAAGAAGTGATTGTTCAAATGAAAAAGGAAACGTTACCACAAACACCAGATGAATTTATATCTAAAGCGCAAGTGTTTTATATTTTGGAAGAGCTAGAAGAACTTCTTAGATTAAAAGGTGAATTTTTAAAAACCCTTACACCAGAGGAAATGGAATCTTATTGGGGTGAATAATTAAATGTGGAAATGAAAGGACAATAGGAGTGAGTGTATTGTCTTAGGAGGATATATAATGATTAGAGTATTAGTTGTAGAGGATGAAAGATCTATAGCCAGAAATACATGTAATGTAATTGAGAGCATTAATAGTGAATTTCAAGTAGTGCGTATTGCGTATAATGGGAAGCAAGCTATTGAGACGCTGAACGATGAGAGTATAGATGTAGCATTTCTTGATATTAATATGCCAATACTTAGTGGGTTAAAGGTTTTAGAGTATATTTATGTAGAAAAGTTACCAGTTGTTTCTGTTATGTTAACGGCATGCCAAGATTTTTCTTATGCTCAAAATGCGATACGTTACAAGGCATTTGATTATTTGTTAAAACCATTGAAAAGAGAACAGATGGAGGAAACACTCTTAAAATTACAGTTGCAGTTAGAAAAAGTTAAAAAAGAGAGTATGCTATTTCGTCATAAAGTTATGCCATATGAACAGCTTTCAAATACCACTAGATTAGGAAGTCATTGTTATTTTGGCATGATTTATTTGGGTTGTTGTGGAGATGAAACGAATGAAGAAAATCAAAATGAGCAAATTCAAATTGAAAATGAGTTGATTCGTCTACTAAATCGCCAGATTGGTGAGAGGAATTATTGGCTGATAAAAGGAAAAACAAGTTCTGAAAGATTACTATTTGTGGAAGAAAATCAGAGTATGTTACAAGAGAATTTAGGTTGTATTTTAGAAGAACTAGGTGATGAGATTCCAATTACTATCGGTGTTACATACGAAAAGATTGGAATAAATGAAATTAAAGATGTTGGACAGCAAATTCAACTAGATTTACCTCACTGTATGTTTATACATCAATCTACATTAGCCTGTTTTCCACTTGAAATTGATTATGAATCAAAAGAGAAAAACAAGGTAAAAGTCGAAAAGATAATCACTAAAATTACAGAAGATACTAGTGTTGCAGAAATGAAAAGAGGTATACAGAGAATATTTGATTATGCAGATGGTGAGTTGGAGCAAATTGAATATGGTATGCTTGGATTTTTTGAAAAAATTTGTGCAATAGCCATGATGGAATATACTTATGACATGTTAGAATGTAAAGTGGTAAGTATCTTACAGAGTTCTTATAATGAAGATACTTTATTGGAAAGATATCACATAATGATACAAAGGATACTTGATGAAAAGATTATTTAAGTAGTTTTCAGCCTATAGTTCAAAAGTTACTATTGTAAAATGTAACCATGAAAATCCATATAAAAGTTGCGTTTTTTCCATATGGAATTATTTTATTAATGAGTATAATATGATTGACTTATAGTTGTGGAAATGCTACATGAGAAAAAGGACGCTTCGAAATGGAGGAAAATATGACAAAGCAAGAATATTTAAAAGTAATTGATGAAGTAATTGAAAAAGGACCTTTTGATGCATCATGGGAATCATTATGTGAACATGATACTCCCAAATGGTATAAAAAAGACAAGTTTGGTATTTTTATTCACTGGGGAATTTATAGTGTGCCAGCATTTGGAAATGAATGGTATGCAAGATATGTATATCGTAAGAACTCGCCAGAATACAAGTATCATGTAGAGAAATATGGTCCATTAGATCAATTTGGCTACAAAGATTTTATTCCTATGTTTAAAGCGGAAAAATTTGATGCAAATGAATGGGCAGAATTGTTTGAAGAATCAGGTGCAAAATTTGTTATGCCAGTTGCAGAGCATCATGATGGATTCCAAATGTACGATAGTGAATTTTCAAAATGGAATGCAAAAAACATGGGACCTAAAGTTGACATTGTAGGAGAATTAAAAAAAGCAGTTGAAGCAAAAGATATGAAACTTTGTACTTCTTCACATAGAGCAGAGCATTGGTGGTTCTTCAACTATGGAAGAACAATTGATAGTGATGTGAACGATCCAGAATATGATTCATTATATGGACCAGCTAAGGGTGTCACATTGAATGGAAATAGTATTTATGATAATCCTCCAGATGACGCACATATGGAAGATTGGTTAATTAGGACATGTGAAATTGTAGATAAATATCAACCTAAGATTATGTTTTTTGATTGGTGGATTCAAGTAGTAGCTTGGAAACCATATTTAAAGAAATTTGCAGCATATTACTATAATCGTGCAGCTGAATGGGGTGTTGAAGTGGCAATTGATGCTAAATTTGATGCCTATGTACATGGTAGTGCAGTGCCTGATATTGAAAGAGGGCAACTTGCAGAAATTTCCCCAGTTTTCTGGCAAAATGATACATCAGTTGCAAAAAATTCATGGGGATACACAGAGAACAATGATTATAAAACACCTGATTCTGTGATTTCTGATTTAGTAGATGTTGTCAGCAAGAATGGCGCACTTTTATTAAATGTGGGACCAAAGGCAGATGGAACAATTCCAGAAGAAGATGCACATATCCTAAGAGAAGTTGGAAAATGGTTAAAGGTAAATGGGGAAGCTATTTACGATACGACACCATGGAAAGTATATGGAGAAGGTCCTACAGAGGTACCAGAAGGACATTTTACAGATACAAATCGTGCTGAATTTACTTCAAAGGATATTCGTTACACTGCAAAAGCAGATGCTATTTATGCGATTGTAATGAAATGGCCAGAAGACGGCATTGTTAATTTAAAAGAAGTAGGAACTGGAGATGGTTCGAAATTAAAAGCTCCAATTAAAAAAGTGAGTATTTTAGGTCATGATGTAGATCCATTATTCGAAATTAGATCTATGCTTGAAATCAATGCAAAAATTGAAGCTGACCAATACCCAGTAGTTATCAAAATCGAAATTATGTAGATACGTGCAAAGAACATAGTTCGTTCTGTTTTATTTATGAAGAAAGAATATAGTTCGTTCTGTTTTATAGGCCGCTTTCGCTTGGTAAAAACGTAGCAGTACGCTGACAGTTTTTATACACCCATAAAACAGAAGGGAACTATGTTCTTTTTTTGTAGGGTAAGAAAACAGAACGAGCTATGTTCTTTTTATGCATTGTGATACAATAAACAAGGTGATGCGTTAAGGGAAGGTGGTTGGCTCTCTAGCAAATTTTTGTTTGAGGATGTTACGAAAGAGGTTATTGTATGCAATATAATTTAGTAGGTAGTGGATTCGCTGATATTTCCACGATAGCTTATGGTGTAGGGATAGAGAAGAAGCTTTCTATTTTAACGGATGCTGCAAAGTATGATGTGGCGTGTACGTCTAGTGGGGTGGATTTCATAAATTATGTAATGGAAATTGCAATAATAATGCTAAAAGTTAAGGATTGAAGTTAATTTGATGATTTTCAGTAAATTATAAAAAAATAAATATTTATAACGTAAAAATGAATAAATATAATAATATATAAGTGTTTATATTTAAAATATGAATAACTATAATAAAAGTGGAAACAGTAAATAGTAGTATATGCAATGTGAATATTTTATCCTGTAAAATCCAAGAAAATTTATGTAAAAGTTCGATTTACAATTGCGATAAAATAGCATAAAATGTCACTAAATTAAGCAAATGATGTTATTTATATGGAACATGTATTTAGTGATAAAAACGTGTTTACAGAAAGGGTGAAGAAAATGATGACGCAACATAAAATTAAATTAACTCAGGATGATGTAAAGGATTTTGTAGCTGAAGCAACTAGATTTGATTTTGATATAGATATTGCATACAATAGATTTGCTGTTGATGCAAAATCAATTCTTGGTGTATTAGCATTAGATTTTAATAAGGTATTAACGGTTACTTGTAATGGTTATAGTGCTGAGTTTGAAAGATTTTTGAAAAGATTCTCTTTAGCTAGTTAAGTTGGAGATTTGACCCACCTAGGAATGACATAATGCAATGAGTTTATGAAAATTATAAAATCATTGCTACATATAAGTAATATGTAACTACGGCAACTACAGGTCACGTATGACCCGTAACATATAATTGACTCTCTATGAAAGATAGCGTAATATCTTTTATAGAGAGTTTTTTGAATAAAATTGTAATCTAGATGGGAAGTGGTGGAAATTAACGTGGATGTAAGAGTCTCGGTAAGGAATTTAGTAGAGTTTATCTTGCGGTCTGGAGATATAGATAATAGGAGACGTGGTGGCATTCAAAGCGCAATGTTAGAGGGCGGGCGGATTCATAGAATGATTCAACGTAGAATGGGTTCTAATTATCAGTCAGAGGTAAAGTTGCAGCATTGTTATAAAGGTGAAGAATACGACATCGTTATAGAAGGAAGAGCAGACGGTATTATTGATGAAGGGAGTGAAACACAATTCACAATAGATGAAATCAAAGGTACTTATCAAGATATTCATAGGATGAAGGAGCCGTCAGGAGTGCATGTAGCACAGGCAAAATGCTATGCCTATATGTATGGCATCAAAAAGAAGTCCAATGGCATGCAGGTGCGTATCACGTATTGCAATATGGACTCAGAAGAAATCCGTTATTTTTATTTTACCTATACCATGGAAGAACTAGAAACATGGTTTGTTGACTTGGTGCAACAATATAAAAAATGGGCTGACTTAGAATATCATTGGAAAGAAGAAAGAATTACCTCTATTCAGACATTAGGATTTCCATTTCCTTATAGAGAGGGTCAAAAAGAATTAATTACGCATGTGTACCAAACAATGTATCATAAAAGGAAATTATTTATAGAAGCACCAACAGGAGTGGGAAAAACGATATCAACTATCTTTCCAGCAGTTAAATCCATGGGTCAAGGGAGAGGAGATAAACTATTTTATTTTACAGCAAAAACCATAACTAGAACGGTGGCAGAAGATACATTTCAATTATTGCGGAATCAGGGGCTTCGATTTAAGAGTGTTACGTTAACTGCAAAGGATAAAATATGCTTTTTGGAGGAAAGTAACTGTAATCCAGTTGCTTGTCCCTATGCAAAAGGACATTTTGACCGAATTAATGAGGCTTTGTATGATTTGGTAAACAATGAAATTCACTATAGTAGAGAAATGATAGAAGAATATGCTAGAAAGCACAGGGTGTGCCCTTTTGAGATGTGTTTAGATGCAAGTCTATTTGCAGATGGCATCATCGGCGATTATAATTATTTATTTGATCCTCATGTGTATCTAAAGCGATTCTTTGCAGAAGGAACGAAAGGTGAGCATCTGTTTTTGGTGGATGAAGCACATAACCTTTTGGAACGTGGACGAGAAATGTATAGCGCAATGCTTTGTAAAGAAGATTTTTTGGCGTTGAAAAAAGAAATAAAATTATATGACAAAAAAATAGAGTATCATTTGGAAAAATGCAATAGACAATTGTTGCATTTAAAAAGAGAATGTGAAACTTATCAAGTCTTAGATTCTATTGATTCATTTGTTTTAGCACTCAATCGTTTGGCAACTAGTATGGACGAATTTTTAGAAAAGCAGGATGAAAGTATAGCAAAAGATGATGTATTGGATTTTTATTTTCAGGTGACACATTTTCTGATGATATACGAAAAATTGGATCATAAATATACGATTTATAGCGAATTTCAATCTAATGGAGAGTTTATTGTAAAGTTATTATGTGTGGATCCTTCCACAAATTTAGCAGAATGCTTAGAACGAGGTAGAAGCAGTATTTTGTTTTCGGCTACCTTATTACCGATTCAATATTACAAAAGATTACTAGGTGGAAATGATGAAGATTATGAAGTTTATGCAAATTCTACATTTTTACCAGCAAAAAAGCTACTATTAGTTGCCAATAATGTCACAAGCAAGTATACTAGACGTAGTCATATGGAGTTTTATCATATAGCGAAACATATTTATGAAATCATAAATAAGAGACATGGTAATTATATGGTGTTTTTTCCTTCTCATCAATTTTTAAAACAGGTATCGCTTGTATATGAAGAATATTTTCTGGATGTAGATATGGTAGAGATTATGATGCAAGAGGAATATATGGATGAGTTGGAACGAGAATTATTTTTAAAAAGATTC
The DNA here is from genome assembly GCA_044425705.1 of Eubacteriales bacterium. Classification (GTDB taxonomy): domain Bacteria; phylum Bacillota; class Clostridia; order Lachnospirales; family Lachnospiraceae; genus JAWXVD01. The sequence continues at coordinate 2,617 of JAWXVD010000044.1, read as the reverse complement.
GTAGGCAATCCTGATATTGATTTTCGTGCAATACAAGGAATCGATATAGAAGTAGAGGATAAAAGCTTAGTAGGATTTTGTGTCTTAGGTGGTATTTTCAGTGAGGGAATAGACTTAAAGTATGATAGTTTGATTGGAGCTATTATTATTGGGACTGGGTTACCACAAGTTTGTACAGAAAGAGAATTGATTAAATCGTATTTTGATAAAAGAAAAGAAAATGGATTTGAGTATGCTTATCAGTTTCCAGGCATGAATAAAGTTTTGCAATCAGCAGGGCGTGTCATACGAACAAATGAAGATGTAGGTATTGTAGCACTATTAGATGAAAGGTTTTTGGCTATTAGTTATCAGAAATTATTCCCAAGAGAATGGGAAACATATCAAGTAGTAGATCAAAATACTATAGGGAAAGAAGTAGAGAAATTTTGGAATGAGTGGTTATAGGTTGAAAATAAAGTTTTCAACTAGCAATTTGTCTCTATGGAGACAAAATTACCAGTCTGAGAAAAAGTAATGTTTATAGCTTGCAAATAAAAAGTCAAGGCTAAAACGAAAGAATGGAGGATATTATGTGGGCTTATGAAAGTGTTTTTTATCAAATTTATCCATTAGGATTTTGTGGGGCACCATTTGAAAATGATGGTGTAAGTGTATCTAGAATTAAAAAGGTGAATGATTGGATTGGTCATATTAAAGAATTGCATTGTAATGCCATTTATTTTTCACCAATTTTTGAATCAGATACTCATGGGTACAATACGAGAGATTATAAAAAGATTGATACTAGACTTGGCACCAATGAAGATTTTAAAGAAGTTTGTGAGAATCTTCATAAGGAAGATATTAAAGTGGTATTAGATGGTGTGTTTAATCATGTGGGACGTGGTTTCTTTGCTTTTCAAGATGTATTGCGTAATAGAGAGCATTCGCCTTATCTACATTGGTTTCACATTGATTTGGGTGGAAATTCGCATTATAATGATGGATTGTGGTATGAAGGATGGGAAGGCAATTATGATTTAGTGAAATTAAATTTACGAAATGAGGAAGTGATTGCACATTTATTAGATGCGGTGAAATTTTGGATTGAAGAATTTCATATTGATGGCATTCGATTGGATGTTGCATATTGCCTAGATCATGATTTTATGAGAAGACTACGCAGTCATTGCGATGGATTAAAAAGTGATTTCTTTTTATTAGGAGAAATGGTGCATGGAGATTATAATCAATTAGTGAATGATGGCATGTTGCATTCAGCAACAAATTATGAATGTTATAAAGGTTTATTTTCAAGCTTTAATAGTATGAATATGTTTGAAATCATTCATTCTCTTTTAAGACAATTTGGACCAGAAAATTGGACCTTATATAGAGGAAAACATTTATTTACCTTTGTAGATAATCATGATGTAACTAGAATTGCTAGTAATTTATCAAATCCTGAACATTTAACAACGGTTTATGGTATGTTGTTTGGCATGCCAGGTATCCCTTGTGTTTATTATGGTAGTGAATGGGGAGCGAAAGCTCATAAAAACGAAGGAGACCCAGCCCTTCGTGCAAGCTATGATATGCCAGAAAGTAATGAAGTAACAAAATTTATTGCGAAAATGGCAGAGGCAAAACATAATTCGGTAGCACTTAACTATGGAGAGTTTCGTTCTGTTGTCTTAACAAATAAACAATGTATCTTTGAAAGAAAAACAGGTGAAGAGCGTGTTCTTGTGGCAATTAATGCTGACAGCGAAGAATATGTGGCACATTTCGATGCAGGTTGTGGTCGGGCTGAAGAGTTGATTACTGGCGAAATCCATGATTTTGGTGGAGGTAGCGTTATGAAACCATATAGTGTTGCATTTTGGAAGTGCGAAAGATAAAGTAACAATTCATCTTATTATGAGTATTTGTAAAATTAAACATATAGATTAAGAAATAATGTAGAAAATTGTAAAAAACGAAAGAAATTATTAAGGAATATGAATGAAATATGAATGTATTATTATGGAATTCATAAATCGTTTACAATTAGTACAAAAAGTATTTACAACTCCAAAGGGATACTGTATAGTAACCTCATTGACAGGAATAACCCGGTCATGAAACAAAGTCAATGTGTTGTCTAGCTAGCAGGTACAGTCATCAGACTTAAGATTTTTTGGAGGAAAATATTATGAAAAACAAATTAGTAGCAGTATTAGCAACAGTATTAGTAGCAGGTTCTTTAATGGTAGCTTGTGGATCAGAAGAAGCAGTTGTAGAAGAAACAGTTGTAGAAGAAGCAGCTGAAGAAGTAGTTGAAGAAGAAGCAGCTGAAGAAGTAGTTGAAGAAGAAGTTGGAACAACAGAAGAATTAGCAGAAGAGGAACCAGTAGCTGAATTAGAAGAAGGAACAGAAGAAGCTGAAGAAACAGAAGCTGAAGAATCAGAAACTGAAACAGCTGAAGAAACAGAAGAAGCTGAAATGACAGAAGAATTAGTAGAAGGAACAGAAGCTGAATAAGTTGCATCATCACAGTTGAATACAAGATATTGTTGCAGTTCATGCGTGAACAGTAAGAAAATATTACTTTTAGCAAAGGAGCTAGGGAATTTTCCCTAGCTCCTTTTGGCT
>JAWXVD010000210.1:0-4499 GCA_044425705.1 Eubacteriales bacterium | reverse complement strand
ACTAACCGTTTACACGGGTGTCTTTCTATGTCTATTATAGATGATTACACTTTAAAAATCAATTGCCTTTTTACTTGCTTTCACGATTTTTACTAGCCTTTTCTATTTTCTCATGAATATTAGTATTATAGAGTTGATACAAATCACTACGTTTCTCAATGGTATTATCAAAAGGAACTACCACAGAACCGCACTTAATAATCCCCATTCCAGCTGCACTGTTGGTAACAAATTTCAGTTGTGCGTCTGATACTCCAATAACCCCTGACATTTTATTACTATCTGTATTTGCTTGTTTTAATAATGCTACAAATTCAGAGTTTGCAAGCATGGTAGTCGCGGTGTAATTCTGTAATAGATCGACTACATTTTGTGTAATTCCTGTACATAACCCACCTTGCTTTCGTACCTTTTTCCATAATTGTTGCAAATACTTGGCACTATATTCTGAATTAAGTAGCACGTGGAATTCGTCTATGTAGAGCCAAGTAGCTTTCCCTCGTTTCCCATTTTCTACAATACGGTGCTGAATGGCTTCCATCATGACTAACATGGTAATGGGAGATAACTCCGTTCCTAAATCACGAATTCCATACACAGTAAAACGATTGTCCACATCTACATTACTTTGATGGTTAAAGATATTAAGGGAACCATCTACAAATAGTTCTAGTGACAATGCAATGTCTTGTGCCTCTTCCTCTGGTTGCTGTAATAGTAAATGATAAAAGTCCGATATAATCGGTTCTTCCCTAACTTCACTTCTTGCAATCTCTTGATACAGGTTCCTTACACATCTGTCAATAATAGATTTTTGCCTTGAATTAAGAGATGTACCAATACATTGCTCACATAACCCAAGCATAAATTCTCCTTTTTCTCGCACTAGTCCTTTAGAATCATGTACATCTAATAATTCTAAATCTATAGATAGTGGATTCACATAGTTTTCGGTGTAAGTAGACATATTGATAATAGAACCGCCGTAGGTTTCAGCAATATCAAAATATTCGTTCATGGGATCTATGATGATGATTTCATCACCTCCTGAGAGATACACTGAACCCATTTCCATCTTACAAAAGAAGGATTTCCCTGAACCCGGTACTCCAAATACGAACCCATTTCCATTGATTAATTTCTTACGATTCCCTATATTGATATTCTTAGAAATCTGATTAATCCCATAATAGTTCCCACCTACATCATTTAATTCTTGTACATTAAAAGGCATTAATACTGCCAAGCTTTGTGTCAACATGGTTCTCATGGTTTCCACTTGTCTTACCCCGATAGGTAATGCAGTATTTAATGCCTCTCTTTGTCTATAATAATGCGTTTCAATCACACAACTATGTTGTTTTCCGATAGACATAACAGTCTCTGTCATACTCTCTAGTTCTTCTTTGGAATCTGCCATCAGAATAATGGTCACCGCTGTGTAGAACAAGCATTGGTCATTTTCCCTTACATCATCCATAATGGTTTCAATCTCTTTTTTCTCTGTACGTTTTGCATAAGAAATTTCAGTTGAAAAATCATTATTTTTATTTCTTACTCGTTGCTGCTTAATGATATCTGACTCAATCCCTAAATACTTCTTCTGTAATGTTTTCGTTGTCAAATCTTTTGGAACTGGCACTACGTCAATGCTAACTATAGAATGAATGGGTAATGAGGTGATTTCCGTTAAAAACCGATCCGATAAACTACTCGGATATTTTTTGATAAATAGTGCCTTACAAAACTTGTCTTCATCTTCAAAATAATCTGGATAGTATTTCACGATACCATTGCACAAATCATTTCTGAAATCTTGTCCTGCTTCTTCGTATTTCTTTAAATCAAACTCAAATGCACCTTCTTTTCCCAAATGATAATAATCATATAAAACCTTTAATCTTTCATTTCCATCAAGTGCCACAATTTTAGAGCCTAATTCCCCATACGATTTATAAATGGTTGCCTCAAGGGTTGCAAATTGTGCCTTTGCTTCTTCAAAGTTCTTTCTATGAATAGTTACTGTCAGATATCGTTCCTGCTCAATACCTTGCCTTCCCTCTAATATCTTTCGCTCCATAATCTCATTATAGATTCTTCGATATGCATCATATTCATCTTGTAAATAAGGTAAAAATACCACTTTTCGTAAATCCATCATATCCTTATTTTTATTATTCATAGTAATCTTATAAGTATAATCTAGCGCATTTAGAAAGTTGCAATAATTCTCTAATACGATTAATTGTCCCTCTTCACTATTCGTTACATAGTTGATATCCTGAAAGCGATAACACTTAGAATATCGATTCTGTCCCACTTCAAAGATTCCATTTTCAGAAATAGCTTTAATCTCTATGGTCTGTTGTACCGACTTCGGTGTCTTGTATAGTGGCTCGCTTGCCTTTTTTAATTCCTTGAATTCGTCCGTAAATAGTTTCAGTTTCATTCGTTCCCCTTTCTCTTTCTTGTTCTTCTATATGTTTCGTTACGATTTTTTCACACTCGCTAGATTCATACACTAACGGTTTATTCGCAAACAGAAACAATACCTTCCGTTTCATCACTTCATTAAAACTCATTCCATGATAAGAATAAAACCCACTCATGGCTATGGGTGCTACAATTGGTATGGAAATGTACGCTGCCAGTGTTAATCCTACATAACGATAAAGGAGAAGCACTAAGGCTCCTCCCACTACTACACTCGATATAGAATAAATCAACTGCTTTGCAGACAATCCCATAGCTACCGATTCTTGGTAGCGTTCGATGTCCTTGTTGATTTCAATTACCATTTTTCTTCCTCTCGTAATTTATATTTTTTAACTATTGAACTATATGATAATAAAAAATTTTAAAAATATATGTATATCTCAAAACAAAATAACGTACATGTCTCACATAAAATACAATACACATACTTATCGATAATATTAAAAATATAATGGTTTTTATATTAAAACTCTGTAATAACAGTAAAAATAATATCACTGCGTATATTGCGAAAAACAAACTAAGACTTCTTCCCATGGCACTCGTTGTTTGTTGACGTTCAATAATATTATTTTTTTTATTCAATAATACTTTCATTCTACAATAATTATACGTTCTTCTTATTGATTGTTCAGCATATATCTTTGGAAGATTAGAAGCAAAATAATTTTCTATCCCTTCTTTTTCTTCTAACTTCTCCCATGCTTGTGTTAGCAGTCTATCATTTTTATTAGTAAATTTTTGTTGTATTACAGATGTTATCTCCTGAAAGACCATACCTATAAAATAGCTTGCCACTACTAGCACAACTGGATCACTCCCCCATGAAGAGATAATATCTCCTACATAATCTAACCCCAGTTGTTGAACAACAAATATGGTATAGATATACATAAATAATCCTGTGAATAATAAAACCAATATATCATATAGACCTATCTTATCTAACAATTGTTCCATGTTTCTCCCTTACTCTATTTCCATTTCATCTATTTGTAAATCTGTATAACCTTAAAAATCTCACATGAAATATAGCATTTTGAAACTTCCTTCACCTAATATACACTACCGTGTGGCGTTCTCTCTTTTAGTTGTTCTAGCTGTCGCATTAATGAATCATATTTAGCTTGCGATATTTCTTTTTTTCGTAATTGCAAATCTTGAATTGCATGTATTACCTCTCCTTTACGAGAAAAGCTATTATTGTCTATCATATTTTCTATTCTTGCTATTGTTAAAAATTCTGGCATATATCTATCTCCTTAAATGTGAGATGCTATATTTCATGTATATTCTATTTATACCATATTTGTATAGTAACCACAATTATATTTCACTATTTTACTGATTTCTCTTATAATCCTAATGCTCTACTTACTAAACTTTGTGCACCTTTTACACTACCTACTGTCAACGCTACTGCAAATGTCATTTCACAAAGATAAATCAATGCCTGTGTCCACTCTGCATAGGAACTTGCAAAACTTGGTAGACCTGCACTAATAAAGGAGTTACATACAATAATTGCAAGTGCCATTACAACAGATTCTAACACTATTGACAGAAAATATTTGCTATACGTAACTGCTGTATGACTTACCATTTTATTTCCACCCATTGTAGAAAATGCCAAAGCTCCCATAGGAACTAAAATCATTAATTTCAAAAAGCGAAAATACACTGCATAGATTAAAAAGAACCCACAAATAATAATGATAATTGCAATCAATGCTGTAAGGATTAACATCACTAACCCTTCTCCAAATCCCAAATTTGATATAATATCTGCTTGGGTACTATCTATCTGTAACGTAGTCGTAGACCCTGGTGTCAACGCATTCACCAAATTCCCTGCCATAGAGAAAAATGCTTTCATGATAGTAATGTTGTTAATAACAAACCATTCTGCAATGACTACTCTCATGAGCATTCGCAATATCACTTCAAATCGCATCTCCTCCCGAACATCAATACTCTCTGCACAAAATCCTATGACAAAAAAC
>JAWXVD010000043.1:0-24786 GCA_044425705.1 Eubacteriales bacterium | reverse complement strand
AGAGCAAGGAAAACCAGCAGGACCAGGAAGAGGACCAGGTCACGGACCCATGGCTATGGCATCAGGAGAAAAAGCAAAGGATTTTAAAGGAACTTTTGCAAAACTAATAAAATATATGGGTGTATATAAATTTGCAATTCTCGCTGTAATGTTTTTTGCAGTGGGAGGAACTGTCTTTAATATTCTAGGACCTAAAGTATTAAGTCAAGCAACCAACGAAGTCTTTAATGGATTGATAGGAAAGTTGGCAGGAACAGGGGAAATTGATTTTGTACTGATAAAAAATATTTTAATGACTTTATTAGGATTATATGTATTAAGTGCTGTACTTTCATTTATCCAAGGTTGGATTATGACAGGTATTTCTATGAAATTATCTTTTCGTTTTAGAAAAGAACTTTCAGAAAAAATTAATCGTATGCCAATGGAATACTTTGAATCAAAAACAGTAGGAGAGGTATTATCAAGAATTACAAATGATGTAGATACCTTGGGGCAAAGTTTAAACCAAAGTGTCACTACATTGATTACATCGGTGACAACCATAGTCGGTGTTTTGATTATGATGTTAAGTATCAGTCCTTTGATGACAGTTATCGCTATTGTAATTTTACCTATCTCAGGCGTTTTGATTGGTATTGTTGTTAAGGGTTCTCAAAAATACTTTAAACAGCAACAGGAATCTTTAGGAAAAATTAATGGCCAAATTGAGGAAGTGTATAGTGGTCATAATATCGTAAAAGCATTTAATAGAGAAGAAGCAGCCATAGAAGAATTTGATGAGACAAATGAGAAACTTTATATTTCTGCTTGGAAGTCACAATTTTATTCAGGCATGATGCAACCGATTATGACGTTTGTGGGGAATTTAGGGTATGTATCAGTTGCGGTTACAGGAAGTTTTTTGGCAATTAGAGGAGTCATCCAAGTAGGTGATATTCAAGCGTTTATTCAATATGTAAAAAATTTAACACAGCCTCTTTCTCAGGTGGCACAAGTTTCCAATTTATTACAATCTACAGCGGCAGCAGCGGAACGTGTATTTGAATTTTTAGAGGAAAAGGAAGAAGATTTATTGGCAGAAAAGCCTGTTCATTTGGAAACAGTAGAAGGTGCAGTTAGTTTTGAAAATGTTCATTTTGGATATCATCCAGAACAAATAATTATTAATGATTTTACAAGTCATATCAAACCAGGTCAAATGGTTGCTATTGTAGGGCCTACAGGAGCAGGTAAAACTACGATGATTAAATTGGTTATGCGTTTTTATGATGTAAACAGTGGACGTATTAAGGTTGATGGCCAAGATATTCGTGATTTTAATCGCAGTGAATTGCGAGAAATTTTTGGGATGGTATTACAAGATACTTGGTTATTTAAAGGTAGCATTATGGAAAATATTCGTTATGGTAGATTAGAGGCTACAGATGAAGAAGTGATAGAAGCGGCAAAAGCAGCCCATGCGCATCATTTTATTAAGACATTACCAGGTGGATACAGCATGGAATTAAACGAAGATGCAAGTAATGTTTCAGCAGGTCAAAAACAATTATTAACCATAGCTAGAGCTATTCTTGCAGATAATAAAATTATGATTCTTGACGAGGCTACCAGTAGTGTAGATACTAGAACAGAAGCAAGAATACAAAAAGCCATGAATCATTTGATGAAAGGTAGAACAAGTTTTGTTATCGCACATAGATTGTCAACCATTAAAGATGCAGATTTGATTCTTGTTATGAAAGATGGAGATATTGTGGAACAAGGAAATCACAAAGAATTATTAGAAGCTCATGGATTTTATGCTTCTTTATACAATTCACAATTTGAAGAAGTCAGTGCCTAACTGAAAGATAAAAGTTCAGGAACGATGATGAGATAAAATTAGGAATTTAGAAAAGCTATTTAGATAAATAATGTAAAAAGAGGAGTACCAATTAGAAAAGCTGTTAGAAAATAATGTAAGAATAGGAGTACCAATGAAAATTTATTTTGTAAGACACGGTGAAACAGAGTGGAATAAAAAGAGGAAACTGCAAGGGCAGTCAGACATTCCATTAAATGAGTATGGAAGAGAATTGGCACAAGTAACAAGGAAAGGGCAAGAGGATATTCCCTTTGATATTATTTTTACTAGTCCACTGAGCCGTGCTAAGGAAACAGCAGAAATTTTAAGAGGAAATAGAAATATTTCAATTGTTGAAGATAAGAGATTAATAGAATTAGGGTTTGGTGTAGGAGAAGGAAAAAGCATCGCAGCAATTCGCAGACAACCAGAAATAAAATTGTATAATTTTCTCTGTAAGCCAGAAGAATATGTACCACCGAGAGGTGGAGAAACCTTTATCGACTTATATAAAAGATGTCAATCATTTATTGATGAAGTGATTATCCCTTCAGAAAAAAAGGGTGAAAATAAATTTTCACCCTCAGCGTCTGTGATTTCACCCTTGCAAGCAAGTGAAATCACTGGACTTAAATTTGAAACTATGTTAGTGGTTGGTCATGGTGCCTTGATTCGTGGTATGATTGGCTGTGTGGAAGATGTACCATTAAAGGATTTTTGGAGAGTGAACCACAAAAATTGTTCCACAACCATTATGGAATGTGTGGATGGACAGCTGAAAATGATAGAAGAAGGAAAAATTTATTACGAAGAAGAAATACCAGCAGATTGGTAGAATTGACGTAACTATTCAGCTATAAAATTGTAACGTTTAGCCGATGGTTGAATGGTAATGGATTATCAAAAGAGAAAGGGATAATTATTAAGATGAAAGAAAAATTTATGAGATTTATGATAGGAAGATATGGTTCGGATCAGTTTTCAAAAACGATGCTAGGCATTGCATTGGCATTTTTTATTTTAGATATGTTTACAAATCTTGGATTTTTACAGCCAGTGGCAATGGTATTAATCGTCTATGTATATTTTAGAATGTTTTCTAGAAATATTCCGAAAAGATATGCTGAAAATCAAAAATACATGCAATACCATAATAAAGTAATACAACTTTTTAAAAGAGAAAAGAAGGTATTCGAACAGAGAAAAGAATATCGTATTTTTAAATGCCCTCAATGTAAACAGAGAATTCGTGTTCCAAAAGGAAGAGGACTGATAGAAATTCGATGTACAAAGTGTGGTCATACTTTTAGAAAGAAAAGTTAAGGAGTCGCTGTGTAGAGATATGTCATTCAAGTGGTAGGTTTGTTTGAATAGGTAAGAGGGAATGTAGGGGGATTAATGATATGTTCGGTTATATAAGTATCGATAAGCCAGAATTAAAAATTAAAGATTATATCATGTACCGTTCTTATTACTGTGGATTGTGTAAATCTTTAAAAGAAAAATATGGAAAATTAGGGCAGCTTACCTTAAGTTATGATATGACATTTTTAGTGATATTATTAAGTGGTTTATATGAACCAGACACAGACTATATGGAAAGCAGATGCATTGCCCATCCTTTTGAAAAACATCCTATGCGTCAAAATGAGGTTTCCGATTATGTGGCAGCTATGAATCTTATTTTAACCTATCATAAATGCTTAGATGATTGGATAGATGAGAGGAAATCTACTAAAAAAGTTTTTGCTATTCTTTTACAGTCAAGTAATAAGAAAGTAAATGAGTTTTACCAAGAAAAAGCAAAAAACGTATCTAGGCTATTAGAAGAAATACATGTGGTAGAGAAAGCACAAGATAAAAATATAGATGTAGCATCAGGCTTGTTTGGTGAAGTTATGTCGGAATTATTTAGTTATCGCTCAGACGAGTGGGAAAATTCTTTGCGTAAAATAGGTTTTTATCTAGGAAAATATATTTATTTACTAGATGCTTACGAAGATATGGAGAAGGATAGTAAAACGAAAAACTATAATGTGTTTCTATTAACGATGGAAGAAAGAGAAAACGTTGCTTTTAATCATAAGATAGACTTTAAAATAGATGAAAATTTAGAAAATTTTTGTTACAATGTGTTACATATGATGATGGCAGAATGTGCAAGAGAATTTGAAAAATTGCCAATCCTAGAAAATGTTGATATACTTAGAAATATTTTGTATGCAGGTGTTTGGTATCGTTATGAAATGGTTAGACAAAAGAGAGCGGGGAATTTAGAGAAACATGATGAATCCATATAGAGTACTAGGGCTAGAGCAAAGTGCTAGTGAAGAAGAAATAAAAAAAGCATATAGAACATTAAGCAGAAAGTATCATCCAGATGCCAATATTAATAATCCCAATGCAGCAAGTGCAGAAGAGAAATTTAAAGAAATTCAACAAGCCTATCAGCAGATTATGAAGGAAAAGGAACAAGGATATAGTGGTACAGGAAACTATCAAGGTTATAGTGGAAATGGTTCTTATCAATATGGTGGATTTGGTGATTTTGGCGGATTTGGAGGATTTTACGGGCAAACGAGACAGAATCAGGGATATGGAGAAGATGAGTCAACTGTTCATTTAAAGGCTGCGGCTAATTATATTAATAGTGGACATTATAAAGAAGCATTGCATGTACTTTCAGAAATGAAAGAAAAATCTGCCCAATGGTATTATTATAGTGCAGTTGCTAATTCTGGTGTGGGAAATAATGTGTTGGCAATGGATCATGCGAAAATGGCTTCTAATATGGAACCCAATAACCAGACCTATCGTTCTTTGGTAGAACGATTAGAATTTGGTGGAAATTGGTATCAATCTAGGAGAATGCCTACCGGTGGAATGACAATAAATGGAAATGGATTTTGTTTAAAACTATGCATAGCAAATTTGGTTTGTAATATGTGTTGTGGCGGTGGTTTTTGTGGTGGAAGAGGATTTTATTAATGGGGGATAAGAGAAGAGAAAAATTAATCAGTATATTAAAAGAAAGCAACGTGCCAATATCTGGCACTATGTTAGCAGAGCTTCTTGGTGTTAGTCGGCAGGTGATTGTACAAGATATTGCATTATTACGTGCAGAGAACAAAAATATACTATCTACCAATAAAGGATATCTTTTATTTCAGCCTGATCAAGTAGGTAATGTGGCTAGAAAAGTATTCCAAGTAAAGCATAGCACTGATGAAGTGTTAGAGGAATTGTTTTGTATTGTAGATCTAGGTGGAAAACTATTGAATATATCTGTAGAGCATGAGATTTATGGGTTGATTGAAGTGTCATTGATGATTTCCAATAGGAAAGATGCTAGGGAGTTTGTAGAAAAGTTAACGCTTTGCGGGGATAAACCCTTAAAGGAATTAACGGGTGATATGCATTATCATACCATTGAGGCTGATGATATGGATACTTTGACTGATATTGAAGAAGAATTAGAGAATAAGGGATTTTTAATAAAAGGTGAATTGTAATAGATAAATAAGATTTAGCGATGTTATAAATTGTTGCAATAAAAAACACCAACCCCATAGCCTTGCTACAAAATTAGTGTTCATGCGTCTTTAGGGGTTCGAACCCTAGACACCCTGATTAAGAGTCAGGTGCTCTACCAACTGAGCTAAAAACGCGAGTATTTATAGAGTTACAACTCATAGATGACCTGTAACTTTACATCCGTTTATTATTATAGTACAATGAAAAAACATTTGCAAGCATAATTTGTAATTTAAAGGAATAGTTTATGGATGAAATGTATAGATATTTCATTCATAAGTAAGTGTATCGTTAAATGATTGCACAATTGAGGAGAAAAAGTGAAAAATAAGATTTTTGATAGTCATGCCCATTATGATGATGATGGGTTCGATATAGATAGAGAAAGTTTGCTTCTAGGAATGAAAGAAGCGGGAGTTGGTACCATTGTAAATATTGGTTCTAGTATGGAGTCATTAAGAACTACCTTAGATTTTGTGGACCAATATGATTTTATGTATGGTGCATTAGGAATTCATCCATGTAACACAGATGAATTAAATGAAGTGAATTTTCAATTTATAAAGGAAAAATTACAGCATCCAAAAATCAAAGCAGTAGGAGAAATTGGCTTAGATTATTATTGGGACGAACCAGAACGAAAGATTCAAAAGGAATGGTTTTTCAGACAGCTTCAATTAGCAAAAGAAGTGAATATGCCAGTGGTGATTCATTCTAGAGAGGCGGCAGCAGATACCTTATCTATTATGAAGGAAAAAGAATTTGAAAATCTTACGGGAGTCATTCATTGCTATTCTTATGGGAAAGAAATGGCGAGAGAATTTTTAAATATGGATTACTCATTTGGAATAGGTGGTGTGATTACGTTTCAAAATGGTAAGAAATTAAAAGAAGTTGTAGAATATATTCCTATAGAAAAAATTTTGTTGGAAACAGACTGTCCATACTTGTCGCCAGTTCCTTTTCGTGGAAAACGAAATTCATCTATGAATTTACCTTATGTAATTAATGAAATTGCAAAAATTAAAAATATTTCATCAGAAGAGGTTATACGCGTGACAGAAGAAAATGGAAAAAGATTGTATCGAATGTAACGTAAAAAAACAGGAAGGAAAGTAAAAGATGGCAACATTGGGAAATCCAACAAATACCATAGAGGTATTGAGAAAATATAATTTTAATTTTCAAAAGAAATTTGGTCAGAATTTTTTAATCGACACCCATATTTTAGAGAAAATTATTGAAGAATCAGAAATTACAAAAGACGATTGTGTATTAGAAATTGGACCGGGAATCGGTACTATGACACAATACTTAGCAGAAGCTGCAAGAGAGGTTATTGCAGTAGAGATTGACAAGGCTCTAATTCCTATTCTTCAGGATACACTTTCAGAGTATGAGAATGTAACAGTGATCAATCAAGATATCTTAAAAGTAGATATTAATAAAATTGTGGCAGAGCGCAATCAAGGGAAGCCCATTAAGGTGGTAGCAAATTTACCATATTACATTACAACACCAATCATTATGGGATTATTTGAAAGTCATGTTCCTTTACAAAGCATTACTATTATGGTGCAGAAAGAAGTTGCAGATCGTATGCAGGTGGGGCCTGGAACGAAAGATTATGGTGCTTTGTCCTTGGCAGTACAATATTATGCCAGACCAGAAATTGTAACAGTTGTATCGCCAGCTTGTTTTATGCCGAAGCCTAATGTGTCTAGTTCGGTCATTAAATTGACTAGATATGAGGAGCCACCAGTACAAGCAGAAAATGAAAAATTTATGTTTACTTTGATTCGTGCATCCTTTAACCAAAGAAGAAAAACGTTGGTGAATGGTTTGACCAATGCAGGAATTGCCACAGTAACGAAAGAAAGAGTATTAGAAGTATTAGAAAAAATGGAACTATCTCCAACAATTAGGGGAGAAGCCTTAACATTGGAACAATTTGCACAGTTAAGTAATTTGTTATAAAATTAAGATAAAATCAATCATGTACTTATGTAATGCTTTTAAAAGTTGTAGATGAAAGATTCAAGGAGTACATAACAAAATGAAGGAGGATACTGTATGGGGGTTTTAAATTATGGGGTTATTTTATTGTATTTGGTAGGAATGATTGCAATAGGGGTGTACGCATCTAAGAAAGTACACGGCAGCAGTGATTTTGCGATAGGTGGTAGAAGTATTGGGCCTTTTGTTATTACTTGTTCTTCTATTGCTACAGCAGCAGGTGCTAGTGCTTGTATGGGGCAAGCAGGAAGCGCATATTTGAATGGGTTTAGTTCATTGTGGTTAGGAATCGCCTGGGCAATAGGAATGTTAATACTTGGATTGATGGGTAAAAGAATCTACGCTACAGGTGCAGAATCCATACCAGAAGTTTTTCATAAATTGCATGGCAATACGGCAGGTAAGATGTGTGCTATTTTTGCAATCATTTATTCTCTTAGTACATTAACAGCACAGATGATGGGAATGGGAACAGTTCTCCAATTGATGTTAGGAGAAAATGTTATTACATATGAAGCAGCCGTAATAGTAGGTGGTGTTATTACGATTATTTATACGTTACAAGGTGGTTTTTTTGCTGTTGCCTATACAGATACAGCGCAGGCAATTATTTTAGGGGTATCGATGATGATTATTTTGCCAATAGTAGTTATGAGTGGGATGGCAAATGTTGCGCTAGAAACTGTTGAGACTGTTTTCACACCTGGATCATTTAATATTTTTTATGGGGTATCTTTTGTATCTTTAGCAGTAGTAATTTGTAAATATACTTTTTCTGCATGTACAGGAATTCCATATATTCAAAGAGTATTGGCATCTAGAAATGAAAAAGAAGCAAGAAATTCTCAAATATATGCAGCAATTGGTTATATGATTTTTTCTTGTGTAGTTATGATACTTGCTGTTTTTGCGAGATCAATGTTTCCAACAATGGAACGTGAAGAAACCATTATTCTAGAAGTGATTGTACAAAAATTTCCAGTAGTTCTAGCAGGTCTAGCAATTGCAGGTTTAATTGCAGCAGTTATGTCTTCTATTGATTCGTATTTATTAGTTGTTAGCCAAATTTTTACTACGGAGCTTTGTGGATTTTTTGTGAAAGATATGGATGAAAAAAAGACATTTAGAATTGAACGAATTTCTACTGTGGTAACAGGTGTTGTTACTATGTTAATCGCGATTCAGTTGACATCCATTCTCTCTATGTTTGAAGTAGGTGCAACAATCTATTCATCTGCTATGTTTTTCCCATTTGTATTAGCACTGTATTGGAAAAAGGTTACAACTCCAGGTGTTGTGAGCGGTATGGTAGCTGGTGGAGTGGCAGCAATCGTATTACAGTTTGTTCCTAATCCAATTATAGATCCTGTTATTTTTGGAAATATTTGCTCTTTAATAGGAACGGTGGCAGTTTCTTTGTGTTATAAACAGAAAGAAAGTAACTCAAATGATTATTATTCAAATTTATAAATCTATCGGATTGAAAATAAAAAATCTATCGGATTGAAAACACAAAATCTATCGGATTAGAAATATAAAATCTATCGGATTGAAAATATAAAATCTATCGGATTTATGTTGTAAAATTAATGAAATATGGTTATACTATGCTTAAGGGATAGTATAACCATATTTAAGTTCGGTGATTTTACTTGCTTACAAGGATGAAATCATAGATGTATATATTTATATACTAATCATCCATTACTTAGCCAAAGTCTGGCAACTTTGGCTCGAAGAGACAAATTGCCGGTTGAAAAATCTTATTTTTCAACCTAATTATCTTTTATAAGGCACTTATGATTGAAAAAGAGAGTGAGGGACATTTTTATGAAAAAGCAAACGTATCGTCCTCGATTAGTTGATGAAAAAATTCATGAATATTTAAAAATTTTTGGAGCGGTTTGTGTAGAAGGACCTAAGTGGAGCGGAAAGACATGGACTTCCTCACAACATTGTAATAGTGAAATTTTTATTGGTGATCCAGCAGGTAACTTTCAGAATCGTAATTTAGCACAACTCTCTCCAGATTTGGTTTTAAATGGAGATATGCCTAGACTTATAGATGAATGGCAAGAAGTTCCACCTATTTGGGATGCAGTGCGTCATAAAGTGGATCAAACAACTGAAAAAGGACAATTTATTCTTACAGGATCTTCGACACCAAATCACAAAGGAATTCTGCATAGTGGAGCTGGAAGAATTGCTAAGATTCGTATGCGTACTATGTCATTATACGAGTCAGGTTTTTCTTCTGGGGTAGTATCTCTGGAACAATTATGTTATGGAAAATTACAGCCTATAATGACAGGAGAGGTATCGTTAAAAACCCTGATAGAGTATATTGTACGAGGCGGTTGGCCTGGAAGTTTAAATCTTACAGTTGAACAAGCGGCATTGTTACCAGCACAATACTTAGATGCGGTTTTGGATGATGATGTTTATAGAATGGACGATATCAAGCGTAATACTACAAAAATGCGATTGTTGTTGCGTTCACTTGCAAGAAATGAAAGTACAACGGCTACCAATAGAACATTAAAAAATGATATTAAAGAAGTAGATGATGAAGACATTGATGTGGAAGTAGTTGCAGATTATCTAGATATATTTTCCCGTCTATTTATTACAGATAATCAATTACCATTTTCCTCTAGCGTAAGGTCATCCACACGAATTAAGCAAAGTGTAAAACGACATTTTGCAGATCCTTCTCTAGTGTGTTCACTCTTAAAAGTGACACCAGATAGTTTGATAAATGATTTAGAAACGCTAGGTTTTTTATTTGAATCACTTTGTGAACGTGATTTAAAAATTTATGCAGAATCCTTTGGTGGAAATTTATATCATTATCAAGATTATACAAATCGTGAAATTGATGCAGTGATAGAACTTCCTGATGGAACATGGTGTGCTTTTGAAATTAAGCTAGGTGCAAATCAAATTGATATGGCAGCAGAAGGATTACTGCAGATAAAGGAACAGTTTGAAAAAGACCCTAAAGGAAAACCACCTGCAGTACTCTGTGTGCTTTGTGGAATGTCAAATGCTGCATATCAGAGAGCAGATGGTGTTTTTGTTGTACCAATTACGGCATTAAAACAGTAATGTTGATTCGATATATTTAAAATAACTTAGTAGTCCATTTGGTACAATCCCAAACGTCTGTTGCTAGACCTTCATAAAATTCAGGTTCATGACAAACCATAAGGATACTTCCTTTATATGCTTTTAACGCACGTTTCAGTTCGTCTTTTGCGTCAACATCTAAATGGTTGGTAGGTTCATCTAATAAAAGAATATTCGTTTCACGGTTAATCAATTTACAAAGGCGTACTTTTGCTTGCTCACCTCCACTGAGGACACGGACGAGACTTTCGATATGTTTTGTGGTTAAACCACATTTTGCCAAGGCAGAGCGTACTTCATACTGTGAATAACCAGGAAATTCTTTCCACAGTTCTTCCATACAGTTTGTATTAATATCTTTTGCCATTTCTTGCTCGAAATAGCCGATGGATAAGTAATCGCCTTGTTCAACTTCTCCATCTATCGGCTTGATTAAGCCTAGGATACTTTTTAATAGGGTTGTTTTACCAATACCGTTTGAGCCTATTAATGCGATTTTTTGTCCCCGCTCCATTTCCAAATTGAGAGGTGTAGATAAAGGCTCATTATAACCAATCACAAGATCTTTAGTTTGAAAAATATAACGGCCAGGAGTTCTCGCTTCCTTAAATTTGAATTCTGGTTTTGGTTTCTCGCCAGCTAATTCAATCATATCCATTTTATCTAATTTCTTTTGGCGAGACATAGCCATATTTCTAGTAGCGACACGAGCTTTATTACGGGCTACAAAATCTTTTAAGTCTGAAATTTCTTTTTGTTGCTTGTTATAGGCAGCTTCTACTTGTGCTCTTTTCATGGCATAAACTTCTTGGAATTTATCGTAATCACCTACGTAGCGATTTAATTCTTGATTATCCATATGATAGATTAGGTTAATTACACTATTTAAAAATGGAATATCATGAGAAATTAAAATAAATGCATTTTCATAATCATTTAAGTAGCGTTTCAACCATTCAATATGTTCTGCATCTAAATAGTTAGTAGGCTCATCTAATAAAAGAATATCTGGTTTTTCTAATAATAATTTACCAAGTAATACCTTAGTTCTCTGTCCACCACTCAAATCGGTTACATCTCTGTCTAGTCCAAGGTCTAAAAGTCCTAGTGCACGAGCCACTTCTTCTACTTTAGAATCAATTAAATAAAAATCATGTACCGTTAATAAATCTTGAATCGTACCTAGGTCTTCCATATAGACATCTAATTCTTCTGGAGTTGCATCTCCCATCTTATCGCAAATATCATTCATCTGTGCTTCCATCTCATATAAAAAATCAAAGGCAGAAGATAATACATCACGAAGTGTCATGCCTTTTTCTAATACGGTATGTTGATCAAGATATCCAACACGGACATTTTTAGACCATTCTACTTTTCCCTCATCAGGCATTAATTTATTGGTAATAATATTCATAAAAGTGGATTTACCTTCACCATTGGCACCGATTAATCCAATATGTTCTCCTTTTAATAAACGAAATGATACATCGTTAAAAATTGCTCTATCCCCAAAACCATGGGTTAAATGTTCTACATTTAAAATACTCATCTGTTTTTCCTTCCTTCCAACGTAAAATCCAATAAAACCAAGAGAATCATACCATAAAAGAAAGGACAAAAACAAGGGTTTTGGGGAAATTTTGTGGTGTGGTGGGGGTGGGGATGATGTGTTCTCTTGGCAGAGACGCTTTCGCTTGGGTAAAAACGCAGTGGTACTAACGTTTGTGAAAGACCAAACGTAAGGACCAGCGTTTTTACACACTCTGCCGAGAGAACACATCATCCCCACCCCACCCCAATTCACAGAATGGGGTGAAGGGCGAAAGGGCGAAGGGCGAAAAGCGAAGGGCAAAAAAAGAAAAAATTTTTTTATATGTATACAATATATGAAATATGGAGATAGTAAGTAGTGTGAAAAATAAGATTTTTTACATAGCAATTTGTCTCTTATGAGAAACCTTTTTCATAAATGAAAGGGCTACAAGTTGCTAGACTGAAAGAAAGTGATGGGTATTAGTCTGAAAAATAAAATTTATCAGATTGCGAGAAAGGGAATGGATTAGTGATATGAAGAAAAAGATGATGATGTTGTTGTTGGCAGTAATGATGATGTTGGTTTTTGTGGGCTGTAATAGAAATACGGAGGAAGAGACAAAGGTTGAGGAAAATACGGATGATATGGTGAATGATGATAGCGATATGATGGATGATAGTGGTGTGAAGGAAGATGAAACTGTATCACAGGAGAATAATGAAGAGGGATATCGAGATGATGTGCATGTGATGGAAATTAGAGAAGCGGTAGCTGAGGAGTTGGGAGAAAATTATTATGCGGATGCAGAGATTCCAGCAGAATTTCTTGAGTTAAATGTAGGGATTACAGAGTATATGTATGATGAAATCATAGCGGAAATGCCTATGATTAGTACTAATGTGGATACGTTGATTATTATAAAGGCAAAGGAAGAACAGTTGCAGGATGTGGAAGATGCGTTGTATGCATATCAAGCAGTACAACAAGATGATGCCATGCAGTATCCAGCTAATTTAGGAAAGATTCAAGCTTCAAAAATTTCTACCTACGGAAATTATGTATGTTTTGTACAATTAGGTGGAGATATTACAGATGCAATGGAAGCAGGAGATGAGGCAGTGATAGAGCAGTGTGAAGCAGAAAATGAAAAAGCTCTCAAGATTATAGAAGAAATGTTGAGGTAGTAAGGATTTACTATTCATACAAAAAACCATAAGGATTAGAGCAGTATGATTTTTAGTAGTATTTTATTTTTAATGTATTATTTACCTAGCATACTATTGGTTTATTTGATAGCTCCCAAGAGAATGAGGAATTTCATTCTCTTAGTAGGGAGTTTATTTTTTTATGCTTGGGGTGAGCCTGTTTATGTAGGAATCATGATATTTTCTATTGTTTCTGATTATTTTCATGGGAAAAAGATTGGAGATTTACTGCAAGCAGGTAGGTTGAAAAAAGCTAAATATTTTTTGCTATCATCTATTGTTATTAACTTATTATTATTGGGATTTTTTAAATATGTAGATTTTATATTGCAGATTGTCAATGAAATTTTTAATAAAAATATTCCGCTGATGCAGCTACCGCTACCTATTGGAATTTCTTTTTATACCTTTCAAACCATGTCTTATACAATCGATATTTATAGAGGAAAGGCAAAAGCGCAAAAAAATATCGTTACTTTTGGAGCTTTCGTAACTATGTTTCCACAGTTGATAGCAGGGCCTATTGTAAAGTATCAAGAAATAGAGGAGCAATTACAAGCGCGAAGAACTAATAAAGAGGATTTAGAGTACGGAATTAGAAGATTTGTGACAGGACTTGGAAAAAAGGTGTTACTAGCCAATGGAATAGGCCAGTTGTGGGATATTGTACAAGGAATGGGTGTATCTCAGATGACAGTTTTGATGGCATGGATGGGAATTCTTGCTTTTTCATTCCAAATTTACTTTGATTTTTCGGGTTATTCAGATATGGCCATTGGATTAGGTAGGATATTTGGATTTACTTTTCCCGAAAATTTCAACTATCCCTATATAGCAAATAGTGTGACTGATTTTTGGAGAAGATGGCATATTTCATTAAGTAGTTGGTTTAAAGAATATGTATATATTCCTCTTGGAGGAAATCGCGTAGGAATAAAGAGGCAAATTATAAATTTAATTATTGTTTGGTCGCTAACGGGGATTTGGCATGGAGCAAGTTGGAATTTCTTGTTATGGGGTATGTGGTTTGCCTTCTTTTTGATTTTAGAAAAATTATGGCTATTACAGTGGATAGAAAAAAGAAAGAGAGTTGTGCAGAGGGGATATGCATTAGGGGTGATTATAATAGGGTGGGTGATTTTCACCTTAAATAATATGGGTGAGATTTTCAATTATTTATGTTATTTGTTTGGAATAAGTGAGGTTTCGCTGTGGAATAGAGAGAGTTTGTATTTATTAAGTAACTTTACTATCATATTTATCTTATGTCTGATTGGAGCAACACCAGTTTCTAAGAGGTGCTTCATTGCAATAAAAAGAAGGATGGGGACAATATTATTTTCTATTGTGGAAAGTATTGTAATATTGTGGATATTTCTTCTTTCTATGGCTTACATTGTGGATGCAAGTTATAATCCATTTTTGTATTTTCGATTTTAATTGGTCAGAAAGAAAGTGATTGATGTAGTGATGAAATGTAGAGAGAATAAGAAAAAGAATAGGGTACAACTAATAAATTTTGAAGATATGGTAATTATTGTAATGATAGGGGTATGGATTTTTTTGATTTACATGAATATGGGAAAGGTAGATACCTATTTTTCAGAAAGTGAAAATAGAATATTAATGCAAAAACCCAAATTGGAATGGGAGACTGTTCTGTCTGGAGAGTATGGAAAAGAGTATGAAAGTTACTTAAATGATCAATTCGTAGCAAGAAATCAGTGGATTTCTCTGAAAACAAGCATAGAAAAAATCTTAGGGAAACAAGAAAGCAATGGGGTATACTTTGGTAAAGATGGAAGTTTGCTTGAGAAGCATCAAGTGCAGGACATAGAGGAGTCGTTAGTGACGAGAAAAATTGAAAAATTGGTGTCACAAGTGAAAGGATTAGATGATTTGGTAACAGGTGAAATTCACGTTATGATGATTCCTACAGCTGATACTATTCAATCTTATAAATTACCAGCATTTGCTACTGTTTATGATCAATATGGATTTTTGGAGGAACTAGATCAAGCATTGGGTGATGAAAATATTCGGATTCCTGTGGAGGAAGTATTGGAAAACCATAAGGAAGAATATATTTATTACAGGAGTGATCATCATTGGACCACATTGGGAGCATTTTATGCCTACCAGCAATGGAAGGGCGGGGAGCAGAGTGAGGATGAAAATAAATTTTCATCCTCAGCGTCAGTGATTTCACTCTTGCAAGCAAGTGAAATCACTGCACTTGATTATGAAAGAACAGTAGTCAGCGATGATTTTTTGGGTACATTGCATGCTAAGATAAATATTCCAATGGAGCCAGATCAGATAGAAATTTTTGAATTAAGGGAAAATGATAATCAAAAAGAAATTGTAGTAGATTATGTGTATGAAGATAGAGTCACTGCCTCTTTTTATGAATGGTCTTATCTAGAAACAAAAGATCAGTATGGTATGTTTTTAGATGGGAATCATCCTTTGATTCATATTCAAGTGACAGAAAAAGTAGATCAGATAGGTGAGATGGTAGAAGAGAATACGGAAGAGGGAAATCTAGAAGAAATGTCACAGGAACAAAGAAATAGTATTTTAGTAGTAAAAAATTCCTACGCAAATTGTTTTATTCCATTTTTGACAGCTGAGTACACAGATATTTATGTGATAGATCCCAGATTTAATCGTTCTAGCTTAGATGATTTTGTTATTGAAAAAGAAATTGATGATGTGTTGTATTTATATGATGTGATAAATTATATCAGGAATTTTTAATTGAGTATGAATAAAAGAGTATTGTTATAAAATTAATTTTATGACAATACTCTTTTATTGTTTAAAGTGCAATAAATTGTATTATAGAATTATGTTATCAGTTTGTGTCCTTGCTTCTCGTAAAGAGAACCCATGATATGCTTTAAATGCCTTACTAAAGTAGTTGCCATCATTAAACCCGACTAACAGAGCAATGTCTTTTTGTTTTATATTAGGATTTTTGGCAAGCAATAATGCATTGGACATTCTAAGGGAAAGAATATAATCATAAATACTATATCCGAACTGTTTTTTAAATGTACGGCACATATGTTCACGGCTCATATAAAATTGATCAGCCAAATCAGAAAGTTTAATTTCATTAGAAAAATTTTCTTCTACATAATTTTTTACATTTAAGATTATATTGGTATTGTTGGAGTTTGGACAGGTTAAAAGCCTAGTTGCTTCTGCTACAAATTCTGTGAGTAAGTTTGCAAATTCCTTTTCGTGTTTTTCACACGTATTTACCATTTGTTCCATCACCTACACAAATATCACGTTTCCTAAGTGCAATGACCAATCCAAAAGTCAAACTTGCTGTTTGCATCCTATATGCTACTGGCTTACGCTTAAGTGAGCTATGTCATTTGCAATGCTCTGATATTATGCATTCTACAGGGAAGATTTACGTACGTCATTCTAAAAATCATAGCGATCGTTATGTTCCGTTACCTGAAAGTATCTGGAACATGATCCTGATATATTGGAAATCGCTCCCTAAAGAAAAGCGTCCAAGGCAATGGTTATTTACCCAACAGAGACGATTAGATAAGCCTATGGATAAACAGTGGATTCAAAAACAGATTCTGGTTCATCGTCAATCTCTTGGTATGGATGAACGTTTTTGTGCTCATTCCCTTCGTCACGCTTATGCTACCAATTGTTATGAAAACGGAATGGATTTACTGACTTTAAAAACTTATCTTGGCCACAACTCCATAAATTCGACCTGTATTTATGTGAAATCAGGGGTTTCTTCTAAATCTGATTTTGTGAGTCCTTTTGATCGTTTGGAAGTAGGTGATACCCATGCCTAATTACCCTATCCAAGAAATATTTCAATCTTCCTATGAGGAATACTGTTCTTTGAACTATTACCAATCAAATGTACAATACAGTGCAGCTCATTCTGTTATGAATTGTAAGTCTGGTGCTCTTGGAGTCAATATCTCTAGTTGCCAAGATTGTGGACACACCGAAATTCATAATAACTCTTGTCGTAATCGTAATTGTCCTAATTGCCAAGCTGTCAAAAAAGAAATATGGGTAGACAAACGTCGTTCTGAAGTGATTGATTCTCCTTATTTTCATGTGGTGTTTACAACACCTCATGAACTCAATGATTTATTTTATTGTAATCAAAAGCTCCTCTATACACTATTTCATAAATGTTGTGCTGAAACTTTATTAGAACTTTCGTCTAATAAAAAATATTTAGGGGTACAACCAGGAATCATTCAAGTATTACATACTTGGAATCAGGAACTTTCTTATCACGTACATATGCACTGTATTATTTCTGGTGGCGGATTGACAGAATCTAAGAAGATTCGTAAGTCCTCACAGAAGTTTTTCATACCTGTTTATGTTTTACGAGATAAATTTCAAGGAAAATTCCTCGCTATGCTTCAAGCCTTATATCAAGAAAACAAGCTTGTATTTTCCACTGCCTGCAAGCATTTAGCAAACCTAGATGAATGGAATCATTTTCGTAATGCCCTATATGAAAAAGAATGGTGTCCCTACATCAAAGAAACCTTTAATGGCTTCGGAAATGCAATCGAATATCTAGGGAAGTACACCCATAAGATTGCTATTTCTAATAACAGGATACACTCCTTATCTGAAACGGAAGTCACTTTTTCGGCTCGTGGATTTAAAACTGGAGATGCAAGACGATTTATCACGCTTCCTAAAATAGAGTTTATTCGTCGCTATCTCATGCATGTACTTCCATCTGGGTTTCAGAAGATTCGCTACTACGGCTTTCTTAACAATAGATGTAAGGCAAAAAATTTGAACTTAATATGCAAACTCCAAGGGTATCAGCGATTTAAAATGAAGTATGAAAACCTATCTGTTTGCGAAATCATAAAACTTGTATGGAAGATTGATCTTACCCTCTGCCCTGTTTGTGGCTGTAACAATATGCGTAGCTGTGGAAGGACTCATGGCTCCACCTAATCAGAATGACACTTACTGCATATTTTTCAAAAAACCTCCGTAAGAAGGTTTGTTTGCTATGCCTATTAATAACTATTTATAGTAGTGTGTATGTAAAATCTGGTATTTTTATCATCATATCACTACTTTACTTCAAATTTAAGGGATGGAAAACCAATACTATCCCCATAACACGTTCTCAATCTTGCGCGAATTGGTACAATGGGAAATCTTCAGATTCAGAGCAGCTCTTTGGCTGTTCTTTTTTCTTGACTGAATCAGATGCTTTCCTTAGGTATTAACTGTTTGATTATAATAAATCAAGTGATGTAAAATATGAATTATTTTCGCTGTACGCGAAAATTTATATTAGGAACAAAAAGCACTCCGAAATTATCCGGATTTTTCAAAAAATAATGTTTGTTTTTTAGTCATTCTTTCATTGATTTACTTTTCCACATTTCTCTCCTTAAAAAAGAGCAAAGAATACCCTTTGTGATATTTAGAATCATTTCACCTTTAAATATTCTATTTAAGCGTACAGTTTACATAAATGCTCTGTCTGCCCTTTTTCTATTTTTATCTTCGCCATTATCATATAAATTAAAAATGTTACACTTAGGAACATTTTCATCTTATCCAATCCTCGAATACTGTGTTTCTCGAATTTATAATCTCGATCTATTCTTCCGTTGATACGTTCTACACCAGTTCGCTTCTTGTATAATCGTTTCCATTTATGACTACTTCGTGACACCGGAGTAAAAATTCTTCGATCCTCACTACATTTAATTCGAAAAATTCTGTTGTCATGTTCCTTTGGATGAAATCCATATCGCAGACTATCTTTACTTTTGTCATATCCTTTATTTATTAGTTCTATTTTTTCTCCATCCTCTTTCACATACCATACTCTTCCCTTATAATTATACACCAGTGATGTATCTTTATATTGATGTGTCTCTTCTCCATCCCTCCAACAATTACGGATATCTATAATACTATGAATCCCTTTATCCTCCAACCTAGTTATAAGATTGGTGCTGTCATAACCTTTATCTGCAAGAAAATATTTACAACTATCCAACCACTCCATATGTGCTTTCTCTATTTTATCTATCAACTTAGCTGTTTCTGTATGTTCGCTGTTAGAAGCCTTTGTCACTTCATAGGCTACAGGTAATTCATATGTCGCATCCGCTATTAAATGCAGACGAAATCCAAACCACTTCTTGGTTTTTATTATACTTTCTCCATTTGGACCACTTGCACTATATTGTCTCTGACACCAATCTGCGTCTCGTTCTCCACGCTCTCCACTTGTTTTATTCTTCGTTTGTCTTGTAGCGAAACTATTAATTGCTTATTTCTACTCAATTCTCGAAGAAGACTTTCCACAGTTGCATGTTCAAATAAAAAGCTGGCAATAAAGGAATTCCACATAGTTTCACATGGCCAATCATTTCTTCCTTTTCCACGCATTTTATATAACTTTGCTATAAGCTTACCATCATCAATAGCACCTAATACAAGCTGTAATCTTTCTAAATCTCCTAAATTTTCAAAAATATCTTCCTCAAACAAGTTGAATTGTGGTAGTATATTCATAAGAATTTCGCGACAGCGAAATCTATTCAATATATAGAAAGTAATCTGTAATATTGTGCAAATTGCTAGTAAAATAATTAGTAAATAGTTGATAGAACAAATATGTCATAATTTTACTGGTTTTAAATCACAATTTTATATATAAAATATAAAGTGAATGGGATATGATTAGGACATCAAAAAAAGGAGGAAACAATCTTAAAAAACTATTAGCATTATTATTATCCGTAACTTTATCAGTGTCTTTGTTGGCAGGATGCCAAGGTACACCATCAGAGGTAGCACCATCAGAAGAAAACAAAGAAACTGCAACAGCAGAAGAAGCATCAGCTTTAGAAGAGTTAGTTTCAGAAGAACCAGTTACTGTTAAAATTTTACAATTTGCAGTAGAGCACGCAGAACAAAATTTTGAAATTATACAATATTTTATGTGATTATACTGTTAGTGCATGAAGGGAGATTATTTTATGAAAGAGTTTGAACAAAAAATTGGAGAGGTGCAATTTGATAAATTGAAACAACGGCTTAAAAATGTGAATTATGACATAACAACACATGGTATTCGCAACTTTTCATCATCAGGTATCAATTATAGCCATGTAAACGCACGTTTATTAACTGGATATGCGTATGATGAATATTATGATTGGGATTTATATTTTGAAAACTTGTATCTTTCTTATTTTGGGGAATCACGATTTTGTCGTAATAACTTAGAAGTATTTTTAGATAGACAGTTGGAATGTGGCTTTGTATCTAGAACTATAGTATGTCCTCGAGAACGCCAACATTTTAAACCATTTATTGCACAAACAGCTTGGCTGTCTATTCAACAAACAAATGATAACAGATGGCTTATTGGCCGTTATTATACAAGAATCAAAAAATATCTTGAATATTGGTTCTATTATTGTGATTTAGACAAGAATGGTCTTTGTGTTTGGGATAGTGCTGATCACAGTGGAATGGACAATCAAGATTTGCGTGCTGGTAAAATTGGGGCGATGGAAGTAGAGGGAGTTGATTTAAATTGCTACCTATATCGGGAATTGCTAGCAATGGAAAAAATTGCAATAAGCTTGGGTGAAGAACAAGATGCTGTAAAGTATGCAAAACATGCACAGGAATTGGCAAGTAAAATCAATGAAATTTTTTGGTGTGAAAAAGATGAATTTTATTATGATAGAAATGAAAAAACAGGAGAGTTAGTATGTTATCGCAGTATTGCAGGATTTATGCCATTATGGGCAGGAATTGTATCTCAAGAACGTGCTAAAATTATTATTGAAAAACATTTGTTAAATCCAAATTCTTTTTGGTTAGAATATCCTGTTGCGGCGTGGGCTAAAGATGAAGAGGGATACTATCAACAACGTAGAGCACATGAATGCAATTGGATGGGCACTTGTTGGATTCCGTTGAATTATTTGATTTTACATGCATTAATGGATTATGGATATAAAAAAGAAGCAGAAAGTCTTGCATATCGAACATTTGAAATGGTGCTAAAGGAGGCGGATACACGTGAATATTACAATGCAGAAACTGGATCTGGACAAGGTCTAAATCCATTTTGGGGTTGGTCAGCACTTGCTTATTTTATGCCATTAAATTTTGAAATGAATTATAATCCTATGAACTTAGATGGTAATATTAGACCATTAGGGATACAGGAGTTTGATGTTCCTTTATATGAATAGAAAAAATATAATTGCCGTAACCTATTAAGGTTACGGCGATTTAAGTAAAGCAAAGTTAAAAAAGACTAAAGGAATAAGGAGAATGGAGAAATGAAAAGACCGAACGTAATTGTGGTATTAGCAGATGATATGGGATATTCAGATATTAGTTGTTTTGGATCGGAGATTAATACGCCATGGATTGATCAAATTGGAAAAGAAAAGCCCCAATTTGTTGGGAACATCATGGAAATTGTGGTATTCGAAAAGACAAATATAAATTGGTAAAAAAACAAGAATGTGATACATATGAATTATATAATTTAGAAAAAGATAGGACGGAAACAGTCAATTTAATTTTACAAATGCCAGAAAAAGCAAAAGAGCTAAAAGCACTATATGATTTATGGGCAAAACGTATAAAGGTTTAAATATAAAATTACTATAGTGTCAAAAGAAGAGGAAGAAAATAGGATAATTTGTCCCATTTTCTTCCTCTTCTTTTAGAAATATAAGATTGTTATATTATGCCTCTGTCTTTTTGTATTTATCAGCAGTCATTCTTGTAACGAAGAAGATAACGATAAACATAGTTACTAAAGCACAGATAAAACTTAAAAGTACATTGTTTGTAAATCCACCTACGATAAATCCAACAAATGCACCAGATGCAACAGTTAAGGCATATGGAATTTGTGTAGATACATGGATGATATGGTTACAACCAGCACCTGCGGATGAAAGGATGGTGGTATCTGAGATAGGAGAACAGTGATCGCCTAAAACAGAACCAGAGAAGATAGCACCTAAAAGAATGGCAATCATATCTGCTCTACCAAGTGTAATAATGATAGGAACCATAATAG
Source organism: Eubacteriales bacterium (assembly GCA_044425705.1). Lineage (GTDB taxonomy): Bacteria > Bacillota > Clostridia > Lachnospirales > Lachnospiraceae > JAWXVD01. The sequence goes on along the minus strand of JAWXVD010000043.1, from coordinate 2,401 downwards.
GAACTAAGATACCGAAGGTTCCCCAAGCAGTACCAGTTGAGAATGCTAATAAACCAGCAACAGCAAAAATAATAGCTGGAAGGAAGGCATAAGAGATATGTCCAGCTTCCATTAAACCAGCAACATATCCACCTGTATTTAAGTAATCAGAGCTACAAATTCCACCAATAGACCAAGCTAGAGTTAAAATAGTAATGGCTGGTACCATTGATTTAAGACCTACGGTTACTGCCGACATAAATGTTTCAACAGTTGCTAATTTTCTAGGGATATACATAATAAATGCAATGATTAATGATAAAGCTGCACCATATACAAGAGACATATTAACGCTAGCATCACCGAAACCATCGGCCAAAGAGATACCACCTTCAAAATATCCACCAGTATAAAGCATAAATAAAACAGTAATTACAATCAATGATAATACAGGAACGATTAAGTCCCAAATAGTTCCCTTATCTGAAACTTCTACTTCATTGCTGATATCAGCTTCTGCATTAATAGAAGTTTCTATCATTTCTGGATCTGCCATAGAGCCAATTTCTTTGTTAGATATACTAAAATAAATAACAGCAATGATAGTAAGTAATGCATAGAAGTTAAATGGGATAGATGACATAAACATTGCCAATGGATTTTCAACCGCTTGGGCACCATTGATTTCAATATCTGCAATGGTTGAAATAACGGATGCACCCCAACTTGAAATTGGTGCAATCATACAGATTGGACCGGCAGTGGCATCGATTAAATAAGCCAATTTAGCACGTGAAATATTGTTTTTATCAGTTACAGGACGCATAACAGTACCAACTGTTAAGCAGTTAAAATAATCATCGATAAAAATTAACAATCCTAAACCAGCAGTAGCAAGTGAAGCACCTCGTTGCGTTTTAATCTTTGCAGATGCCCATTTACCATAAGCTTCTGAGCCTCCAGCTAAAGTTACTACAGCAACTAGAGCACCAAGTAGAGCTAAGAATAAAATCATAGAAGCATTATCACTCATTTTATCTGCCATAAGTGAAAAAGTTGTTTCAATTGTTGCAATAGGAGCAAAAGAATTAAAAATAACAGCTCCAGATACAATACCAATTAAAAGTGAAGAGATAACCTCTTTTGTGATGAGTGCCAATACAATGGCAATTACTGGTGGAAGTATACTAAGCCACCCAAAATCAAGAATTTCCATAAAAATACCATACCTTTCTTTTAAACATGACAATATTACACTAAAAAGAACAAAATGTCACATAAATTAATATAATTTTACATTTATTAAAATAATATAAAAACTATAAAAATATGTCAAGAAAAAGTATAAATAAATTTATTGTTAAATGTAACGAATTACCAAGTCCTTTACCTTGAATTTGAGAAATCCATGTGGTAAACTGTTAAAAGTGGGAGAGACTAACCTAAACTAAGATATGAGGTGGTATTTTGGATAAACAAGAATATAGAATACGAACAGAGCGAATTAAAGAATTAGTTTCTAAAAAAAATTATGTTGAAGCAGTTCAAGTAGCAGAAACAATTGACTGGAATAGAGTTAGAAGTGTTACAATGCTTTGCATGATTAGTGATTTATATAAAATTAATAGGAAATATGAGAAAAGCAAGGAGATTCTTTTACTTGCCTATGAGAAACATCCTGGCGGAAGGATGATTGTGTATTCATTGTGTGCGTTGTGTATTAAATTAGATGATGTTGTGAATGCAGTTGAGTTTTATAAAGAGTTCTTAAAACTTGCACCAACAGACAATGGTAAATATATTTTACAATATAAATTGTATGCGGCCCAAGGAGTGACTATAGAAGAGCAAATTGCTGTATTAGAGGAATTGAAGAAACGTGATTATCGTGAAAAATGGGGATATGAATTAGCATATCTATATCATAGAATGGGATTGCAAACTAGATGTATAGAAGAATGTGATGAAATTGCCATTTGGTTTGGAGAGGGAAGATATGTAAAAAAAGCATTAGAATTGAAGATGCTACATAGACCACTTTCTGGTATACAGCAAGAAAAATATAATAAGATGGTACCTCCAGAACAAAAGAGAGAATTAACCAGTGAACAAATAAAGTCTTATGAGAATCAAAGAGAAGAAAACATTAATGTTAAAATGGTAGATGTTAGTGAATATAATACATTAAATTTGCAGGAAGAAGTAGCAAAAAATTTAGCTAAGTTCTATGAAAATGAAATGACTGATACGGAAAAAATGTTACAAAGCGGTGCTCCTAAACAAACTGTTGTAGAACCAAATCAAACAGTAGTACCAATGCGAAAAGTAGCGCCAGTACAAGAAGTAGCACCAGTACAAGAAGTGGCGCCAGTACAAGAAGTAGCGTCAGTACAAGAAGTGGCGCCAGTACAAGAAGTAGCAC
>JAWXVD010000042.1:23188-25018 GCA_044425705.1 Eubacteriales bacterium | reverse complement strand
AGCATGGAGAGTACTGGCACTTTTTGTTGATAAATCTCTAGTGATAGTTTTCGATAGATTTCTTCTAGCCATGGGAATTTACTATCACGTTCTCCTGGTAATTCTGTTTCGAATCCAAAGAAGGAGCTGTCTTCATACATATATGTAAATCTTTGTGTGCCACCATATACATTAATGATTGTGTCTGGATACCAATATCCGTAGGATGTTAAAAACCATGCATTTGTATAAATAATAGGTTTCTGTAATCCGATTTCCAACCAAAGTTTTTGATATTTCTGGGAATCTTCTAAATAAGCCTCATTATTAAAATGGGTTTTTATAATATCTGAAATATTTGGTGTATAAGTAGCTAGTGCTTCTTCTGATAACACTTCATATAGTATTTCTTTTTGTTCTTCTGTAAATACTTCTGGTGCATATTCATATGTTCTAGCGATTTGTTGAATCGGTACTGTTAAAATTTCTTGTTTACCAGTACTGTCTGCATCTAGGACAAATGCTAATAAATTTGAAATACATAGATAGCCTATCACAGAAATCAGCATTAAAAACATGAAGTATGGATAACCTTTCTTCCAGAAGCAGATTTTATCGATACCTATCGTTTCCTTTGAAGATAATGGCATAGTCTTTTGTTCTTCACACTCTTTTTTTGCAACTATCCAATGAACAATAACTATCACCCCTGTAAGAAGTAAAAATACAATGTATGCATAAACACCATTATTACGCAACAACATCATACCTATAGAAAAGATTACAAACGCAATGCTGTATCCTTTCTTTGCTAAAAATCCCTTTTCATTCCAACTATATTCTAACAACAAACAAAATACAATTACTACAGCAAGGGTGAATAATGTATCTTTAGAAGAGCATACCCCATACATTGGAATAATTGGAAAGAATCCAAAAAAGAGAAATGTGAGTATCCTTCCCCATTTAGGCATGCCATGGTTTTTTAAGAAACATAAAACATACGTAAATCCACCTGCCAAGACTACCATTTGAAAAATGGTGTACATAGCGATTCCAATATTATAAGAATCAAAAAATTTATTAGCAAAAACTAAGGCACCACCCAATAATAAGACGTGGGTCAAAGGATGATGAGTTGTAAAAACTCTTGTGGCTACTTGTACATATTCATCCTGTGCATCATATACGAATGCACCTGGGTAAAATGCCAAAAAAACTGGTAGCCAGCAAAGTAATAAACCTAACCATGTAAATAAAATCGGTTTCATCTTACTCCATGTAGGCTCAATTGATTTTTCTGCTGTAATTTCATCTGCAGTTTCTTCTGTTCTTTGTGCTGCTCTTTCTTCTATCGCACTCTTTGTTTTAGTCCAGACTTCACCCTTTTGTAATAGGCTTTGCAAGCTCATACTTTCAAGTACAGTGAAAACTTTTACAACAAATACTGTGAAATATCCTGTTAAAATCACAATAGCCAACCACATTCCGCCATTTTTTATATTCACATTTTCAACTGTATCTAATTGCTTTCCAAATACTAAGGCAACTACCAAAATAACAGAAAAAAGAAATGCACATAGTACACCTCTTCTTTTACTAAAATCAACAGTATTCGATATTTGATAAATTGCAAATGCACTGAAAGTACCTATAAAAAAAGCAAAAAAACTATAAGAATAAGCAATTGCTTCTTCCTCTAATTGCAAAATCCATGGAAAACACATTGCACCTGCTATCCCTAGTCCCAGAGACACAAAAATTTTCACTTTTTTTAAATTCATCTCATCTATATTGATTTTCATACCAATACCTTTCTTACAGTCTAGTCTTTCTCACAGTCTAGTCTTT
>JAWXVD010000042.1:15106-23088 GCA_044425705.1 Eubacteriales bacterium | reverse complement strand
ACAGTCTAGTCTTTCTCACAGTCTAGTCTTTTTTCTAGCTTAATCTTTCTCACAATCTAGTCTCTTTTACCTTCTTGCTTCACCACTTCTCGGATGACATATTGGGGGGAATTATTCATACAAATATACATTCTTCCTATGTACTCACCTACTAAGCCAATCATTAACATGGTCATCCCACCAAAAAAAACGGTAACTGCCATTTGAGAGCTAAATCCCAATGGTACTTCTGGTACAATAAACCATTTGATAATGGTATATAATCCATATAAAAATCCTAAGATAGCAAATATACTGCCTGAAATTGTTGCAATCCTGAGTGGTTTTACACTAAAAGCTGTAAACCCATTAAACCACAAGTTTAATAATTTTAAAAACGTATACCCTGAATTACCAATTTCGCGTTCTCTATGGGTAACATTTACATTAACAATCCTTTTTGTACTGCGAAGCACGAGACCTATTACATAAGGAAATGCATTTTCATAGCGAATCATCTCTTCTACCACAAATTTTCTAGCAACAAAGTAACTAGAAACATATAATTCTTTTGGTTTCCCTAACATATATTGTGCCATTTTTTCGTTAATCACACTACCAAAATTTCGGAATAAGGAATGTTTTTTACTTTCATATTTTGCGTAAACAACATCCTCTCCCTCTTCTATTTTTTCTAATAGTTTTCCTACTTCATCTGCTGGCGTCTGCCCATCATCATCTAAGCAAACAAGTATGTCACCTGTCACATAATGGAATCCCGCCATTAAGGCAGCATGCTGTCCAAAATTTTTTGCTAAATTCACACCACAGATATTTTCCTGCTGTTCACAAAGTTTTGTAATCACTTCAAAGGTATCATCTGGAGAGCAATCATTCACCAAAATAATTTCATATTCATATTCTGACAGTGACTTCATCGTTTCATTGATTTCATCTACTACCTTCCCAATAGTCAATGCTGAACGATAACATGGAATCACATAACTAAGTTTCTTCATTTCTATAACCATCCGTTCCTCTCAATCTGGCAACTTTTCTATTCCTCTCAGTCCCTCTATACATGTGCTGGATTTAATATACTATAATAAGTCAAATCTCTATATTCCCCATTGATAACCACTTCATCTTTAAAATATCCTTCTTCACGAAATCCTGCTTTTACTAGACTTCTCTTTGAAGCTTCATTTTCTGCTAATACTTTAGAAAACACTTTATGGATATGCAATTCTTCAAAGGCAAATTTACTTGTTAAATAGGCCATCTCTGTACCGATTCCCTTACCTTTTTGTACGGCTTCTCCAATAAAAGCACCATATTCTATCTTATCATGTTCTCTATCAATATCACGTAAATATGTGCTGCCCACTGGCATTCCATCTTCTTTTCTACAGATAATAAATTGATATCCTTTGCCTGAATCAAGCATATTCTCAATCCACATCATATGACCTTCTCTAGTAAATGGTTTTTGATAAATAAAATGTGGACGGACTTCATCGCTATTTCTCCATTTTATAATCAAATCTGTATCTTCCAAAGTCATTTTACGTAAATAAATTTGTTCACCCATTATTTTTTCATTTTCATTCATTATTTCTATTTTCCTCCCATTCTGTCAAGGCCTCTTACTTGTTCCGTAAAACAGTGCCTTCACAATCATTCTATGTGTGCCGATCAATATTTTCAAACTCTCTTTTCGTTATTCACTATCTCACAATCTGATACACCGCTAAATTTCGAATATCCAATTGTCCTGCTTCTAAATCTATGCTACTATCTCTAGCACCTTCTACTAAAATAGTATCGACCTGCGCCATTTCTATTAATTCCCCACGAGATTCATAATAATCCTGAATCCATTCCACAGACTGGCCTTCTTTAATAATAAAATTAGTAAATCCATTTTCTTCCCATATGGCATCACTAAAGGGACTTCTGTTGGCCCATCCACCAAGTAAATCGTAATTTCGCATGGTGTTGTCCACATCTACAAATATTTTTTCCGAGAAGGTTACCGTAGAATATACATCCACATAATAATACTTGTCATCATTTGTATCCGTATACTCTTTTAAAGCCAAATCCACTTGGTTATACTGCTCTCGCGTTGTGGCCTCTGCCTGGATTGACATAAAGGTAGATGGTAGTAATAAAATTCCAGACAATAATACTATTCCTATAAAAGTTTTTCCTATAACAACTTTTTTCTCTTCCATTTCCATAGCAATCACAGCTATCAAAATCAAAATTTCTACAATATACATAGGATGAATTACCCTATCTACAAGTCGCCCTTTATACAAAATATAAAACCAAGGCACACTTCTAAACATTCCCATCATAGGTATTTTCCAAAATATACTGCAATCCCTATTCATCCATGCTAATAATATAATGGACACATATCCCAGAAAAATAATACTATTATAAGGATAACCTACATTTACTGTTTGATACTTATATTCATAAATCACCTGTTTTATGGTGGTTACTATGGATTCTTCTGTTTTCATACTAGATGCATACTGGGCAATGCTATTTAATGTATCTTCATCAATGCTGTGGTCTAATCCAAAATTATAGTTTTCCAGTAAAACATAATTTGTTTCGTCAATACCGATACTTTCATAAAATTCTTCATTGCCTTCATAAGATGGATACCATGTAAAATCATACACCTCTGTTCTAGCATCAAAAAAATCAGTAAACTTCTGCCACCCACTGCTGCTATAGGCAATTTCATTGCTTACATAGGCACTACCTACTAACACAAATATGGCTAGAATCACTGTCCCAAATTTCCCAATACTTTCTTTTGCAAAAACATGCTCTTCTTTACTCCATATTAAGATACCTGCTATGGCTAGAAATGGACTCATCAAAAGTAGCATTTCTGTCCGTATCATAAACGATACCCATACAAGAAAAATGCTAATACTTGCTTGTGCCATAAACTTTTTACTGTCTTTTTCTGGAATGGTATAGAGCCAAAAGGCTGCCGTACCTGCCAACATAGCACACACCACTGTATATTGCACATAAATTAATTCATATCCATACAAACCTAAAATCAAAATCGCTTCTGTTGCTAATAACATGATTTTATAACTAATTCGTTCTGTAAAAGATACCAAACGGATTCCAATCAAATAAAAGCAAAGCAAGTGTGCTCCACAAAGAAAGTAGCCAAACCAAGGTAAGGACGGAACAATCTGATAAAAAAGACTAATAAACAATCCAATGGGATAAAGCATTTGTATCACATGACCTTCTGGATTACCTGTGTGAACTCCTGCTAGAATATCCTTGATTAACACATCATCATTTAAGTCATAATAAAAATCAAAGCAAACTGATGCTACGATCATAACCATTGCAAGCATGCCAAGGGTCAATCCAATATTTAATTTTTGATTCCTTTTTTTTATATGCAGCATGGTTGCTTCCCTTTTCAGATCAATTTATTTCTTATTCGTGATGAGTATCCTAACCTTTAAATCTATACTCTCTTACCCATAAAAAGCTATCACCTTTTCTGTAATATAAGCAACTTCTTCTTTCGTTAAGGTGTAAAACATAGGTAAGCGTAGCAAACGTTCACTTTCCACCGTAGTATATTTGTCTTCTCCATGGAAACGACCAAATTTTTCTCCTGCTGGTGCAGAATGTAGCGGAATATAATGAAATACAGATAAAATTTCGTTTTCTTTTAAATAATTAATTAAACTAGCACGTTCCTGTATGTCTTTTGCTTTCATATAAAACATGTGGGCATTGTGTACACACCCTTCAGGTATCGTTGGTAATTCAATTTTCCCCGCTTCTTGTAATGGCAATAATGCTTCATAATATTGATTCCATCTGGCTAATCTATTTTCATTGATTTCATCGGCAAGCTCCAATTGGGCATATAGATAAGCTGCATTCATATCACTTGGCAAATAGCTAGAACCAAAGTTCACCCATCTGTATTTATCTACTTGTCCTCGGAAAAATTTAGAACGATCCGTTCCTTTTTCTCTAAAGATTTCAGCATCCTCAACATACTTTTCCTCTTTGATTAAGAGAGCACCGCCTTCTCCCATGCTGTAGTTTTTCGTTTCATGAAAGCTATAGCAACCAAAGTCACCAATACTGCCTAATGCTTTTCCTTTATAGGTAGACATAATCCCTTGTGCCGCATCTTCAATAACAAATAGATTATGCCTCTTAGCAATGTCCATAATTTGATCCATTTCACAAGAAACACCTGCATAATGAACTGGCACAATGGCTTTCGTTTTTTCTGTAATAGCAGCTTCAATTAATGTTTCATCAATATTCATAGTGTCAGGCCTGATATCTACAAATACAGGCACACCACCTCTCAATACAAAAGCATCTGCTGTAGATACAAAGGTATAAGAAGGCATAATCACTTCATCTCCTGGTTGAATATCTGCAAGAAGTGATGCCAATTCTGTGGCATGAGTACATGATGTAGTTAACAAGCATTTTTTTGTCTCTGCCTTTTCCTCTATCCATGCATTACATTTTTTTGTAAATTCTCCATCACCACAAATTTTCTCTGCCTCTATGGCTTGTTTGATATATTCCAATTCTTTTCCTGTAAAAGGTGGTACATTAAAATGAATCATTTTCTCCTCCAATCCAAAAACCTAATCCCTCTAACTATTCTAACATTTATGATATGCCAACAATTTTCAAATAACTAATTTTTTTATCTTTCATTTCACGCTACTGATAGATGGTATATCCATTTTGTTGAAATACCACTTCATAATCATTGCTCTCTATATAATTCATCAGATATTGGTTCTTTTCTATTCCAACAGCTGATGTAAATTCTTTTTCTTTCATAATAATCACAGGCAAACTTCCCAAAGCTTCCATCTCACTAGACATTTGTTCTAAGGAAAAAGAATCCAAATCTGGCCAAGAACTACTAATTGCAAAAGGCATCTGTAGGAGGTAGCTAAGCCCTGGAATATCACCCCAAAAAATAGTTTCCATACCTTCTAATTCCTGCTCCTCCCAATATGTCATCAAAGTTCCAATTCCCTCTGCATTTGTGTAAGTAGTGCTCATCCCCCAAACAACTTGTGGGGAAGAAAATGTAGCATTTCTTGCTTGTCCATCAATTCCATCCTTAAATACAAATCCAAAATGAAATCCTACACTCTGTACCAAAATCATAATTCCAAAGGCAATTATCATTGACTGCCATGAAAATCCCATGATTCCTACGGTACTATTTGCCATCAATTTATAATACACATAAATAGTAAATGGTAAAACAATAAATAGATTATTGATATTTTGATAGGTATAATTATTGCTACCAAGAGGTGTAATGATGATTACAATCAAGGATAAGACTGCCATGACTTTTTCTTGATACAGAAACTGCCTTTTCAATAGTACAATGATAGATGCGAAAATGCCTAAATAAAGTACCACCATTCCCCATTCATAGATGCTAGAATAGGCTTCGTAATAACGAAAACTAAACATGCCTCGTCCCCAAAAGAAACGAAGTAATATAAGAATGCCACCACAATAAGCTATCTTCTTGAGCAGTACCAGTTTGTTTCTCATTACCGCAAACATTGCCATTCCTAAGGTGATACCAGCGAAACTAAAAATAATCCATTTTCCTGTTCTCACATAAGCGTCAACCACACTCATAATCATAGAAAATATAGTATAGGATTCATCTGTTCCTTGCACTGATGACAATCCGTTGATCATGTCTAGCAATCCATTAAATCCATATTGTATCAAAACACCAGAAAAAGTGATTCCAACACCTACGATATAACCTACTAGACAATAAACTGTCTTTTCAATGATTTTTCCAATTTTCTCTTTTTGATACCAACATCCATACCATAAACCAATAATCAATGCCATTTGGGTGAGATTAGATACTCTTACCATCACATTCACACCTAAACAAAATCCAGCTGTGATAAATAATATCTTTGATGAATGAAAACAATTATCTATGAATCCCTTAAAATTTCCATTCCATTGCGTATTCTCCACTATATTCTGTTTTTGCGAACTTAGTATTTCCTTTGCAAACTGCAACTTTTTAGATTCATCTGCATTTTTAATAATCCCTTTATACAACACTAACAAACCTACCACAAATAATAAATACGTTAAATAATTATATAAAATTACTGTTGGAATCCAGCACATGCCAATGGCTATGATTTCACCAATCCATAGAATAGGCGCTGGTATTTCCTTACGAAGTCCATAATATACTGATAAAACAATCACACTGAGAATCAATGAAGTATATAGGTTAATCATCAATAACATTTCGCCAAAAGGCAATTTTACTAAAATAGACCCAACGATATTAGATAGATAGGTGGCGATAGCCCACATTCCATCTACACGATCTAAATATAAATAATTTCCCAGACTATAGGTAGTATCTGAAAGATCAATTCCTTGATTCATATGAATCAAGGGGTACAACAGTAATGTAATGGGAAATAGCCAATTTTCTATGATTTTTCTATAAGTTTGATATGTACTTTTTAATGATTTTATCATTTACTTCGCTACCTCCTTCTATTTTTATCAAATTTCATCTACTTTTAAACACCTTCTTTTTGGTGTTCCATCCTATTGCTCTGTAGTGTTCGTTTGTAACCACATGTTAATCATTACCACTTTCTCTTAGTGTGGTAGCTTTTCTTTTACAAACACAAAAAACCACTGTCTTACATAGTCCACTAAAATTCCTATACAGAAGATAACAATCACGCAAAATATCATATGAGGAATAAATAATAACGAATCTTTATATTTTTCTACTTGTAGCCAATTGCTCCAAATATCACGTACTGCAATATGTTCATGCAATAAATAAACGCCAAAGGTAAATGGTGCAATCTTAATAATTACCTTGGAAAATAACCCCTCTTTTATTTTGATAAATGAAAAGCCATAAAAAAGCGCTATGGCACTAATCAACACAAGAATATAATTATAATGATACACACTATTTTGATACTCTGAAAAACTGCCCGTCACACGAACTAAAATGCCAACCATAATACCTGCCACAAAAATACAGATGCTACAAAGCACATAAATCAAAAAACTTTTCTTCATAGAAGAAAAAAATGGAATGCCGTACATCTTGATGTAACCTGCTATTAAGAATAAGCACAAAAACCATCCATAGTCGTAACCATAATTATCTGTTGTTAAATTCACAGGAATAATCGTTTTTCCCACTGAAAACAATACCAGAAGACTACCTATTACAAGCTGTAGCTGTGACTTATCTATATGCTTTATCCCTACTGCTACCACTGGACCAAACAACGCCATGACTACATAAGCTGTAGCAAACCAATATTGTTCCATCAGAATGGGAAAGATGACTACTAACAAATCATAAAATGACCAAGTACTCATATCTACAATTCCCAAAACAGCTAACACGATCATCACAAAATAAGAATAGAATAACACCTGACAGATCAATGTAATCACACGGCCTACTTTAAATTCTTTATCTACTAAAAAGTATCCGCTGATTAAGATATATACATTCACTGCCACCGTGGCAAAAGCTTGGATAAAACAAGCAACACAATTGATAAAGCTGTTATTTTGGGCATAACTAATCACTACACCACCTTTTGTCAGGTAATGTAGTGTAATCACCATTAACATGGCCACAATTCTTAATAATTCAAAATTCGCCTGTCTTTTTTTGCTATCTACCATTCGCTTCTCCAATAAAAAAATTCTCAACTATTCAGAAGGTCTCTGAACAGTTATGAAAATACTTGATATGTTTCTATGCTGTCACTCAGGTTTTTTTCTGAAGATCACCAATTTAGAAAATCCGTAATTTGTTACAATAACAATAAATTGTCCAATTAATTTTGCAATCATATCATTCATAAACATAATATCTACCATCAACCATAATACGATAATTTCCA
>JAWXVD010000042.1:0-15006 GCA_044425705.1 Eubacteriales bacterium | reverse complement strand
GTTTTCTTGCCTTGAAACATGTTGATTGATTCCATAATAGCTGCTTCTGTATCATTATCTAGGGCAGATGTTGCTTCATCTAAAATCAATACTTCTGGATCTTCTAATAAAGCTCTAGCAATACCGATTCTTTGTCTTTGTCCACCAGAGATACGAATACCACGTTCTCCAATTCCAGTTTCTAATCCCTCAGGCAATCCTCTTACAAATTCATCTAATTGAGCTTCTTTTAATACTTCCCAAATACGATTGTCATCAATCTCATCTTCGCCATATCCAAATGCCACATTTTTACGAATGGTATCATCGATCATAAAAATAGTTTGCGGAATATATCCAACATTTTTCAACCAAGATTCATATGCCAATTCCGTGTTTTGACCTTCTTGTAAACTTCCTTCTTTCCCACACTGTTCTGTTTTCTTCTTTGTATGAATCGGTTTTCCATCCACTAAAATACTTCCTGTTTCTAATTCTAATAGTCCCAATAAGATATCAACCACTGTAGTCTTACCAGAACCTGATGTTCCTACAATTCCTACCGCAGAACCAACTGGAATCTCCAAGGTGGCATGGTTAAAAATCAACTTATCTGTATTTGGATATTTGTACGTAATATCATCTAGGGTAATTGTATGGTTAATTTCTAATTTTTCTATGATTTGTTTTTCTTGATAAGTGTTTTCATCATAAACCACTGTTTCATCATTAATTTCATCTTGTAAGTTATCACTTACTCCCATAAAAAATGGTTCAAAATAAGAAATAGATGTTAAATAATTATTGATACGATTGGCACTAGGAATTAAACGCATGGCTGCCAAACCAAATACCGTAATCTGTCCTAACATATCTGTTACATCCGTTCCATTTAACATAACAACTAACATGTAAACTACAAGCCCTGCAATACAAACTGTTTCAATCAACAGTCTCGGTGTTGCATTATAAATATTATATTTTTGTACTGCATTCACATATCCCGCGCCACATTTCGCATATTCATGGATAAAATACTGTTCCTTATTGGCAATTTTAATCTCTTTAATTCCCATAACCGACTGATTAATCCATTTAAACAAACCGCTGTAATAATCTTGATTGTCTTTCCCTGCTTTCATCATAATGGGCTTTAAAACAACCTTTATGATAAACAAAACTAGCACTAATAAAGTAGCAATGGTAATAATCATCATAGCATCCACCAATAATAACACCACAAGCAGACAAGTAAAGACCACGATTTCACTACATAATTGCAGACTGCTTAAAATCAACCCATACATATTATTCACATCTGAAGTGATACTTCTTTGAATCACTGCTGTATCAGCATTTAAATAATATTCATATGGACGTTTCATAAAATTAATCATCATTCTACGAGAAGTAGAAAATTGATTGGTATACACAAATTTTAATTGCACCACATTCTGCACAAATAAAAATATATTTTTCAAAACAAATGCCATAACAAGTGCCAACATCATAACGATTGTAAACTGGGTAATACTAGTTAACCCCAAGAAATTATATATAGTTGTCATAGTTTGGCTATTAGCAATTGCGTCAGGATCCATCAACAGACTAACCACTGGTATTGCCGCTGAGATACTAAGACTTTCTAAAATACCACCCATTAGCATTAAAAATACAATTAAAATCATTTTTCGCTTTTGCTTTTTATCTAGCAATTTGCTCATTTTTTGTATAATTTTTTTCATTTATTTCCTCATTCTAAGATTTTACCAAGTTTCATCTATAACCGTTAAATTGTTTCAGTTCACAGGTGACCTATAACAATTTATTACTTATATAAACTTTTTATTTCCACTTGATTTTCTTATCTTTTTATCCACTAGGACGTGTACCATTTTAACATAAAGAAATCTTTAATGCAATTTGTTCTGTTTGATTGCCTTATATCTGCGTAACGATAATGTTACAGTTCACACGAGACCTATAACACTATATCTGCTCATTCTGTCTATGAATCTCTGGAGCTTCATAGCGATCCATAAAATCTCCACCTAAAAATACAGTTTCCTGGGCAAATTGAATACCATTGGTTACTGTTAACACAGATATTGCCTTACGAAATGATAAATCTTCAATAAAATTCATAATTTCCATTGGAAACTTTCCTGTAATTACAATGTTTTCTGGAAATTCCTTTTTATAATCAAGTACATCTCTAGGATGGGGTTTCATCAATACTATATAGCCTTCGCCATATTCCTTTGTAATATCTTTAAATATTCTTTTTCTAGTTTTCAAGTCACATAGTGGCTCTGTCAGAATTAAAATCTTCTCTTTTTCATCTCCAGCACTATGAATTTCACGAAGCACTTCATCAATATTTTCCATAAACATAGTTACTAACATTCTTTTATCTTCTAGCGATAAATGCTCCACTAATTCATCCCTAGATTGTTCTATATATTTTTTACAAGGATATTTCAATGCGCTGATATCATTAACCTCCATATCAATGCAATACTTCCCATACCCATTTTGTATAAAAATCAAATTCATGGAAGACAATAAAGCTTTTAACTGGAATGCACCTCTATTATCATACCTTGCCGTATCATAATATTTAATACAATTTAAACCATCTTCCACTGCGTGATATTTGATTTTCTTGTAACTTAGATAATAACCGATAGGATCCGAATCACAGAAAATATAAATATCCTTATATTTTTTAAAATCCACTGGTACAAAAGGCTCTTGTAATTTCCCCATCAACTTGGTGAATTTGATACGAGAAATCATGTTAAACACAATATTCCCTTTATCCACATGATATTTCTTCAATTCTGGAAAGAAAGCTTCTTCCTTTTCCTCATACTCTAATACAGCTTCAAACAAGCCACTCTCCATAGCCCTTTCCTTTAGCTGTCCGAAATCATTAGACATCGTACTCAGCACTAAGGTAGCTTTCCCTCTATCTTCTAATGAGAAATTACACTCTTTTAAACACGCTACATAAGCATGATAAAATGTATGACATACATAAATTCTATCTTTCACTTTCCTTACCTTCCCAACATTATTTGTTACAATTCACAAGTTACCTGTAACCATTATTTCTTTATTTTCATAGTCAACGCAATTCTCTTTTTCGCTACCTCTACACTCATAACCTGCACATCTACAATATCACCTACACTAACAGCCTCTAAAGGATGTTTGATAAAACGCTCTGTAATCTGAGAAATATGAACTAGTCCATCTTGATGTACCCCGATATCCACGAATGCACCAAAATCAATGACATTACGAACTGTTCCCTTTAAAATCATACCTGGTTTTAAATCTTTCATTTCCAGAATATCGCTTCGCAAGATTGGTAGTGGCATATCTTCTCTAGGATCACGTGCTGGTTTTTCTAATTCTTGCAAAATGTCAACTAATGTAATTTCACCAACACCTAATTCCTCTGCCAACTGCTTTTTATTTTTAACTTTTTGTGCCAAACCGCTGGTAGCGCCCTTCTTTTGTGCCTCTTTTACATCATTCATGGTAACCCCAAGTTTATCTAATAATTGTTTTGTTGCATCATAAGATTCTGGATGCACGCTTGTTGCATCTAATGGGTTTTTTCCATCTGTAATACGCATAAATCCTGCGCATTGTTGATATGCTTTCGGTCCTAATTTGGCTACTTTTAATAATTGATTACGACTTACAAATCTACCATTGTCTTCTCTATAATTGACAATGTTCTTAGCAATGGTTTTATTGATACCGGATATATATTCTAGCAGAGAAGCGGAAGCTGTATTTAAATCTACACCAACTTTATTCACACTATCTTCTACCACTCCATTTAATGCCTCACTTAACTTCTTTTGGTTCATATCATGCTGATACTGACCTACACCGATGGCTTTCG
Organism: Eubacteriales bacterium; assembly: GCA_044425705.1. GTDB lineage: Bacteria > Bacillota > Clostridia > Lachnospirales > Lachnospiraceae > JAWXVD01. The sequence continues at coordinate 11,105 of JAWXVD010000042.1, read as the reverse complement.
GATCAATTTTCACCAATTCTGCTAACGGATCTTGTAATCTTCTTGCAATGGAAGCCGCACTCCTCTGTCCTACATCAAAATTAGGAAATTCTTCTGTTGCTAGTTTGCTTGCTGAATATACTGATGCACCTGCTTCATTTACTATAATATATTGTACTGGTGTATCTAATTCTTTTAATAATTCCACAATCACTTGCTCTGATTCACGAGAAGCTGTTCCATTTCCTACCGATATCAAGGAAACTCCATATTTTTTGATTAATTTTTTTAATTCTGCTTTAGCTGCATCTACTTTAAATTGTGGTGCAGTTGGATAAATCACAGTAGTATCTAAAACTTTACCTGTAGCATCTACTACCGCTAATTTACAGCCTGTCCTAAAGGCTGGATCCCATCCTAATACCACTTTTCCTGTGATTGGTGGTTGCAACAATAATTGCTCTAAATTTTTACCAAAAACAGAAATCGCTCCATTTTCTGCATTTTCTGTTAGTTCATTTCTAATTTCTCGCTCAATGGCTGGCGCAATCAATCGATTATAGCTATCTGCAATTACCTCTGTCAATACTGACGTAGTAATTGGATTATTGTTAGATATCACCTTTGTAGCTAAATATCTAAGAATTCGTTCTTCTGGTGCTACCACTTTCACTGTGAGGATTTTTTCTCCTTCACCACGATTCAATGCTAGAATTCTATGACCCGCTATTCTTTTCACAGGCTCTTCATAAGTATAGTACATTTCATACACAGACTCAGCTTTTTCATCCTTTGCCACACTTGTTACCACGCCTTCAGCCATGGTAATCGTACGAATGTACAATCTATATTCGGCTTCCTCTGCAATTTGTTCTGCAATAATATCTTTTGCACCTTGTAAAGCTTGCTCTACTGTTGTCACTTCTTTTTCTTCTGACACATACAGCATCGCTTCTACTTCTAGATTCTCCTTAGTTTCCTGCTGTAGAATAAATTCCGCTAAAGGCTCTAATCCTTTTTCCTTTGCCACACTAGCTCTCGTCTTTCTCTTTGGACGATATGGTCGATATAAGTCCTCCACCACAACTAAAGTTTGTGCTGCTTCTATTTTTACTTTTAATTCTTCCGTTAATTTTCCTTGCTCTTCAATGCTATTGATTACCTGGGTTTTCTTATCTTCTAAGTTGCGCAAATACGTTAATCTTTCATGCAGATTACGTAATTGTTCATCATCTAAGGAACCTGTTACTTCTTTTCTATATCTAGAAATAAACGGAATTGTATTCCCTTCATCTATCAGCTTCACAGCTGCCTCTATTTGCCATTTCTCCACTGATAACTCTTCTGTGATTTTTTTCAAAATATCCATTTTAATAACCATCCCTTTCTCTCAGTCTGGCAACTTTGAACCGTAAGGTACAAATTGCCGTGTGAAAAATCTTATTTTTCACACTAGTCCTTCTTCCTTATGCTATATTCTCTCGTTAGATAATATTCAGCCAACAACTGTTTCCTTACCTAATATTTTTTATTTCATGGAAACCATCATAGATTCCACATATCCTTTTTATATTATAGTTAATATGTAGGGGTGTGTAAAGGGAGAATAGTCAAAAATAAATTATTGTTACAGGTCGTAGTTACAGTTCACGCCCACACAAATCACTCCGCTGATTTAATCTAACTCACTACGTGAGTTAGGGAGAGAACGATTACACTGGGCAAGGAGCATGCCCCTCGCCGTAAGGCGATTTTAAATGGGCATGCGGACGTTACATTTTACGGCTTGCTGTGAAATGTAACGTATATATTTCTTGAATACTTCATATTGCTATCTGATTTTAGAAATGTTATACTAATAAACATCAATTTCCCCAAGTCTAATACAATTTGACTAAGAGGATTATAATTCATCATTTCATACGTACTATGCAGTAAATGCATAGTATTGTGTGAACAGTAACCATTGTTTTACATACATAGTATATAGATTGGAGTTATCTCATGGATTTTACAAATGAACAGAAACATATAGATGCACCTTTTCAAACGCAGCATCATTTTAGTTCTACAAACTCTGAACAACCAGAGATTAATCGTTTCACAACTTCCGCCTTATCTTTCGGTGTAATGGCACTCGTCTCGGCTGTTTTTTTTACCGTTTATCTACCTTTTGTATTTGGTGGACTTTCTATCATTTTTGCATTATTGTCAAAAGGTAGCTTTCCTACTATGCATAAGAAAGCGAAAAACGGTATTAAGTTAGCTATCATAGCCTTTGTCATCAACATTATTGTTGTAGGTAGTAGTGTTTATATGGTGTTCACCACTCCTGAGTATAGAGAACAGATTAACATTATGTCAGAAGAGATGTATGGACAAAGTTTCGACGAAACCTTAGATGAACTTTTAAATGGAACCTATGAATAATATATTTGATTGGAGAAAGAGTAAATATTATGCAAACACATCAAACTTCATCCCAACTAAAATCTAGTGCAAAGGGATTATTACTTGGAAAATATAACCTGACAATTATGGCAACTCTATTACCTGAAATAATCATTCTTCTTGTTGCTACCATCGCCTCTACACTGGTAGATGATAGAAGTATCGTGGGTATGGTGATTAGTTACACCATTTCATTTATCTTAACCCTCATTGGCGGAATCTTTACTGTAGGGCAATTATATATCTATATGAAAATATATTGTAATACTTCCACAAGCATCACTGAAGTATTTTATGGATTTAAAACTCACCCCGATAAAGCAATCATCATTAAATTTATTCCTCTATTGCTTACTGTTATCTGCATAATTCCATTTGGTATTATGATTGCTCTTTATATGATGACAAATTCTACTATTTTCATGTTACTATCATCTATTGCTCTGATTCTTGGTGGAATTGTTGCTGTGGTGATTCAACTACAATTTTCACAAGCATTTTATTTGTTACTTGATTTTCCAGATAAAGAAGCAAAAGAACTTCTATTGATGAGCCGTTCTTTGATGAACGGTCATAAAGGAAGATTATTTTATATTTATGTTAGCTTTTTACCATTACTGCTCCTTGCTTTCTTTACCTTTGGATTTGGATTTCTTTTCATTATTCCTTATATGACAATGACATGTACTGGTTTTTATTTTAATCTTGTACAGGTAAAAAACACTCCTATTCAGCAAAATCTACAGTCAGAATCTCTTGATGCTTAACATATACGAAAAAACAATGCTCCCATGCATACAATATCCATTGTGTACATGAGAGCATCATTTTTATATTTCTCTAGAATTTCTTATTTTATATCTTGCAATCTCAAGCCTACTCCACATTTCCTTTTGGCATTCCAATACTAAGCCACTTTAAATACCCATTGCTAAAGACATCAATGGCACCATCCATAACTGCATCAACATTGCCACTTTCTACATTGGTTCTATGATCTTTTACCATAGTATAAGGTTGAAATACATAGGATCTAATTTGATTACCCCAACCTATTTCTGTCACATCACCACGAATATCTGATAATTTTTCTGCGTTGGCTTCTTGTTTCAAGATAAAAAGTTTAGCCTTCAGCATTTGCATAGCCTTATCTTTATTCATATGTTGACTTCTTTCATTCTGACACTGAACTACGATGCCTGTTGGCAAATGGGTAATACGAATTGCGGAAGATGTCTTGTTAATATGCTGTCCACCTGCCCCACTACTGCGATACGTATCAATGCGCAAATCATCTGTATTGATTTCAATATCTAAATCTTCTTCAATATCTGGCATAACATCTAAGGATGCAAATGATGTTTGTCTCTTCCCTTGTGCATTAAATGGTGAAATACGAACCAAACGATGAACACCTTTTTCTGATTTTAAATACCCATATGCATTCTCACCATTCACTTGAAACGTAACAGATTTGATTCCTGCCTCTTCTCCATCTAGATAGTCTAATACTTCTACAGAAAATCCTTTTTTTTCTGCCCAACGAGTATACATGCGATATAGCATGTTAGCCCAATCACAACTCTCTGTTCCGCCAGCTCCTGCATTCAATTTTAAAATGGCATTGTCTTTATCAAACTCTCCTGATAGCAAGGTACTGATTCGAATCGTATCAAGCTTTTCAATAAAAGAATCCATTTCTCCCCTTGCTTCCTCTGCTAAATCTGGATCATTATCTTCATATCCCATTTCCACTAAAGTGGTGATATCCTCAAATTGTGTTTCTAGTTCATAATAACTATTTACCACAGCTTTTAGGCTTTTCAACTCTTTCATCTTCTGATTGGAAACATCAGGATCATCCCAAAAATGAGGCGATTCCATCTCTCGTTCCATTTCTTCCATTTTTTGAGCCTTATTGGTAAGATCTAGTGATTCCTTCACTTCCTGTAAAGGCTCTTTGTAAAGTTGAAGCTCTGTTTTTATCTGATCTAACTCTACCATGAATGATCTTTTCTCCCTTCTAACTACTTTTTAAGGAGCTAAAGTGATGGTTACATTTTACGGTGTAGCCGTGAAGTGTAACCATTACTCTAGCTCCTTTTCATAAGTTCCTTTATTTTTTACCACAACACTGTTTGTATTTTTTACCACTGCCACATGGACAAGGTGCATTTGGATAAATTTTCACTTCACTGCGTTTGATTGGTGCTTTTTGTAAAGTGGTATCCTTATTGGTTCCTGTTACCTTTGCAACCTGTTCACGTTCTACCTTTTGTTCTACACGAATATGGCATAATAACTTAACTGTATCGTCTCTAATGTTTTCCGTCATGCTATCAAACATTTCATAGGCACTCATTTTAAACTCTACAAGTGGATCTTTTTGTCCATAGGCTTGTAAACCAACACCTTGACGTAATTGATCCATATCATCAATATGACCCATCCATTTCCGGTCAATCACTTTTAATAAAATAACTCGCTCTAATTCACGAATCGCTTCTGGTTCTGGAAATTCTGCTTCTTTTGCTTCATAGAATTTTACAGCTTCTTCTTTTAATTGTTGCTGTAATGCATTTTTTTGTGGTTTATTCACTCTGTCTTTGGTAATCACTGGAAGAGGAATAATTGGAAGTAAAAGTTCATTTAATTCCTTGAAATCCCACTCTTCAAAGCTAGTATCTTCACCGATTACAGTGTCCACTGCTTCGTCTACAATATCAGTAATCATTTTATAGATTACATCTCGCATGCTTTCACCATTTAACACACGGAGTCTCTCTTCATAAATAATCTCCCGTTGCTCATTATTTACTTGATCATACTCTAATAAATTTTTACGAATACCGTAGTTGTTATTTTCAATTTTCTTTTGGGCTGATTCAATAGCATTACTTAAAGTTTTATGTTCAATCTCTTGATCTGCTGGAATACCAAGTGTATTAAACATTCTAATCAAACGTTCTGAACCAAACAGACGCATCAAATCATCTTCCAATGAAATATAGAATCTAGATGCACCAGGATCTCCTTGACGACCTGCACGACCTCTTAATTGATTATCAATACGGCGTGATTCATGACGTTCTGTACCGATAATTTTCAAACCACCTACTGCTTTGGCATCATCATCTAATTTAATATCAGTACCACGACCTGCCATATTTGTTGCAATGGTTACTGCACCATGAATACCTGCATCTGCTACTATTTCTGCCTCTAATTCATGGAATTTGGCATTCAATACTTTATGAGGAATCCCTTTCTTTTTCAGCATACTACTGATTTCTTCAGAACCTTCAATGGTAATGGTACCTACAAGAACTGGTTGTCCTATTTTATAAGCTTCTTCTACTGCCCCTACAATGGCTCTTAATTTTTCATTACGTGTTTTGTATACTGCATCTTGGGCATCCATTCTAGCTACTGGTCTATTGGTTGGAATTTCAATAACATCCATGCCATAGATATCACGAAACTCTTTCTCTTCTGTTAATGCAGTACCTGTCATACCAGATTTCTTCCCAAATTTATTAAAGAAATTTTGGAACGTAATACTTGCTAATGTTCTACTTTCTCTTTTTACCTTTACATGTTCTTTGGCTTCAATGGCTTGATGTAATCCATCTGAATACCTTCTACCAGGCATGATACGACCAGTAAATTGGTCTACAATCAAGACTTGGTCGTCTTTCACTACATAATCTTGATCTTTAAACATCAAGTTATGGGCACGCAATGCCAAGATAATATTATGTTGAATTTCTATATTTTCAGGATCTGCTAAGTTTTCTACTTGGAAAAATCGCTCTACTTTTCCCATACCTTTGGCAGTTAAGTTAACGATCTTATCTTTTTCATTAACGACAAAATCGCCTGTTTCTTCTTGTTCAATCCCCATGATTGCATCCATCTTAGACAGGTCTGCCATATCTTCGCCACGTTTCAATTGTCTCGCCAATAAATCGCAGGCTTCATATAATTTTGTAGATTTACCACTTTGTCCAGAAATAATCAATGGTGTTCTGGCTTCATCCACAAGGACTGAATCCACTTCATCGATGACTGCATAATGCAATCCTCTCAACACCAATTGTTCCTTATAAATAACCATGTTATCTCTCAAGTAATCAAACCCTAATTCATTATTTGTTACATAAGTGATATCACAGTTATATTGTTCTCTTCTCTCTTCTGCTTTTAAATCGTTAAGCACTACACCTACTTTTAATCCTAAAAATTGATGTACTTGCCCCATCCATTCCGCATCACGTTTTGCTAAATAATCATTGACAGTAACAATATGAACACCTTTGCCTTCTAATGCATTTAAATAAGCTGGCAATGTTGAGACCAATGTTTTACCTTCACCTGTTCTCATTTCTGCAATACGTCCTTGATGTAAAATAATACCACCAACTAGCTGAACTGGATAATGTTCCATTTGCAAAGCTCTTCTTGCCGCCTCACGAACTGTGGCATATGCTTCTGGTAATAAATCATCCAATGTAGCACCTTCTGCTAATCTTTGTTTGTACTCTTTTGTTTTGTTCTTTAATGCTTCATCTGATAATTCCATCATAGTTGGACGTAATTTTTCAATTTGTTCTACGATTGGCCAAACACGTTTTAATTCTCTCTCACTGTGTGTTCCAAACATTTTGCTTACTAAGTTCATATATTACTCCTATTGCGTAAATCTACCATTCATTTGGATACTTTATACGCATTCTTTTTGTTTCACTTAAAACCTGTCTACTATTCTAACAGATTTATCTCATTTATTCAACCATTCGCCTTGACTTTTTCATCCTATCAGTGGTATGATTTTAAAGATATTAGAAATGAAAAATGCTTCACTTGTAAGCATTTTTCATGATTCCATTGTACCGAGCATAATTTTTTATGTTTGGTTTGTTGCGTGTAAAAATAAAATAATAAGAGGTGTAAACAAATGAACATGAGTTTTAATGATTTACTTGCTAAAGTAAATGACTGTAGTATGAAAAAAGTTGCTGTTGCAGTTGCGCAAGATGCGCCTGTATTAGAAGCGATCAAAGCTGCAAAAGAACGTAACATTGCAGATGCTATCTTAGTTGGTGATGTAGATTTAATTAACGAAGTTGCTGCTTCTATCGATATGGATCTTTCAGGTTACGAAATTATCGATGTAAAAGATGATGCTGAAGCTGCACTTGTAGCCGTAAAATTAGTGCACGACGGTAAAGCAGATATGTATATGAAAGGTTTGGTAGATTCTAAAACTTTCTTAAAAAGTATTTTAAATAAAGACGTTGGATTACGTACAGGAAAACCATTATCCCATGTATGTGTATTTGAAATCAAAGGTATGGATCGCCTTCTCTTCTTTACAGATGTTGCTTTTATGACTTATCCAACATTGGAAGATAAAGTATCTATTATTGATCACACTGTAAAAGTTGCACATGCTTGTGGCATCCCTTGCCCTAAAGTAGCTGCTCTCGCTGCTGTTGAAATAGTCAATCCTAAAATGCCTGTTACCATAGAAGCTGATGCGCTTTCTAAAATGAATGAAGATGGCACAATTACAGGATGTATCGTAGATGGACCACTTTCTCTTGATCTTGCTATAGAACCTGAAGCTGCAGTTCACAAACACGCCGAAGATAGAAAAATTGTTGGTGATGCTGACATTCTTCTTTTCCCTGATATTCACGCTGGAAATATCGCATATAAATTTATCGTAAAAACTACAGAATTTAAAAATGGTTGTATTTTAACTGGTACAAAAGCACCTGCTATTCTTACAAGCCGTTCTGATTCTTTCGAAACAAAAGTAAACTCTATTGCTTTAGCTGCTGTTGTAGCTGAATCATTAAAAAATAACAAGGAGGACTAACAATGTCAATCAAAAGTTTAATTATCAATCCAGGTTCTACATCTACTAAAATCGGTGTATATGAGGACGAAACATTATTGTTCGAAGAAACACTTAGACACTCTACTGAAGAAATCGCACAATATGCAAGTATTGTTGATCAAAAAGACTTCAGAAAAGAAATCATTACAAATCTTTTAAAGGAAAAAAATTTCGATATCGCTACTCTTGGAATGGTAGTAGGTCGTGGTGGTATGTTAAAACCAATTCCAGGTGGAACTTACGCTGTAACTGATGAATTAATCGCAGACTTAAAAATTGGTGTGCAAGGTCAACATGCTTCTAACTTAGGTGGTATTTTGGCTCGTGAAATTGCTGATTCAATCGGTGTTCCTTCTTATATCGTAGATCCTGTTGTTGTTGACGAATTATGTGAATCAGCTAGATACTCAGGTGTACCTGAACTTCCAAGAACTAGCGTATTCCATGCATTAAATCAAAAAGCCGTTGCAAAACGTTATGCAAAAGAAATCGATAAACCATATGCTGACTTAAACTTAGTTGTAGTTCACATGGGTGGTGGTGTTTCTGTAGGTGCTCATACTGAAGGAAAAATCATTGACGTATTCAATGCTCTTGATGGTGATGGCGCATTCTCTCCAGAACGTGCTGGTGGTGCTCCTTCTGGTGCTTTAATCAAACTTTGCTTCAGTGGAAAATATACACAACAAGAAGTTTATAAAATGTTCGTAGGAAACGGCGGTTTCAATGCATACATGGGAACAAATGATATGCGCGAAGTAGAAAACCTGGTAAATGCTGGTGATGCAAAAGCTACAAGTGTTTGTAATGCATTTATTTTCCAAGTAGCTAAAGATATCGGATCTATGGCTTGTGTATTAAAAGGTAAAGTTGACCAAATCATCGTAACTGGTGGTATTGCTTACGATAGAAACGTTATTGCTGGTTTAAAAGAAGCTTGTTCATGGATTGCTCCAATGACAATTTATCCTGGCGAAGACGAATTAATTGCACTTGTTCAAGGCGGATTACGCGTTCTCAACGGAGAAGAAAGTGCTATGACTTATTAAGGGTGACGAGACGGATATAAAAATAAATTGCCCCAAGACATGCTCATCGCAAATTGTCTTGGGGCAATTTATTTTTATATCCGTCTCTGTCTTTGGCTTAATATGGGGGTAGGCTCTTCGCGTTGCGAAGTCGGATTTTTAAAGGCATGAAAGGATTAAGGGATTAAAGAATTAAGGGCTTAAGGACGTAAGGAATTAAAGGCTTAAGGACGTTAGGAATTAAGGGCTTAAAGAATTAAGGGCGTTAGGGATTAGGGGCGTAAGGGATTAGGGGCGTTAGTGTTTTCTCATTATCCAGGCTGTGAATAAAACCACAATAAGCAGAACAACTGTGTATACTGCCAATAAGCCCATACCCATTTGAATTCCCCATTTTCCTGCTACTAAACCAACAAGTGCTGGTGCGATAACGCTTCCGAGACTAGGTAATAAGTTTAGCATACTACACCCAAAATCATTTCCGCCTAAATTTGTACTTCCAAAACCATATGTTGCTGGATACATAGTTGCCATAAAAAATGATACACCCGCCAAACCAAATAATGCCGATATTGTAGATGTACTTAAAAGCATAACAAAAATAAAGACTGTCATTCCAAATGCATTGATTACTAGCAATGTACAGGTTTTTATTTTATTAGTAACCACTCCTCCTACTATTCTACCCACTAACATAGCAGACCAGAATAGACTATTCGTTAATTGCGATATTTCACTACTTAAAATTCCCATATCTTGAAAATACGTAACAAGCCATCCACAAATTCCTATTTCTACGGATACATAGAAAAATAATATAACCCCTCCAAGCCAAAAATAACGATCCTTTAAAAAATCTAATTCTTTAGCCGAAATACCTTTTTCTTTTCTTTCTATTTCAGGAATGTCCATCTTAATATAATACAATAACCTAATGGTAGCCAATCCGCATAAAATCCCTGCCATTACTTTCCATGAAAATCCATTTGCAACCAAATATACTAATAATAACGGCGATAGCAATGCTCCTATAGCAAAACCTCCATGTACTAGTAAAAATCCTCTCGATGAATTTTTTGGTGAAAGAAGCGCCATCATGGTACTGCTAAAGTTAGCACTTCCCCCTCTAGAAACTCCCGTTCCAAAAAATGCAATCAAAAGCAATATTGGAACACTAATTCCAACACCTAATATTGCATATCCTATTACAATCCATAACGACCAAAACATAATACTAATTTTTCTACCTAAATAGGAAGGTAAAATGCCCGATAAAATAACTGCAACAAATCCACCAACAGATGCTGATGAAATCAACAATCCAGCAAATTCATAATCAAATCCATATGCTTCTCTTAAAAACGGTACAAAGTTACCTATTACCGTTTCGCAAAACCCTGCAATTGAAAACACAAATACAGTGGACCACAACAACCCATTCTCTCTTTTTACATCATCCATACTACACCCTCATACCGACTCGCTTTTTGCCCCTCTACTACCACTCTAGCTAACGCTCTTACTCGCCTTTAAAACTTTCCACATCTCTATCTAGACTTATTTCTCGCCTTTGACCTTTTACACAAACAGAGAATCGTGTGAAAAAATCATCCCCAGCAGACAATTTGCGATGAGCATGTCTGCAGGGGATATTTTTTCACACGATTCTCGTCACCCTAAACTCCAATCGTCACCCTAAACTCAACTATTTAACAACAGCTTTGAGTTGCTCTGAGATCGGA
>JAWXVD010000209.1:0-4533 GCA_044425705.1 Eubacteriales bacterium | reverse complement strand
TGGGCAGACTGTCCGAAAACTAGCATAAGCATCGTTTAAAAAATGATGTGCAATCACTGAATCATTCAGTGTTTAACATAGAAAAAATGTACCTTGAAAACTGAATAAAATGCATAAAAAACAAGAATTTCCGCCTAAAATGTAGTATAATAGAGATGGAAGAAATTTACTCAAATCTATATTTGGAGGAATGGAAATATGCCACGTGTAGCAACTTTTGATAGAAATCAAATGATGATGTGTTCTTGGGATTTTTTAGTTGATAAGGAAAGCACTGCAAGGATTATAGATGCTTTTGTAAACAGCTTAGATTTAACAAAGTATAATATAAAAGAAGCGGCAAAAGAAGGCAGACCATCGTATGACCCTAAAGGTATGTATAAGTTGTTTATCTATGGTAATCGAAATGGATTACGTTCCTCTAGAAAATTAGCAACAAGTTGCAAGGTGAATTTAGAAGTAAAGTGGATGCTAGGTGGAGTAGAACCAGATTTTCGAACTATTTCTGATTTTCGAAAAGAAAATATAGAAAGTATGAAAGAAATCTTCCATGACTTTAATAGCAAATTAGCAGAGGTTATTCAATGGGGATATTGTTCCATAGATGGTAGTAAATTTCTAGCCAATAATGGAAAAGATAATAACTTCACGAAAAATAAACTTGATGATAGAATCAAGTGGCTTGACATCCATAGTGAAGAGTATTTAAGAATATTAGAAGAAATGGATAAAGAGGAAGAAACAGAAGAAGGAACAGAAGAAAAACTAACCAAAGAACAAGTGGAAGAAAAATTAAAGGAAGCACAGGAACGTTTGGCAAGATATGAATCTTATCAAAAGATGATGGAAGAAAGTGGAATATCACAGCTTTCTTTAATTGATGCAGATGCAAGGCTGATGAAAAATAAGAATGGTTTTGCAGTGGCATATAATCCCCAAACAGCAGTGGATTCAGAAACACATTTGATTCGAGATTTTGCTATGACAAACCAAGTCACAGATCATGGTATGCTGGAAGTGACAATGGAAGGTATCCGAAAGGAAACAGAAGGTAAAATCTTAGAAGTAGTTGCAGATAGAGGCTATGAAAGTAGTGAGGATATGATACATTGTTTAGAAAATGGAATCATTCCCCATGTCATAACAGCAGATGGAAAAGATGGATATGAATTAGAAATAACATATGAAGAAGTGGAAGAAATTGATAAAACAAGTACTGATGCAGAAGAAATAAAAAAATGTTTACATATGGGAGAAATACCAGATGCCTATAAAGATGTGATTACAGAAATAGAGGTAAAAGAAGTAAGAAGAAAAGAAAAAGAAGAAACAACAGAAGCAGAAAAAACAACATCACCATATGGAACACCAGAAGAAATGAAAGAAAAAGCAAAAGAAGGATATTTTGTAAGAGATCCCGAAAGAAACTTAGTGTATTGTCCAATGGGAGAAATACTTCGCCAAAAATGTATAAAGAAAAATGGGAATATACGCTATGCAAATAAAAATGCTTGCAAACATTGCCCTAATAGAAATAAGTGCTATAAAGGGAAAAATGAGTGGAAAGAAATAGATTTCACAAAGGATACTTTAGAAAAACCATGCAAACCATGGTTGGAAGTAAAAGAAAAAGAATTGGTAATACAACAACGTATGGAAGAGAATAGGGTGGGTGAAGCAGAAGAAGTAATTATATTAGATGATGAATCAAAAGATAAAATAGGTGTGGAAGAGAAATCTAAAATACCAAAACCCAAGACAAAGTATAAGAAAATAAAAATAGTGAAAATTTTCTTGCAACCGAATCGGGTAAAAACAGCCCAACGGATGTGTCTATCGGAACATCCATTTGGAACCATAAAGAGAGCTATGGGAGCCACCTATTTTCTGCTGAGAGGTGTAAAAAAGGTGACAGGGGAATTTGCGCTCTTTTGTCTGGGATATAACATAGAAAGAGCAAAAAATCTACTAGGATTTGAGAAAATGATGGAGATAATGGCTGCATCATAAGCCTTTTTTCAATTAAGTATGCATTTTATTCAGTTTTCAATGTATACAGAAAGAAAAAAGGCTGAAATTTTGCCTAGAATCTAGGTTTTAGGACGGTCTGTGGGGGGGGGCGGAATACATGGTCAAAAAATACAAAATGTGACAGTATGTCCTTTTGGATTTTACTCATGTATCATAAATTCAGATGGTGAAGTAACAGTCTGTTGTGCTGACTGGAAAAGAAAATTAGTAATAGGTGATTTAAAAGTACAAAGTTTCCAAGAAATTTGGAATGGAGAAATATTAAGAGAATTTTGGATAGATATGTTAAAAGGCAATAAAAATAAATATGAAATGTGCCAAAAGTGTGTATTACCTATGTATGATTGTAACGATAATATAGATGAATATGCAGATTTTATAGTAGAAAAAATAGTCGAAGGGAATGATTAAAATGAAATTTGGCAGATTAATATATAAGTACACAGGAAGAACTATAGTTGGTGATGGGGCAATTTATAATATAGGAGATAATATTCAAACATTTGCAATTGATGCCTTATATAGCAAAATGGGAATTCCAGAGGAAGATATTATTGATATTAATGTTACTGAAATGAAATATTATGATGGTGATTATGTGATTTTACCTATGGCAGGGTATGCTTCGCATTATAAAAGATTTAATCAATTACCATGTAGTGATAAAATAATTCCCTTTTTTATTAGCTTTGAGATGTCTAATGAAGAATGTGATGATATCGTACCATATCTAAAAAAATGTGAACCTATTTTTTGTAGAGATGAAGCAACCATGTTTTTGTTAAGAAGAAAAGGTATAGAATCATACATTAGTGGATGTGCAACAATTACATTACCTAAAAGAAAAAGTTCACCTAGTAAAGGCAAAATATTTTTAGTGGATGTTCCAGTAGAAGTCGAAGAACATATGCCGAATGAATATTTAGAGAAGGGTATTAGATGCAAGCATGAAGGACATATAAAAAAGTTACCATTTAGCGAAGAAGAAAGATTAGAAATAGATGTACATGCAAGAAAAATGTTGGATATGTATGAAAGGGAAGCTTCATTAATAATTACATCTAGATTACATGCAGCTGCACCTTGTATAGCACTAGGTATTCCGGTTATTTTAGTGATTTATAATATAGATGAAAGATTTTCATGGCTAGATAAATTAATACCTCTTTATGATTCATCAAACTATGGTAATATTGATTGGTACCCCAAAGCAGTGGATGTCGAAGAGATAAAAGAATTATTTTACAATATATTTAAAGATAACTTGTTGAGAATTCAACAAGAAAAAAAGGATATATTGCAATTGACAGGATTTTGGGAGCAGAGAAATAGAGTTGAATATGATAAAGTATTATGTGAAAAATTATTTGATATTAGTAAAAAGTATGAAATGAATGAAAAATTCAATTATGCAATTTGGGGTGGTGGAGTACATGGTAAGAAAGCATATTCATTAATGAAAAGTATGTTTCCGAATGCAAAATTGACAGTTGTGATTGATAAGTATATGACGGGACAAATGTTTGGTGTCGATATTGTTCATTTTAGGGAAATACAAAATTGGCAATTTAATTATATGATAGTAACAACACACCCAGGTAGATTTGAGGCGAAGGAAATTTTAGAAAATATGAATATGAAAGAGGGTGTGGATTGGTGCTATTTTATATCAAAAGATATTAGTTAAATAAAAGGATATTGTGATGTAAATTAGTGCTAGTAGTATTTAGGTAAAACTAGAAAGGTAATAGAAAATATATAGGTGCCAAAAAGGTGTTTTGGAATATATTAATAAAGTGAAATATCTTGCATTAATAATAGTGAGATAAGAAAATATGGGGATTGTTTTTTATGAAAGTAGTAATTTTAGCAGGGGGATTTGGTACACGAATCAGTGAGGAAAGCACCTATAAACCAAAACCCATGATAGAAATAGGAGAAATGCCAGTAGTGTGGCATATTATGAAATCTTATTCATCTTATGGGCATAATGAATTTATCATTTGTGCAGGATATATGCAGCATATTATAAAAGAATGGTTTGCAGATTATTTTTTGCACACCAGTGATATTACTTTTGATTTTACAGAAGGAAACAAAATGATTGTTCATGACCAACATGCAGAACCATGGAAAGTTACAGTTGTAGATACTGGACTACATACTATGACAGGTGGTAGAATTAAAAGAATACAAAAATATGTAGGAAATGAACCTTTTCTAATGACATATGGAGATGGTGTCTGTGACGTGAATATTACGGAAGTGATTGAATTTCATGAAAGTCATGGAAAAGCCGCAACGTTAACAGCGGTTACCTTAAAACAGGAAAAAGGTATTTTAGATATAGGAGTAGATAATACAGTTCGTTCGTTTCGAGAAAAGAGCAATCATGATAGTGCACCTATTAATGCAGGATATATGGTGCTTGAGCCAGTGATTTTTGATTACATCAAAGATGATAATACAATATTTGAAAGAGAAACATTGGAGCAGTTAGTG
>JAWXVD010000208.1:0-4546 GCA_044425705.1 Eubacteriales bacterium | reverse complement strand
AATCTCCCATTATTAAAGACATCGAAAGTGATAATATAACACCTAAAAATAATCCCACTAATATTAATAAGATGCTCAGTAGATACTTGCTCCTAATCACTTTTTCTTTTGAAATAGGAATTGTATTTGAAAACATATTCCATCCACTTGTTTTATCGGACACAATTGCTGTACTAGAAAACAAACTAAAAGTAGTAGTTGAAATTACAACAAAAACAAGTGGCGTTATAGCAAAAGACATACCAACACCTATCGCTGATAAAGTAATTAGTTGAATTAATAATGTATCTTTTATGGTGTAATAATCCTTTAATAATAAACCTTTCATTATTTTACCCCCTTAATATACAGCAACATAATCTCATCAATTGTTGCATTTTCAACAGCCAGTTTAGGATATTTTTTGGAAATTGTATTTCTCTTTGAAACTAAAATTTCGTAAGAATAATCTTGCTTTCTATATGCAATGAAATCAGTACTGTCAAGTTTACAAAACTGTTCTTCTCCACATTTTACTACTCCATAGTCATACATTAATTCATCCTTTGGTAAATTAAAAACAAGTCTACCTTTATGGATAAATACAATGTAATCAGCTATTTTTTCTAAATCACTTGTTATGTGAGAAGATACAATCACCGAGTTATTTTCGTCTTGTACAAAGTCAAGTAATATATCTAAAATATCATCACGGACAACAGGATCTAGACCACTTGTTGCTTCATCTAAAATCATCAAATTTGCATTATGTGAAAATGCTACAATAATTGATAATTTCATTTTCATGCCCTTTGAAAAATCTTTGATGTTTTTATTTTTTGGCAAATCAAATTTAGAAGCCATAGAAAAATATATTTCTTCATCCCAATTTTGATAAATGTTTTTCAAGACATTATTTAGCGTTTTTACAGTTAAAACGTCTGGAAAATTGCTTCCATCAAAAACTACGGCAAGCTTGCTTTTTTGCTCTACAGACATACTGTCATCATATCCAAACATAGAAATGTTTCCATTGTCCGAACCTATGACACCTGTTATTGCTTTGATTATGGTGCTTTTGCCTGCACCATTTTCTCCAATCAATCCAACGATTGAGCCATAAGGTACAGAAAACGAAACGTTGTCTAATGTAAAATCTTTATAATGCTTTGTTAAATTATCTACTGATAAAATGCCACTCATTTTAGTCCTCCTCATATAATAATGCTAAAAGCTGTTTAAGTTTTTCGAGAGAAATGCCACTTTGCTTAGCAATTTCTATAGCATTGCTAAACTGTTCCTCAATCTTTTTTTGTTGTTCTTCAAGATAAAAGTCTTGATTTTGTGCCGAAACGTAGCAACCTTTGCCTGCTGTTGTTTCGATAAATCCTTCTTCACCTAAAGTGGTATATGCTTTTTGAACAGTCAAGACACTAATTTGCAATGACTTAGCAAGAGCTCTTACTGATGGAAGTGCTTCTCCAGCCTTTAATTCTTCAGTCATAATTGCGTTTTTTATCTGCGATGCTATCTGTTCATAAAGAGGTCTACTTGACTTATTACTAACTATTATCTCCAATATTTTACCTCCTTTGTGTTATAGTGTTATATTGTGACAAGTACAGTATGATACAAAAAAGTACAGTTGTCAAGACATAAAAATAGCAGACTATATTTTAAGTCTGCTAAAGGGTATATAAATTAAGCTCATTTCTCAACCAAAGAGTATACCATCTTTATACAATTATCTTTTGGGGTATTATTGGGATTTAGATAAAAACAGCAAAGCGCTTAAACTGGTGCTGTGCTGTTAAATAAAGTTTAATTTGTATTAAGGATTGCCTTATATTTTGCAGTAAGCTCACAGAATTCAGAAGATGGTTGCAAAAAAGCATATTCGGAACTGTTTTCTAACTCTGATAGTAGTGATGGAAGAAAATCATATCCCATAGTTTTTGAAACTTCTTTTACTGGTTGATGCAAATATAGAGGACAATTGGAACTTTCCCATGCGTTCACGCAAGCATTTAACATTTTACTAATGATTTCAATACTTGTGGGAACATCCTTTTTAGCAATCGCTAATTGCATAGGAGCAAGGTATGCGCTGTAATCCCACAAACCCAAGGATTGGTATTTCAGCTGAATTGCTTTTGCCAATTGCTCTGCCTGTAAATGTTTATCTTCAGAAACTAATATTGGAATCAACTTTGTAATTGGCACTAAGATTTCTTGCAAACTGGTTAATGCCATACGTTCTAAGATAACAGCAGCCTCACTGCTTTTTCCTTGCATAGATAACAGATTAGCAGATAAGGTTTGTTTATCGGGGATATCAGCTTTTCGAGGAATGAGATCTAGCAATACCTGTGCTTTGTCAAATTCGTTTTTTGATAAGTGCTTCGATGCCAACATAAATCGTGCATTATTTGCTGAAATTTCATCACCACATTCAGCAACTTCCTCATAGAGTTTATCAATTTGTATCGTGTAGTTTTTATGAGCATCTTTAGCTGAAATAGAAATGAGCACAGCTCCGTCTAATACCAAAGCAAGATTGTATTTTAGTTTTACACAGTGAGGGTAATCTCTAATTTGTTCTACCGCTAAATTATATCCTTGCTCAAATCCACTCGTTTTTATTGTTTCGTTTACTTGGTTTAAGAAAACACCTATTTCTGAATCTGTCAGATTTTCCTTGAAGCACAATAAAGTGTTTGGATCTGTTTTGAGCAACCGAGCTAACATGGGCAATAAAGTGATATCTGGGCATGACAGTCCTTTCTCCCATTTGTTCACAGCTGGTGTAGTAATGCCTAAATGGGTTGCAACTTGTTCTTGTGTTAAACCTAATAATTTTCGTTTCTCACGTAGTATATTGTTAATATTCATAAAATACCTCTCTTGATTAAAATGATTCTGTATTTATTGTAACACGTAGAATACACAAAAACTATTTACCAATCATTAAACTGAAGGTAGAATTTATTTACTACAAGTTAATTTTGATGAACAACCATCCTTATTCAAGTATCTTTTGGGATATTTTAGGGATTTGACAAAACAAAACCCACAGTATATTTAAGACAAATGTGCTGTGGGTAATTTTGTAGATAAGTAGATTTTGTGTGATAGGTGAGAATGTGCTGTACCAAAATGAGCATTCACAATCTTAGGTATTTTCATTTCCATAAAGAAATTTACGCACAGGTTTTTCAAGAAAACCTTGTAGGAATTTTAGGCACATACCAAGTGCAACCAGAACGATACTAATGAGCAAATAAATAATTGCTACAAAGTAACTTGACACTTCTGGTAAAAATAGACCACATAAAAAATTAGAACCTGATACAAAAACGCCAAATAAAAAAGATGGAATACTTTGAAACAGATTGAAAAGTTTAAACTCTTTTCTCATAATTAAAATTTGAATTAAAATAAAGATGGTAAATACAATTGTTGTACAAATACCCATATCAATATTTAAGATAGTACTTTGTACTGCTGGAATTGAGTTTACTGGTGATACCCCTAAGAATGATGCCTTTGAAATCGACACCCCAAGTGACATGATAAATAAGCCAAAACAATAGATTGATGCCTTTTTTAAGCAAGTTTTTGTTTTCATAAATCCTCCTAATTTAATTATGATGCGTGTTGTTCATAATCTTATAAAAGGATTAAGTTTCCAATTTGACCACATTGTGTAAAAGATAAACGAGCTCTACCGAGCCATATTTTCAAAACGTCACTTCCGAAAAGTTTGGGTGTAGTTGCTTTTCTAATTAAATTGTACCATAAATTAAGACTGGTTTACAACTAAAGAATTAACTTCAGAAAATCCCAGGAGAAACGCATCAATTTTTGAATAAAACTTATAGCTAAAAGCTTCACCACATTTATTGTAAACCCATAGATTTCTTAACTTCCTTCAATTCTTCTTTTGTAATATTAGCAATTTCTATAATACTGTCATCTGGAATTTGATTAGCTAGCATGCCTTTAATCATGTTCGTTTGTGTTTGCTGAAACAAAATATCCTTTTGGTGATTTTCTTGCATTGCTTGTTGAAACAAAATATCCTTTTGGTGATTTTCCATGCTTAATTCTGCAATTCTATTATCTTTTCTTTTTAGCGCATTTCGAATACTATTATCATCTAGTACTGCCATTCCTTCAAATAACATAGCAAATATCCCCTTCCTATCTATCATAAATGTGGCAATTTCCTGATACAAGGATTCAAAGGTAGAAAACTGTTGTATGATTGTCATTAAATCATACGGTGTTTTCGTTAAAATAAATTTGAACCATGCATCCAGTTTTGTATCAATGGTGGTAATTAGTTTGTCAAATTTTCCAAGTTCTACAAAAATATAATGTTGTAATAAATCTAAGGTTACACCTGTATCAAATGTTTGTGAAGATTTATGTACATAATCTGTTGGGTGATCTTTAAAATAGGGATAGGTATTTTCCAATAATACTATAGTGTAAACATTTTTCACATCTTCATAATCTATTTCTTTTTTATTTTGATTGGATAGTACCATATACTGACGAGAAA
>JAWXVD010000207.1:0-4555 GCA_044425705.1 Eubacteriales bacterium | reverse complement strand
CAGTTTTCACAATGCTTTTCTTTAAAATAGAATAGTCCTGTTCCATCCAGAATAACTCTCCAATATTTTCCCAGTAAGCGTCCTCTATTAAATGCTTTACCTCTAATCAAACTTGTTACCATCTTTTTTCTTAACTCGTAAATACATTCTGGTGACAACTTTTCCAAGTAATAATTCAAGGTATCATAATGTGGCATTTCTTTCAACTTTTCATTTCCTGACAAAAAACGCAGTGTGTCAATGCATATTTCATTATTAAAATTTTCTTCCATCTGACGCATAGAATGTTGTCCACAGATATTTTTCATAATTGCAAGATAACATAAATCTGCCTGCGAATATGTGATATAGCTCTGGTCTCTTGGATCAATCATTTCCGAAATCCATAATGTTAAATCATGAAAGAAGTATTTTACTACCATCATAAAATCTACGATTCCACGATCTTGTTTTTTACGTTCTCTTTTTTCTTTTTTTGTCATCTGTAAAAACCCCCTGTGCGAAAAATATTTTTCTTATATTTTATCTCATTAGAGGTTAGTTTGCATCAACTCTAGCTATTTTATTGCGAAAAGTTTTTATTCCTCAACGCTGTACCTTTTAAAACACTACACGATCACTAATAATGGTTCCATCAATTGCGTTAATCGTCAAATGACTCATATAAGGAATTTTATTTTCAAATTCATTTACCGACTCATTTGAACTTCTAATAATCGTACCATTAAAATCCCATACAGGTACCATCATATACTCTTCATCTACCGATACTCGGATTTTCTTGTATCCTAATTGAATTTTATCTACAGTAAATTCTTGAATACTTCCCTCATTGGTAGGATACTTAACCAACATCATTTTCTGGAACACATCACATACTTCCTCAAAAGAAAGCAATACTGCTTGTTCCACTTCTGTACCAACCACATGTTGTGGACATATACATGAGATTTCTACTATTTTATTCTCCGTTAATATAATTTTCACATATTCATCATGTACAGGTGCTTCATAAATATACCCATCTCCACTATCTATTCCATTCACAAATACAGAATCCACACCATCATATGACCTCATATATACAAAACGATAAGCATCCGATTTTCCCTCTGGACAATTATTTGTCTGTACATAATCTTGATGGACGCAAGTCATATTTTCAAATCCTAATTCCTCAATTAACCTATTCATTTGTTCCATTCGCTCACTACTTATTTCATAATCTGGAGGTGTCACATTTTGAAAAGGTATTATTGTATCAATTGCATCTGCAAAAAAACTTAACTCTTCTCCACTATCAGCATTACGATAACAAATAGTATAGGCATCTCCGTCTAATGTTATACGTCCATTATATGAATTCTTTCCATATGCTACCTGCATGGTACTATCTATCTTCTGCTCCGTCAAATTTGCTTTTAAATATGCCAGAGATTCTTCTGAATTCTTAATCATTTCATCTAACGGGATCTCACTCCCTTCTAAATAGGTTTCCCCTGCTTCTTTTGCCTTACGAAATACTTCTAACTTCTCTTCTACATCTGCAATATGAGTTGGTGAACTAGGTATGCTATAGATATCTGCTCCTTTCGTCATCACATCTATAAACTTATTCAACATTTCCTGTGTTATCACATCGTCTTCTACTGTATAAATAGACATGAATTCTTCCTTTGGAATTATCACATTTGCATTTACATTTACCACTATATCTCCAGACTTATTTTGGAAACTTGTTTGATATGTTTTAGGTATTCCAAGATTTAAAATCTTTGCTGTAGACTCTTCCTTTTTTTCCTTTCCATTTGCTATTTCCAGTAAATTATCCATATTGTTTTCTGTTATAATTTTCTCTGACAATGTTGCTTGACACCCTACTAGTACACTTCCTATCAATAATACCCCCATTGCTATTACAATTAATTTCTTCATATTCACATTCTCCCTTTCTATATTTGCTGTATTACTATAATCGTATTATAAAACAGTAAAATGCTACTATGGTTACCATTATGCTATCATTATATTACGGAAATGTTATCATTACCGTTGTACCTTGCTGTAACACACTTCTTATCTCCAAAGTTGCTCCATGCACTTTTATAATTTCTTCTACAAGTGTTAACCCTAAACCCAGCCCACCAGTTTTTCGATTTCTAGAGGTATCCACCCGATAAAACGGTTCTGTAATTTTCTCCAATTCCTTTTCATCCATTCCTTTTCCAAAATCTTTTACTGTAATTTTGTGATCTGCCTCTATTAAATATATCTCTTGTCCAATTTCTGATGCACGAGAACCATTTACAATTAGATTCACTAAGGCACTATGTAATAAATCCATATCAAATAACATAGTTGTATTCTCACATTTAAGTCCAGTGATTTCACTTGCTGGCAAGGGTGAAATTACAGACGCTGAGGTTGAAAATTTATTTTCAACCTTTATAATTAGAGCTTGCTGTTTTTCTTGCAAAATAGCTTCCGTACTATCTTTTACTTTTTGAAATAACTTGTTAATCTGATATGGTTTTTTATTAACTCTTTGATATTGATTCAAACTTGTAATTTGTAATAATTTTTGGGTTAATTCTTCTAACCACTCACACTGTGATTCTAATATATCTAAAGATTGTGCTCGCTTTGTTTCATCTAGATACATATTTTGCAACATATCAATGTGAAGAAGCATTGCCGTAATAGGTGTCTTATATTCGTGACTAACTGCACCAACAAATATTTTTTGCCGTTCAATATACTCTGTTAACTCTATCATTTTCTCTTCGATTTCTGATGACATCTTATTAAAATGCACTGATAAATTTCCAATCTCATCTTGATTTTTTACTTCTATTCTTCTAGAATAATCTCCTAATGCTATCATTTTTGTACTCTCTTCTAATTTATGTAATGGACGTAAACTCATTTTAACTGCAAATATAATGAATAAAATACCGACTAATATCACTCCCATATTTAACAGCAAAAACCATCCAAATATATCATTTAAATTATCATAAATCTCTTGTATACTCACCATAAGATAGATTTCGAAAATTTCATCATCATAATCCTTTGATTTTAATATCAAAAATTGTTCTCCATTTATCTCTACATTGCAATAAGACTGATTGCCAAGATACCTACGTGGGTCTAAATCATATGTTGAATATACTATTTCAGCCCCCTTATACAACACCATATCACTGCTTCCTATTTGACTAAACAAGTAATTTGCTAATGAATTTTTCACGATTTCACTATCTGTAACTAATACATTTGCATAGTAAGTTTCTATAAACTTCTCCCTTGTGTCCATCAACACCTTTTGTTGATATTCAACTTCAGTTCCCACTAACTCTTTCTCTGTATACCAAACTAAGCCACCATATGATATAGCATCCACAACTATGAGTATTGCTATACAGATAATGGATATTTTCTTCCATAGTTTCATATTTAAAAACCATCACTTTCTTACAATCTGACCATTTTATTTACCAAAAAATAAATTTCTGGTTGAAATTTTCATTTCCAATCTTTTTCTTCTAATCTATATCCCGTTTTAGGAATCGTTCTAATCTCATCTAATAATTCTAACTTTTTACGTATCATTGCAATTCTAACATCCACCGTTCTAGTATCTCCGAAAAAATCTTCTCCCCAGACTTCATCAAGAATTTTATTTCTTGAAACTGTTCTGTTCTTATTCTTTAACAACAATAAAAATACGTCGAATTCTACTGGTGCAAAACAAACCTCTATTCCATCTTTTGTTACGCTTCTATTCTCTTCATCTACCACAATATTTTTGTACTCATAGACACGACCTGTTTGTCCATGCCTTTCCAATATCTTTTCTATCCTTACCAATAAACTTTGCATCTTAAATGGTTTCATCACATAATCCTCTGCTCCCGCTCGAAGACCTTGAATCTCAGAATCCAAGTCTGCCTTAGCTGTCATGTAAATTACAGGAATTCCATAATCCTTCATATAAGACATTAACTCAAATCCATCTATATACGGAACCATAATGTCCAACACCGCAATGTCAAATCTATGATCCCCTTTTAAATATTCCACAACCGATTGTCCATCTTCAAACAATACACTATCATATCCTGCATACTCTAAATTCATTACAACTGCTTGTGCTATTTCCTTGCTATCTTCCACTAATAAAATACGTTGTTTTTTCACTTGATAACCTTCACTTCCTTACAGTCTAGCAATTTGTAATCCGATCCTATTTATTTTATTGTAACCTGCTTGTTATTATATCATATAATGTTATGAATTCTTATTACCAAAATGTTACCGTTTGAATAAAAATACTGCAAATGCCCTATTTATGGGCTATGCATACAAGGGCATACATTTTAAAAGCGTTAAATTAATAAAAATTTGCTTTATTTCTTCTCATCATTTCTCCTCATATCAAACAAAAATCTTGCCTTTTTCAACCTATACTTTTTCAACAAAATATGCTAAAATATTTCCATGGTACTACCATAACGGTAGGCGGTTTCCCTCAATACT
This sequence comes from Eubacteriales bacterium, assembly GCA_044425705.1. Lineage (GTDB taxonomy): Bacteria > Bacillota > Clostridia > Lachnospirales > Lachnospiraceae > JAWXVD01. The sequence continues at coordinate 13 of JAWXVD010000207.1, read as the reverse complement.
TCTGGAGGGTTAT
>JAWXVD010000206.1:0-4564 GCA_044425705.1 Eubacteriales bacterium | reverse complement strand
CCAATGCTTCAACACCATTTTGTTTACATATCATTCTTAATGCATCTACTTCATGATGCCATTCGTCATCTACATTTGCGAAATCGTTCCTCTCAGCTCCCTTTTCATGATTATCAAAATCAAATACGAGAAATCGACATGTTGAATCTTCTAGCATTGGATATACTCCTATCACATTCTTTCCTTCTTCTGATTTATCTATCAAATGTAATTTAACAATTTCAGGAGTTAACGGTATCCAGCTAGTAGTTGGACAATCATCGCAATTTTTCTTATCTCCTCGCTGTATTTGACAGATTGACGCATTCCATCTCTCATTACACCTCGGATAATAATTCCCATTCTTCGCTCTTTGTGCGTAGACATCTATTCTCCCCCAAAACATACCGATAAAACGTTTTGCATGTCGTTCTGTTATAAATTCACCAATAATTCGTTCACCTTGATCTGGATCATATTCTACATTATCTGTTACTGCCTCTTCAAACACAGAATCTGTATGATCATATAATATATTCGCTTGTTTAAGTAATTCTTGCAATTGTTTATTTTCCACTTGTAACTCACGTACTAATTTTCGAAGCGAATCTAAATTATGAACTTCTTTATGCATGATAATCTCCTCTCATTGCTATGGTTTTTCTGAAATATTCTTGAACTTAAATCTTTTGACAATATCATAACATAGTACATCACAAAACAATACTTTTACAAACAAATTAAATTAAATCTATTTTAGTACCAAAATAGTACCGCACAGAGCCAAAAATCCCCACAGTCCTTGATTTTCCTAAGGTTGTGGGGATTCGTACATTATTCGAATTCGGGTGCGAGTAATGTAATCTGAACTGATTCCACTTACTTTCACTCATTTTATTCATTATATTATTCTAATTCTCAATTTTTGTTTGAGAAACTCTGATTTATTAGAGCCAAATTAGAGCCGAGAATTCCCTTTATTTTTCTACTATATTCAATGATTCATCAAGTATTTCACGTATCACATATGGAATACTCTCAATCTCTTGATTTCCTTGAAATAACATCTCATTATATATTCTTTGATTATTCTTCTTTCTAAAAATGAAGTCTATTTCATACACCTTATCACTTCGTTCAAAACAGTCTCCACTCCTTAATGACTTAGGTATAAAATAAGCACTTCTCTTATTTCCATCTTGATCTAAATCTTCTCCAAAACATAGTGTGAAATTCAACTCTGTAAACCCAAACTTATATACTGCCGTATCCGTCCCTACATCTTCTAACACTATTCCATCACTGTAAAATGCTCTCGCTAAATCTTCCATATGTACAACTTTCCTCAAGCATAAATCATACGGATGCCTAGATGAAAACCATATTTGGTTCTCTCTCAATGTTCCACGTTTGGCTTCTTTATAAAAATCATTTGCAGATAAACGCTTATCCACCCCCGTCAAATGTGCAAAATCACTTTTTCTAAATGATACTTCTATGTAACGATTATCAAAGACAAACATAAATGTATTTCCTAATAAATGTTCGCTATAATCATGTGCAAACTCAACAATTTTATCTACTATCACTTTTCGTTCTTCTCTTTTTGTCATCTATATACCTCAAAAAGCGGATGGAACATCCACCCGCTTCAGATTTTATTATTTGAGTGTTTTCTGCTGCCTGTCAGCCCCGATATTCTGTCGAATATCTAAACGCTATCGGTATCGTTAAGTCCCCGATATGGACTACATCTTTCTCTAAGATGCCTAGCCCGACTCTCTGTCGAAAGTCTATCTGCTGTGGTCTTTACCCTGCACCACATCCAGCCCAGCTTTTACGTGTCTCCACACGGCAGATATCTCTATCTGTAGTTATAGTATATGCAATTTATAGGAAAAATGCAATAGTTTTAAAATTTTTTACCATTTTCTATTCTGGTAGTCCTATCCTTGAAAGAAAATTTGAAAATCTTTGCGAAATCAATTCTCGATATAATGAATCTACCGAACATACATATTTCTTATCATATGTCTCATTTAAATAATTAACTGTGACGGAAAAATAATGCTTAAAATCAATAACGCTTTCTACTATTGCTACATCATCAGTAAATTTCAAAAAGTGAAATCTTTTGTTTTCATTTTTTATAATTCCCCCGCATAACGATTTGTTCCTGCTCCCTTTTCCTTCCATTTTCAACCCTAATTGTTCCAAGTGTTCTCCTAACCTAAAGTCTTCAACATTATAAATCGGTGCTACTATAACTGAAATCAAATACTTGTCATGATTTCCATTTTTACTTTCTTGTATTCTTTTTCGTGAAGAAAAATCTTGTTGCAAATCACAAGCTTGCGTTAAAACAATAGCTAGTGGAAAATTTATTTTACTAACCTCAATTACATTTCCATCCTCTTTCACACTTTCTATAAATTCGATATTCCGGAAAACATCACATTGGTTAACTATCTTTTCCTTCTCTATATATGTTTTAGTTATTACTTCCGCCATCAGCAACATTCCTCCTAATTACTATCCGCCATGGTTTATTGCAATTTATATTCTCTTCTGGTCCACATGTACCAAGAACATTATCATTTATTATATTGTTTGAAATTTGCACAGTATCTAACTTACTTTCAATAGATTCCATAGTTTTAGTTATTTGAAAATTTGTACCATTAGTAACATCCATTACTATTCTCCTTTAACTGCTGACATTTCCGTTCTTAAAGTCTCTGTAATCATTTCTTCAAAACATTTCTGATCTTCATGGTGCATTTGATTAAGATACTCTTCTACGTCTTCTACATAAATTATTCCTTTAGAATATGCGTCAATATCAATTATAAAGTTTTCTCTTTTTATAGCAGCTGGATAATCCGGATTAATATAACCATACTGTATACTTCATCAACTGTAATTGCATAATCACCTTTCCATTGAAAGCCATCTTCCACTAATGCAAATGCTTTAGAATTTCCAAATGGTGCTAAGTTATTTTTAATTTGTACTACAGCTCTTAAATCTGGTTCTCCATTAATTCTACCTACAAGTAATACGCTTCTAGCTACTGCAAAGAAGTCAACTGAACCCATACCACGATAAGCAGCTTTACTTCCCCCACCTTTATTCATATGTCCAATAAAGACTACTGCACATTTATATTTTTCTGCTAACATACCAATCTTCTTTGTCATTTCTCTAGCTTCATTTGCTCGATTGATATCAACCTTGCTCCCCAAATATCCTTGGATAGGATCTAATATCAAGAGCTTTGCTTTTGTCTCTATAAGAGCCTGCTCAATGCGTTCGTCTATCATAGTTAATGACTTCTCACTTTCATCAATAATGACTACATTTTCGCAATTAGCACCTGCTTGTTCTAGCCTTGGTTTTACTGTATCTGATAGTCCATCTTCTGCCGTTTGATATATAACAGTCATTGGTTCTTTATTCGTCACTCCTGCATCAATGCTTTCTCCTTTGGAGAGTTTAGCAGCTAGATTTAATATCATTGTCGTTTTCCCATCACCAGGGTCTCCTTGTACAATTGTTATCTTTCCATATGGTATAAATGGATACCACAACCATTCAATTTCTTGTGATTCTACCTCCGATAATTTGATTAATTTCAATTCTGTTTTAACTTCTTCCATACTTTCTCCATTCTGTTTTACTGTTCTTTCCATAAATATTTTGCCCCCTCTAATAGCCATAAAATTGCTTTTATCATATCTATACAATCATTTTTTAATTCTTCTACTCCTGCTCTAGTAATCGTAATTTTATCTGCGTCTAATTGCTCTAACACTTGTTCTATATCTTCATTCAGAATCCGTAATTCCTCTACTAGTTCATATACCACTTCCTTCTTCCCTACCACACACACTTGATTGTAGATACAAGACCTTATGAAATAATCTTGTTTATTCATTCCACTTGCTTTTACTCTCGCATCTATCTCTGCTCTTTCTCGCTCCGAAACACGAAATGAAATGGTTGTATTTTTATGCTTGCTCATCGGTGTCCTCCTTATAATCTTCATCTAATAAATCAGCTACTTCTTCTTGTTAATTGGGATATAAATGTCCATAAGTGTTTAATGTTGTTTCTACCTTTTCATGCCCTAACCTTTGAGCAATTATCAATGGTTGTAAATTTTTCTCGATAAGATAACTAGCGTGAGAGTGCGAATACAGTATAATTAAGACAAATCGGAAAAGCCTTGTAAAATCAAGGGTTTGAGGGTTTGTCTTAATTCTTTTTCCAACAAAATTTAAGGCAAAAATGAGCAAAATAACTTGCTCGAAAAATAGCTATGTTTCATTAGCACTAAAAAATTTATCTTAAAATGGTAGCTTTGGAGGTAAATCGCTACCCACGAACTACACTACAAAATTTAACTACGGAGGTACATTCCTGATGATTACAATTCAACAGACACTTGCAGACTTAAAAGCTGTGAGTAGAGATTTCAACAAGATTGCAGAGCAAACAGGCTTTGCAAAATACGGAGATATGAGTTATCTCGAAGCTGATTATGAAAATGCTGACCAAGTGTTTTACGTTCGTGAAATCAACA
>JAWXVD010000205.1:0-4573 GCA_044425705.1 Eubacteriales bacterium | reverse complement strand
ATATTGAAACTTTTTGCCCCTTCTTTAAAGGCAATACAGCATCATCTTTTTTTAATAATACACAGCTTTCTGCCACCATTTTTCTTGCACATTTAGCATATTCTTGCCAATCAAATATTTCGTTCATTTTAACAACCATTCCTTTCTCATAACCTGGTAACCTGAAAACCTTTCTCATTTTAAAAAATTCTCACCCTCATACATCTCGACCCTTTTTATAATCTACTTACTTCATACACTTTTGTTTCATATGGATTTAGAATCACCGTACCTACCATGTTTCGTCCTGTATCTAGATCTTTCATTATTTCTTTGAGCACAATCTTCACTTTCTCTCTCTCATAATTTAACACAATTACATACATTATTCCATTCTTTTTTCTTATCACTAACTCACACTCTGGAGGTAATTCTATCATATTTTTATGAGGAGTTATCATGTCCAAATATTTTAATATCATGGTTATATTATTTCTTGAAAAAGTAGTTCCCAAATAAAAGACTTGTCCATTTCCCACTTTACGTTTTGTGAAAGATACTTCTTTCTCATAATAAGTATTCTCATATACTGATAATACTTCTACATCCTCTTGTTCTACCTGTAAAACATCATTATAAATAGGCATTTCCATCTTTGTACCATTCCAGTCTGATACAACCATTTCTTCATAAGGTGCCACAAAAGTGCTTTCTTTTACACTAATTCCTGCAATTGGTGCTAACAATCCTGGCAATTTCATCATTGGACATCTGCCTGATTCATCTTTTTGACCTGTTCTGCAACCTAAGATTAGTGTTCCACCTTGTTTCACATAAGCTTCCAGTAAATCAACTGTGTTTTGTGTCTGAATCAAGCCATGTGGATAAATTAAAACTGTATATTTTAATAACTCCTCTACTGTTGTATGTTCTAACAAATATAGATAATCACAAGGTGTGTGGGATACTTGTGCAGCCACAAAAATTTCATTTAAACTCTCTTTGTCAAATCGTTCATGCCAGACATCAACTTCACTATCCCACTCATTACTATAATCTTTTACAATTGCTATTTTTGCTTCATAAGAAGCATTTGCCAAATGTTCTATCTTTTTCACTCTCTTGTGTACTTGCGCAATTTCTCTTAGTTTTCGGTTATCACAATTGTCATAATCTAAAATACCATGCCAGTAAATTTCTGTTCCCATAGTACTGGTTCTCCAACGGAAATAACTAACAAAATCTGCACCATGTGCAATACTTTGCATCGTCCACAGCATAACTTGTCCCGGTTTTGGTGCAATTGCTTCTAATCTTGTATTCCAACCATTGGCACCTGATTGTTGTTCCATAATTCCAAAGTGGTTACAAATAGATCTCACTTGTGTTAAATTGGAGCTCCACTTTCTATCGTTTAATCTCCTATTTTTTGCTGGATTTTCCTCCAACGCATATGCAAAATTAGGATAAGAATCATAAGTATAAACATCTAAACAAATATCTGTCATAGTATGATTATCAATATTTCCAAACAGCCCATTTGTAGTCACAAACACATGTGATGGCACGTATTGTTTAATAATATCACTCTGCATTTTACAAAAACCAAGTACACTATCTGAAATAAAACGTTTATAATCCAATACTTGATGTGGATTGGTAGAATTATGAAGTGTTGTTCTAGGCACATAAATTTCATCAAAATGCAGATACGATTGATTCCAAAACTGGGTTCCCCATGCCTCATTTAATACGCCTATTTCTTTATATTTTTTCTTCAAAAAACTACGAAATGCCAAGGTATCACTTTCTGCATAAAATTCATCTGTTTCGCAATTCAATTCATTATCAATCTGCCATCCTACAATGGCTTTATGATTTCCATAATGTTTGGCTATATTTTCTACTATCCTTTTGCAAAATTTTTGATAAGCCACAGAATTATATGTATAATGTCTTCTTGCTCCATGACGATATGGTATACCATCTATTGTAGAATTGCATATTTCTGGATATTTATTTGCCATCCACGCTGGTGGTGTTGCCGTAGGTGTTCCAAAAATTACTTTCATCTGACTTTCATATGCCACATCTAGAAATTTATCAAAAAAATCATAACAAAAAACATCTTCTTCTATTTCTATTAAATTCCATGCGAATTCAGCAATTCGAATGGTATCAATTCCCACTTCTTTCATTCTAGTTAAATCACTTTGCCATAAACTTTCGTCCCAATGTTCTGGGTAATAGCATACTCCTAAAGAAATTTTATCCCATTTAAAATTTTGTTCTCTCATCTGTTCCCCTTTTACAAAAAGAGCCAATAAAATTAAAAGTAGTTTAATTCTATTGACTCTTCCCTTTTATGTAATCTTTTACGTTTCCATATTTCCTATAATTAATAAGATAATTTATTTTTTACTTATCCCTTAACAGCTCCCATAACTACACCCTTTGTAATATGTTTGTTTAAAATAACATAAATAATAATGGCTGGTGCTGCTGACAATGCCATAACTGCAAATTGTACTGCATAGTTAGATGAATATTGTCCTGTGAACTCTAAAATAGCAAATGGTAATGTTTTCCATGTTTTACTACTTAAGTAGGTAGATGCCATGATAAATTCATTCCAACTGTTTAAGTATGTCATAATACAAACGGTTGCGATGGAGGGTTTCATTAATGGAATAATAATCACCGCAATCATACGGTAAATTCCACAACCATCAATTAATGCTGCTTCTTCTAATTCTTTTGGAATAGAATCCATAAATCCAGAAGTCAAGAAGAAACCTTGAGGTAATGAAAATGCAATATAAGGCAATAACAAGGCAAACATGGTATCTGTAATACCAATTCTGTCATAAATAACATAGTTAGGTAATAAAGTTGCATGAATTGGAATCATCATTCCCATCATTAACAATACAGAAACAAGTCCCTTTAATTTCCAATGCATTCTCTTACAAGCAAATGCCGCCATAATTGATACAATCAATACGCATAATACTGATAATGTGTTCACTAATAAACTGTTTCTTAAATAATGTAATAAATTTCCATCTCGAAAGGCTACATAATAGTTTTCCCACTGCCATTCTTCTGGTATTACTAAAATTCCACTTGTAAACAGCTCATTACTTTTACATAAAGAAAAATCTATTAACCATATTAGAGGAAAGAGTTGAATAAAGGCAATAACAGTCATCCACGTAAGTGCAAACCATCTTTTTCTTTTTGCATCTTTTGAATTTAAAAATCTCATATTATTTCCTCCTATACATCTTTTTCTTCAAATATTTTATTTAATACAACCGTTGCAATCAAACATATAAAAATAAAAATCACACCAATCGCATTTCCATATCCATATTTGTATGAATTAAATGCTTGCTTATATAAGTAACTTGCCATAAATTGTGTTTCATTTCCTGGCCCACCTGTAGTTAATAGGAATACAGTTTCCATTTGCTTTAATGCAGAAATAACCGCTAATGTTACATTTACTTGAATTACTGGTTTCATTAATGGTAAGGTAATTCTAAAAAAAGAAGTTCTTCCTGTTGCTCCATCAATAGCTGCTGCTTCATACACCGATGGATCAATTCCCTTAATTCCTGTATAGTAAATTAACATTCCCCAACCAAAACCATGCCAAATCAAAACAATTAAAACTGCCCATATAGCTGTTCCTGTCCCTAAGGGATTAATTTCCCCTTTAAATCCAAACATTTGCAAGAATTTGATTAATAAACCAAATGTAGGATTATATATGAATTTCCATAAATAGGCAATAACTGCAATAGAAATTACGTTAGGTATAAAATATATACAACGAAAAAAACCTTCTGCTTTTCCCTGCGCTTTATCCAACTGTAAGGCAACAAAAATAGCAATAGGATGCTGTATACAAATAAACCCCACTGTTAAGAGAGCTGAGTTGGTAAGTGCTGTTTTTAATACTGGATCTTGAAACAAAGTAATATAATTATCAAGTCCTATAAAATTAGCTGCACCAATTCCAGAAAAATCGGTAAAACCATAATACACACTCAACACGATTGGTGCAAATATGGCTATGAAAAACAATAAAAGCCCTGGTGCAACCAAGCTAAAAATTATCTTTTTATTGCTATATAGTTTATACATATTTTTATCCTTTCCAAAGCTTAAATATAAGGCAGTCCTTAGACTGCCTTATATTTTTTTCATTCATTTTAACTAAATGCTACCTACTATTTTGTCATAGTATCTGTTAGTCTTTGGAAGAACTCTTCTGCTGAAATACTTCCAATTGTAAATTCCATAACTGAATCTTCACAAACTGTTTTAAATTCATTGGTACCTAAGTCATTGATTGCATTTCCACCGAAGCTTGTTGCTGTATCTACCAAATTAACCCATTCCATTTGTAAAGTAGTTTCATTTCCTGTCAAGTAATCAGCAAAGTTTTGTGCTGACATACATACACCATTTTCCCATGCCATTTTTGTCCAATTGTCAGGTTCCATCATGTAATTTAATAATTTGATTGCTTCTTCTTTTACATCTGAATTAGCAGTTACTGAGAATCCACCACCATTCCATGCAC
>JAWXVD010000041.1:11890-25202 GCA_044425705.1 Eubacteriales bacterium | reverse complement strand
TTAGGTTGTTTCTTTCGAAACATGTTCTCTTGCATTCGTAATTTAAATTGCTTTAAACTCTCATGCTGAATATTCTCTTTAGAATTTTCGAGATTGTATTACTGTTTATTTGTCAATGTTCCGTGTTGTTTTGTTGTTGTGTGTTTCACAGGCAACTTGTATATATTACCATTTATGTGATTTCTTGTCAACAACTTTTTTTGTCTTTTTCAAAAAAGTTTTTGTAGTTACAGATTACATGTAAGCTGTAATTAAGTTACGAACTATACTTCTCACTTTTTGTAAAAAACTGTCTGTCGTTTTCGGCGACAAAGAGTATATTATCATAGCTCGAAATATAATGCAAGCACTTTTTTTATTTTTCTTATTTTATTTTTTTCACTCCCCATTATTATATGAATCAACCATCCCAACCATATGCTTACATCCCTCTCTTTTACCAACTCAATATCATTACCACCGTACCTTCTTCTACCGTGATTTTAGCCGCCTCACCTATAAATTCATTACTAATACCTATTGGAAACGCATTCGTGAAAGTAGCTCCATCTAATTCATATTTCATCCCTGTAACACTAACACCTTTAGCCGTTTCTCCCAAACTAAACATAGAAAAGAAACCTTCCATTGACTTTTGAAATGTAATGGATTCATTTTTTGCCACTAGTACCATTCCCGTTCCATCCATCAAATATCCCTTCGCTTTCTGTTCTTTCAAGAAATTCAGACATTGAATATTTGCTATGGTATGCTCCAACCTGCCACCACAAGCTGCATAAATACAAAATTCACGAAAGCCCTTTTCTAAACCATAACGCAATGCCGCTAGCATATCCGTATCGTCCTTTTCCCTTGGCAAAGAAATAATTTTTGTTGTACCACTTTCTATAAATGATTCTATTTCTGCCATTTCTTTTTCTTCTACAGAATCAAAATCTCCTATAATCAAATCAGGCTGTATTCCCAATACCTTACAATACATGTACCCGCCATCTACTGCAATCACATAATCACCTTCTTTGATAGGAATTTCTGATACACTAATATCTCCCGCACCAATCAAAATACATTTTTCTTTCATTATTAATATCTAACCCTTTCTTTCACTTGCGCCACTTTAATGCTTCTAATAAAAACAACGTTGCACTCTTCAGTACAACGTGTCATTCTTTATATTATCATTATTCATTTTACCTATTCTGTCAACACATTTTTGTAAATATATCCTATCGATAAAGAATACTCTCCTTCAATTTCACTACGCAATCAACTGAGCTCTCAGTAATTGCTTTCTAATCATCGGTGCTATAATAGCTGCCACCACTATTTTCCCTATGTCACCTAGTATAAATGGAATCACACCCGCCCACAAAGCAGCTTCTATGGTCATTTCCATTTGATATGCAAGCCATGCCGTTCCCATTGCATACAATACAATTGTTCCAATGACCATTCCTACTATATATAATGCGACCTTTCCTGTATATCGATCCACAAACCAACCTAAAATCAATGCTGTAAAAATAAATCCAATTAAATATCCCCCTGTAGGTCCAAATAATTTAGCTGGTCCACTTGTAAATCCTGAAAATACTGGAACACCTACAAGACCCATCAACAAATAGACTAAGCAACTGATAGTTCCCCTTTTTCCACCTAAAATAATAACACTACAATAAACAGCAAAATTCGTTAGTGAAATAGGCACCACACCAATTGGCACAGATAAAGGTCCTAACACGCAAGTGACTGCAGTCATAACTCCTATGATTGCAATAGTACTAATTGACATTTTTTGATTTTCTTTTACACATTCCATAATAATAACTACCCCTCTCGTTAAACATTGATGCAAATTTTTCATGTTCTCAATTCATCATCTTAATGATAGTATATGGTAAACCCCCTCTATTGTCAACCATTAATTTTTTAGGTTGACAATAGGTAGCTGTATAAACTTTACCTCCAATTCATTCTTTCCTTACGAATTTCCCATAATTCAAATAGCATTTTCGACATCATATCTATCTTTTATCCACCCTTTACATTAGTTTTACTTATACTATTTTATTTAACTATACGTTCATCATTTGTTTACAAAACAAACATTGTCTCGTCACAGTTACCTAGTATACTTAACTTATCAACAAAGAAGAACCACTTACAAAGACATTAACAAAATTTAGATATATTTTCTTTTTCATATGTGTAGTGTAAACTGCTACACATCCTCCCTAAAACAAAGCGACTACTAAGTAGTCGCTTTTAATAATGCATTTTTAAATCCAACAATATCACTTGCTTGCAAAGGTAGCATCACAGACATTGTAAATAAAAATCTATCTTCACTTTTATTTTGAGAAAAACACTTCCATTAATTTCACCATAGCTATGGTATCCTTCGTTCCCGCTGTTTCTAGTGCTGAATGCATTGCCAATTGTGGCAATCCTACATCTGCTGAAGAGATAGAAACGTGTTTTGTTGAAATATTTCCCAAAGTAGAACCTCCCGGCATATCTGATCGATTAGCAAAAGTTTGTATGTTCACACCAGCTTCTTCTGCAAAGTCTCGTACCATCGCTGCACTGTATCCATCAGTTGTGTATTTTTGACTGCCATGAAATTTGATAACCACTCCATGATTTAAGTAAGGTCTGTTGGTAGGATCAGATTTTTCTCCATGATTAGGATGTACACCATGGGCATTATCTGCACTGAGCATAAAGCTTCCTGCAAGCATTTGTGTCACATCTTTATCTCCTAAACTGTTTACAATTCTTTCTATTGTTCTATCTAAAAAGTCTGAATCTGCTCCCTGTCTTGTGCTACTTCCCACTTCTTCATTGTCAAATATTGCACACATAGCAATATGCTGTGCTGGTTTCGCTTGCAAAAATCCTTCTAATGATGTAAAAGCACATTGTAAATCATCTAATCTAGGCGCACATACAAATTCCTCATCTACACCTACCATACAACCATCTGCTGAATTATATAGAAACAAGTCACTACCTAAAATTTCAGCTTCTTCTATGTTACACTCTGATGCTATCATTTCCCTTACAGTACTATTTGTTTTTCCAGAAAACAATGGTTGCATATCTACTTGCGGATTATATTTAATTCCATTATTCATTTCTCTATTAAAATGAATAGCTACATTAGGAATAATACAGCTATTATCTTTTAATTGCACTAATTTTGATTGTAATTGTCCATTTTCTTTAACAATAACCCTACCTGCTACAGAAAGTGGTCGATCTAACCACGTAGAAAGAATCATACCACCATAATTTTCCACATTTAATTTCACATATTTGTTCTCAGCCACAATTTCAGGTTTTTCCTTTAGTTTAAAGCAAGGTGCATCACTATGGGACGCAGCAATATGAAACCCTATAGCTTTTTCTGTTGGAATAACAAAAGCGATCATAGAAGAATCATTTCTAGTGATGAAATATTTTCCACCTTTTACTACGTTCATAGGTTCTTGTTCTTTTAATTCTACAAAACCTTCAGCCTTCACTTTTTCTTTCGCTTGTTGGATAGCATGAAAGCAAGTAGGACTTTTCTTAATAAAAGACAACAATTCTTGTGTCATCTGTTTTTCTTCACTTGTTACTTGTAATACTTCTTTTTCTACTTCTAAATTTTTCATATAGATTTCACCTTTTCTTTCTCTATTTTTTAGTGACAATCCCTTTTTCCTGTAAAAATACTGGATAATAAGATAGTTTTGCTTTTCGCAGCCCTTCCGCACCTGTATCTTCTTCTCTGTTAATATATTGATACTGAGATGCTTCATGTAATATAAATTGCTGATTAATCATAGGATAAGCACCCTGTACATCAGCAAATGCCTTTTCAATATGAACCACAAAAGTATCTTTAGAGCATTCTTCACCCAAGGTAAATGCTACCACATTCTCATTTGCTCGTAGCAAACCGCCTTTTATGCCTAGCTCTTTATATAATTTCAAAGCATTCATAGTGACACAAAACTCTTTATGTTTATCATCTAATTCATCACAAAGGTTTTGCTTCTTCCATTCTTTTGCCATAGCTCTACATTCATCAACATTATCATCACTGATAGCTTCATACTTCCACTCCGGGAAATTTTCTTTAAATTTATTAATATGATTCCGTTTTCCATGCAATTTTTTTCCTGATAACGAAATTAATTTCTCCGAATCATAAACATAATCTGCTGCATCTCTATCGTATTCAATTTCAAATTCACCTGGAAACAATTCCTCTAATAAGTCAAATTTTTTTTCAGAAACTAAATGTAATTTAAACGGTTTTTTATTTTCTTCAAAATATTCTTGTAATAATAAGAGAACTTTTTTTGTATTTTTTGCTGAATCTTCACTTTTAGCAAGGGGAAAACTCGCAGAAAACTTCACTTCATCAGACATAAATACTAACATATCTTCGATAATTGTATATCTTACTCGGTAGAAAGGTGCCCATAATAAATTGTTGGTAAAGGTATATTCACAGCTTCTCGATTGTTCATATTGATAATATGCATCAATCACATCCTTATCCTTAAATTCTATGTCTTTCCATATGATGTTCATAAATTCCTCCATTTCAATATTTATCATCCATGCGATAAATATCTACATCTCATTAATAAAGGAGCACCACATTGTGATACCCCTTCTACTCTTAATATCCGCCTTGCTCATTCAATTTAGATAATTTTGCCGCTTGATCTGCTGCGATTAGACTATCTAACAACTCTTCAATATCACCATTCATAATGGAATCTAGTTTGTATAAAGTTAATTTAATTCTATGATCCGTCACACGACCTTGTGGGAAATTGTAAGTTCTGATTTTTTCCGAACGATCTCCTGTTCCAACCTGACTTCTACGAAGCTCAGCTTCTTCGTCATGTTGTTTTTGTAATTCCAAATCATATAATTTTGCACGTAATAATGCATATGCTTTCGCTTTATTCTGTATTTGAGATTTTTCTGTTTGACTGTAAATTACAATACCTGTTGGCATATGAGTCAAACGCACTGCAGAGTCGGTAGTATTGACACATTGTCCACCACTACCTGAAGCCCTCATAACATCGATACGAATATCATTTTCATTAATTTCAACATCCACGTCTTCGACTTCTGGCATTACCGCAACAGTTATAGTGGAAGTATGAATACGTCCACCAGATTCTGTTTCTGGTACACGTTGTACACGATGTACACCACTTTCATATTTTAATTTCGAATAAGCCCCTTGTCCTGTAATCATGAAACTTACATCCTTAATACCACCGATGCCAATTTCATCTACACTGACTGTTTCCACTTTCCATCTTTGTTTTTCTGCGTAATGCACATATAAACGATACATTTCTGCCGCAAAAAGTGCCGCCTCATCACCACCAGCACCAGCACGAATTTCAACGATAACGTTTTTATCATCATTCGGATCCTTAGGTAATAAGAGTATCTTTAATTCTCCCTCTAATTCCTCAATGCGTTTTTTTGCATCATTCAATGTTTCTTTCAACATATCACGCATGTCTTCATCAGACTCTTCTTCTAGCATAGATAAGCTATCTGCAACATCTTCTTTACATTTTTTATACTCTGTATAAGCATCTACAATCGGTGATAAATCACTCTGCTCCTTCATCAACTGTCTAAAACGCACTTGGTTGTTTGTTACAGTTGGTTCATGCAACTCTCCTAAAATTTCTTCAAACCTGATTAAAAGGTCCTCCAATTTATCAAACATTTTTACTCTCCATTCTTTATTATAAACAGGAATATCAAATTTATACGTTGCATCCGTACACCACTCTATCTAATCCTGCATAATCTTTTACGACTTCTACATCCCTAAAACCATGTTCTTTCATAATATCTGAAACTTCCACACCTTGGTCATATCCTATTTCATAGAACAAATAACCGCCTTTTTCTAAATATTCCTTTGATGCTTCTGTTATTTTTCTATAAAAATACAACCCATCATCCATTCCATCTAATGCCAACATAGGTTCATGTTCTTTTACTTCTTCCATCAATGTGGGAATTACCTCACTCCTTATATATGGAGGATTCGATACAATGATATCAAATTTGTCACCTTGATTTTCATCTAATAATTCTTTTACATCAACCTGATCAAAAAGATCACTTTGAATAAAATGCGCGTTTATCCCTAGCTGTTTTGCATTTCGCTGGGCCACCTTTAAAGCTTCTTTTGAAACATCTACTCCAACTCCCTTACACCCATTGGAATATTTTAGTAAACTTAGCAAAATACATCCAGAGCCTGTACACATATCCAGTATTTGAAATCCATCATGCAAATGGCGTATGACTTCTTCTACTAGAATTTCCGTATCCTGCCTTGGAATCAAGACATGCTCATTCACTATGAATTCTAAGCCCATAAATTCTTGTTTCCCAGTGATATGTTGTAATGGAATCCTTTGCTTTCTCAATGCAATGCATTCCCTATATTTTGCAATTTGCTTTTCTTCTACCTTTTCATTTCCGTGAACCAATAAATAATTCCTGTCTGTATTACAGATACTTTCCAGTAAGTACCTAGCATCTAAATCAGCTTCACCAATACCCGCTGAGACAAGCAACTCTTTACCTTCTTTATATAATTCTTCATACGTCATGATGAAAATTGCCCTTTCCAAACTGAATTTTTCAAGTCATTATCAATAAGGTTTATTTTTCTTATGAAAAATTCATTTTAGTTTTCTACATCATCATCAAATGTTTCTTTTATATATGTTTTCCAGTCAAACACTGCTTCTACAGCAGCAATTGCAACCTTTATCATATCTTCATCTGGCTCTAGCGTAGTTAGTTTTTGTAACAACATTCCCGGTGCCGAAATCAAACGTACTAAGAAATTCTCACTTCTTCCTGCTAATCGAATCAATTCATAAGAAATACCAGCAATCACTGGAACCAATGCAATACGAAGAAGCACTCTATAAACTGGACTTTCCACCTGGATAAAGATAAATAAAACTACACTGACAAACATAACAAATAACATAAAGCTAGTTCCACAACGTCTATGTTGTCTGCTACTTCTCTTTACATTTTTCACTGTTAACTCTCTACCATGTTCAATACAATTGATACATTTATGCTCTGCCCCATGATACATATACACTCTCTTAATATCTTTCATTGCTGATATAGCAACTACATAAAGAACAAAGATTAAAATACGAATAATCCCTTCTACCAAAGCCAATAAAGAAGAGTTGATAATGTAACCTGCAAAAAATGAAGATAAGTAATATGGTAATACCATAAAAATTGCCACTGCTAATATGATAGAAAAAGCAACAGTACAATTCATCAGGAATTGCTCTGCCTTATCCTTAAAGATTTTGTTGATAAATTTATCTGCCGCACTTTCTTTTCCTTCTTCTTCATCATAGAAGCTAGCCGAATAAGTAAGTGTCTTCGTTCCTAACATTAAAGAATCTATAAAATTAAAAACACCACGAATAAATGGCATATTCTTAAGCTTATGTCCATGTAATATTCCGTGAAATGATTCTGTATCCACTTCAATTTCACCATCTGGTTTTCTTACTGCTACGGCATAGATTTCTTTATTTTTCATCATAATGCCTTCTAAAACCGCTTGCCCACCTATACCCGATGATGGTTTACTATTTTTTGTTGCCATTTCATCCTCCATTTCAAAGTATCCGTCATACAAAACAACTATAATCGATTATACTTGCTTTCGTCTCCTTATATACTTCCAATCTGTAAAAGTAAAGGTTGAGATTATTAACCTCAACCTTTTTGAATAACTTATTTGCTTGCAACACCATATTTTTTGTTGAACTTATCAATACGTCCATCAGCTCTAGCTGTTTTTTGTTGTCCAGTGTAAAATGAATGACATTTAGAACATACTTCAACGTGAATGCTTTTCTTTGTTGAACCAGTTACAAATGTATTTCCGCAGTTACAAGTTACTGTTGCCTGATAATATTCAGGATGGATTCCTTCTCTCATGTTTTTCACCTCTCTATTAAAAATCAATTGCTCTTATTCTGTTCTCATCCGCTACATTTATATTTTTCATACAAATGCTTGATAATTATAGCACATGAATCCCCCATATACAAGCACTTTTTTCAATTTTTTATGAACTTTTTTCGCTTTTATAAAATTTTTTTAATCATGCTGTTTCGTCTAGAAGATAGCTATTATAGATTCATTACTCCACTCCTTGTTCTTCATCTGCAACATATGTAAAAAAATCAAAATCCGCATAATGTTTATGAAGCAACCTATCTGTACATGTCATCCCCACAAATGCACCTGTAAATTCTCCGCTTTCACAAAACTCATCAGAGAGCTTTGTTGTATCGAAACTACCACCGATTGGGAAATATTCTTCCCCATCATAGCTCCACTCAAAATGATAACTTCTGCCTTCCACTATCACTCTAAAATAAATTGGAGCTTCCGTTACTGCTACTCTAGTATCTACATACTCTGTACGGACGCCATTTTCTACTTGTACGATAGAGATAGCACTTTGTCCCAAGGTATCACTATAATATTTTCTAAGATGTACGTGATCCATGTTATCATAATACATAATCAGACCAGCACTATGCTGATACACCTTTGGAGTATATTCCATTTTAGTAGTTGCTGTAGCATATACTGATGTTAATTTACGGGCTAGTACACTAACTTTGTTCAAAGATGCTCTAGATTCTTGTCCCCGCATTCTAAGATATCCTGGTCTAATTTTCAAATCAACAAATTGTTCTGGCATGAGACGCGGTGCATAATAGTAATTACCCAATTCTTCTGTATCAAAATCATCATGATTAGGTATGCTAGGCATTTCACAAGGTTCTAGCCGACTTTCTTCCACTTCCATTTTCGCAAAATCACTTCCGTCCTTCATACGGAGCCAACCGTCTTCTGTCCACATCATCTTCTGAATTGCAGTTTCTCTCCCAAGTGTACAGCGTAACTCAGGCACAAATGGTCTAGAGGTAAGATGGAATAAATACACTTCCCCCTCGGGTGTTTCTACATAACTTCCATGTCCTGATTTTTGTAGAATAGAATCAGGATTATAATACCTTGTCTTTAAATGATCATCATCTTTTCTTTCATTAGAATATCCTGGAATTGATGTAACAATAGGGTTCATTGGATCTTTTTCATAAGGTCCCCATACATCCTTTGCTCTACCCATTGTGACGCAATGGTTGTAGCCAGTCCCACCTTCTGCACACATAATATAGTAATATTCACCTTTTTGATATAAGTGAGGCGCTTCAATACATCCTCGATCTGTGCCACCTGCCCAAATACGTTTCGGATATCCCACAATTTCTTTTGCTTTTGGATCATACTCTACTAAACAGATTACACCTGGTTTTTCATAACCAGCACGCGTTTCCCATTCTAAGGAAACCACCCATTTCTTTCCATTCTTATCATGCAATATGGATGCATCAAATCCCGCCGAATGCAAATACACCGGTTCACTCCAAGGTCCATTAATATCACTTGCCGTAGTCACATAATTATCTACATCAAAATATCTAGCGTTCATAGAATTCATAATACCATATACCATATAAAATAAATCTTCTTCCTCACAATAAGTAAGACATGGTGCCCAAATCCCCTTGGCAGAAGGTAATTTTTTCAAATCTACTACTGTATCATCTGTTAAAACATGAGTTAATAATTCCCAGTTTTTCAAATCTCTTGAATGATAAATCGGAAGCCCTGGAAACCATTCAAAAGACGAAACTGTCACATAATAATCCTGTCCTTTTCTGCATACGCATGGGTCTGGATTAAACCCTTTAAATATTGGATTTTGTATCATAATTCCCTCTTTTCTACTATTTATAGACGCTCCAAATTTCTACGATATAAATTTACGAGAGTCTATTATTTGTTCTACTCTGACGCATTTTTCTAAAAAGCCTGACTTTAATTATAAATTAAAATCAAGCTACTTAGTATTTTTTATTCTTTATCCTTGAAACATTATTTTAATAGGAGTTTTTCCTGTTAATGCCTCACTTCTTATATCAGGTTGTGCACATCCCACACTAAATTCATAAGAGGTGCCATCCTTCACTTTTTCGCCATCCTGATTATACACCATTAATGCATCTTTTGATACTATAACTTTCACTTCTTTTTCTTCTTGTGGTGCTAAACTCACTCTTTGATATCCGCAAAGTCTATGATTTCTCACTTCAAATTCTGACTCTAAATTTTTCACATATACCTGTACAATGTCGTCAGTAGCCACATCCCCATCATTTTTCACTTTTACAGATATGACAACTTCTTCTCCAGCCGCTTCTAGCACTTCCGCTGATACACAAGAAACATCTCCATAGGTCAAACCAAATCCAAATGGATATAAAGGTTCTCCTTCATAATAGCGATAAGTTCTGTTTTTCATATCATAATCAGTAAATTTTGGTAAGTCATCCACACCGTGATAGAATGTAAGTGGAAGTTTTCCACAAGGTGACACTTTTCCAAACAAAATATCAGCCACTGCCTTTCCACCACCAGCTCCTGGATACCACACCTGTAGAATCGCATCATTATTTTCTTGAGAGTATCCTAGATTAATAGCACTACCTGCCATATTACATATAATAACAGGTTTTCCTGTTTCTGTAATTTTTTCTAATAATTCTTTTTGCACTGCTGGCAATTCCAAATCTATTTTATCTCCCGAACCACAAGAATTACCTTCATCCATCTCTTCCCCTTCAAGGGTTTCATCAAGACCCA
The DNA here is from genome assembly GCA_044425705.1 of Eubacteriales bacterium. Classification (GTDB taxonomy): domain Bacteria; phylum Bacillota; class Clostridia; order Lachnospirales; family Lachnospiraceae; genus JAWXVD01. The sequence goes on along the minus strand of JAWXVD010000041.1, from coordinate 14,381 downwards.
CACAAAGAATCACAACATCACTATGTTCTGCTACTGTTACAGCTTCCATCAAGCGATCTTTTGCTTCTGCCAAAGGTTCTGTTCTATCTTTTAACAATTCACAACCTTTCGCATATAACACACGCACTTCATCTCCCACTTGTTCTTGTATTCCTTCCAACAAGGTAATATACCTAGAGGATGTACCGTAATAATTGGCCTTCATCACCAAACGACTATTTGCATTTGGTCCAATCACACCAATTGTTTTTAAGGACGATTGATCTAATGGTAAAATGCCATCATTTTTCAAAAGAACAATACTTTTCCTAGCAGCTTCGATGGCTTCTTCTAAATGTTCTCTACATTCAATCACCTCATATGGTATCTTATCATATTCTGTTTCATCAAAAAGACCTAATTTAAATCTAGTTGTAAACAAACGCTCTGCCGCTGTTGTGATATGTTCTTCTGTAATCAAACCTTCTTGTAACGCTTTCATCATATGTAAATACGTATTGCCACAATTCAAATCACAACCTGCATCAATTGCCAAAGCTGCAGATTCTGCTGCCGTAGCAGTTACCATATGATGGGTATGGAAATCTCTTATAGCCCAACAATCAGATACTACATGTCCATCAAATCCCCATTTTTCACGCAAAACATCCCTCAACAGCATATAGCTACCACAGCATGGTTCTCCATTGGTACGATTATAAGCACCCATAACTGCTTCCACATTGGCTTCTTTTACACAGGCTTCAAAGGCTGGCAAATATGTCTCATACAAATCTTTATTGGATACTACTGCATCAAACTCATGACGAATATCTTCTGGACCACTATGTACCGCAAAATGTTTGGCACATGCTGCTCCTTTCATCACTTCACCATCTCCTTGTAGCCCTTTAATAAATGCCACACCTAATCGAGATGTCAAATAAGGATCTTCACCATATGTTTCATGACCTCTTCCCCATCTTGGATCTCTAAATATATTTACATTTGGCGACCAAAAAGTAAGTCCCTTATAAATATCTCTATCTCCATGCTGTGCACTTTCATTATATTTAGCACGTCCTTCCTCTGCGATAGAATTAGCGATTTCTCCCAAAAACTTATCATCAAACATAGCCGCTAACCCGATTGCCTGTGGGTAACTTGTTGCTGTGCCCGCTCTCGCCACACCATGAAGTGCCTCGTTCCACCAATTATAGGCTGGCACACCCAATCTTTTAATTGCAGGTGAAATATACGATAATTGGCTAGCACGTTCCTCAATTGTCATTTTTCCTACTATTTCTTTTGCTCTTGCTTTACAGTTTTCCATATTTTCCTCTCATTCCGAAGCGTTTTTTGCTGAGGAACCTGAGCCAAATCTCAAATTTGGCTCTAGGATAAATAGTATTTGTGACGCTTCTGCACAAATACTTTGGTGAAAAAGAAATTATCAAATTAATTTTTCACCCTTACCCCCATACTTTAATTCTATTATTCATTGCTAAATCTGTTATCATTTTATCAATAGGACTATTATGCTTATATCACTTTTCACAGGTTTTTATCACAATTCTCATATTTAAGTCCAGTGATTTCACTTGCTTACAAGGGTGAAATCACAGACGCTGAGTGTGAAAATTTATTTTCACCCTTTTTCTTCTCTTTCATCTCACAATATAGTAATATATTAGTATTAAATTTAAGAAAGGAAACTTTCATCAGATGACAAATATCGAACATTCAGATGCTTCACTAAAATTATTTACAGAAATATTTTTCAATCAAAGGGAACATTTACAAAAACACAATCCCTATGATTTAGATCGCCTAAAATACACCTGTATCCGAGAAGGCGATTTGGAACAATTAGAACGAAGTATCAGTATAAGCTATGAAGGAAACGAAGGTATCCTTGCTAAAGACCCATTAAGAAGTGCCAAAAATCTAGCAATCGTAATTATCACCGTGGCTTGTCGTTCCGCTTTAGAAGGTGGATTACACTATGAAGTAGCATTCACATTAAGCGATAGCTCCATTAATACAGTAGAAGATACCACAACACCTGAAGCCGCTATGCTAGTAGCAAAAGAAACTCAATTCGAATACTGCAGACTGGTAAATGAATTAAAAAAATATAAGCAAAATGCCAAATACACAAAACCAAATGTACTAGTTTCCAAATGCAAAGACTATATCTTTTTACACTTACATAATAAAATCAGAGTTCAAGAGATGGCAACCGCATTATATGTTAATCCAAATTATCTTTCTAATGTGTTCAAAGAACACGAAGGTATTACCATTATGCATTTCATCATGAATGAAAAGATTAAATTAACCAAAAATATGTTAATCTATTCTCCTTATTCTTTTATTGAGATTACTACCTACTTAGGTTTTTCCTCACAAAGTCATTTAGGCACACAATTTAAACGCCATACAGGTATGACCTTGCGAGAGTTCCGAGAACTTTACCAGCTTTCAAAACAATAAATCTTTTATTATTTTA
>JAWXVD010000041.1:0-11790 GCA_044425705.1 Eubacteriales bacterium | reverse complement strand
ATCTTTTATTATTTTATATTTTTTACTAGCAACTTGTTTCTATTATTTTTCATTAAAAATACCCTCCACAGATGATATCTGTATGAGGGTATTCAAAATTCTTTTTCTACACCTAGATGAACTTTATTTTCATCCTTAATTAACTGCTATTTCTTCCAAAAAATATTTTGTTCTTCTTTCTTTTCTAACAGATTCACCTTCAAGACTTACCACTTCTTCAAATTCATTTTTTACATTCGAGCTTCCAATAACAAGTCTTACTGTTTGTGGCAAAATAACAAATTCTCCATCTATATATTTTCCAAATTGATCCAAATATAAACGGACATTTATTTCTTGTGTTTCTTGACTCTTAATAAATGTTTTCGTAAAACCTAACAGTCTTTTTTCTCCTGTCGCATCATTGATTTCATAAATCTGCGCAATCTCTGCCCCATCTTGCTCTCCATTATTTTTAATAGCAAAAGAAATGTCCATATACTCTTCATCAAGAGCAACCTTTTTATTCATTTTTATGTTGCTATATGTAAATGATGTATAAGAAAGACCATATCCAAATGGAAAATCTAAGACTACATCCTTAGTATTTAAATTCACTGGCACATCGTTTGCTTTATTAGGCAAGGTTACCGCTAGTTTTGCAGATGGATTTGTTTTTCCAAAAATAATTTCAGCTAAGGCACTTCCTCCTTCTTCTCCTGGGTACCATGCATATAAAACTGCTGCACATTTTTTTGCAAGTTCCGAAATAGCCATTGGTCTTCCACCGAACACGCATAAAATCACTGGTTTTCCAGTATTGATTAAGGATTCTACATACTGTTCTTGTTGTCCAGGAAGGGATACATCTTCTCTATAGGTTCCTTCTCCACACAGATAACGATTCTCCCCTACTGCCGCAAAAATAACATCACAATTCTTCGCCTTTTCGAGGGCTTTCTCAAAATTTGTATATGCTACTTTTTCCAAAGGTTCTTTATTGGCTTCTTTTTCTCTTTGATCTCCACCAATATTTTCTACCACTTCTTTTTTACAATCTTCCCATCCAAAGCCTCGTTCATAATCCACATCAAATTTTTTATTAGGAAAATTCCACAAACCATCTAACAGTGTTATGATGTTTGGATTTTGCTTCGATCCTGGTATCCCATGGAAAAATTCTGCAATTCCAGTCCATGTATAATCTCCCAATGCGGCGTAATAAGAATCAGCATTAGGTCCCGTCACAAGAAGTTTCATTGTTTTATTTTCTAATGGTAAGATGCCATCATTTTTTAATAACACAATAGATTCCCTTGCTGATTGCAAAGCATCCATTCTATCAGTCGTAGCATCCAACTCAATATTTTTTTCTAATTCTATTTTCTCTGGAATCAGTTCAGCTTTTAACTTTAGTACTCGTTCCAAAGCTTTATCAACATAACTTTCCTCTATTTCACCAGACTTTACAGCCTCCACCAAATGCTGATAATTAGAACCTTGCGGTAAATCTACATCTACCGATGCTTTCATTGATAAGACAGCACATTCTTTGCTGCTGTTTGCGTAGCCAAAATCATCCTGTATGTTTGTAATTGCACCATAATCTGATACAATCACTCCCGTAAACCCTAAATGCTCACGCAAAGATTCTATCAATAATTCCTTCGAGCAAGTGGCTGGTATACCGCGAAACGCATGATATCCTGGCATAATGGCTTTTACACCACTTTTATTCACCGCAACTTCAAAGGGGATTAATGTCTCATTAATAAAGAAATCATGCTCTTGATTCTCCACCCCGTAACCTGCATAATGTTTTGCTGTAGCTCCTACCCCGCTACTTTGTAATCCTTCAATAAATGCATCTGCGAATACAGAAACCATATACGCACTTTCACCGAATCCTTCTTCTCCTCTTCCCCATCTAGCATCAGTAATAATATCCATCATAGGGCTTAAGGCATAATATCCACCCAGCTTCTTTAATAAATTTCCTGCATTGTTTGCATTTTGTTTCACTAATTCAGGGTTAAAGCTACACGCCATCCCTAACATTTGAGGTGTAATCGTTGCACCTTTCGTAGCTACCCCATTAATTACCTCTTCGTGAAATAAAACTGGAATTTTGCTATCTGTTTCTGTCAACACATATTGTTGAATATCATAAACCAATTTAGCTAGTTTATCTCCTGAATACGCATTAGAACTTCCAAATTGGCATACATGACCTATTCCATAGGGAATTTTTCCCCTACATTTCTCTAATGAAATTTCATCATTCTCCATCAAATCTGTTATCCAAATTCCTAGTAGTTGCACCACTTTTTCTTCTAGTGTCATGTTTTTGATTTCTTTTTTCATTTTCTGTACCCTTCCCACTTTTCATTGTATACTTTGTTACTCACAGGCAATGAGGAACAAATTTTATTTTCATTCTTTATCATTATAATAAGATAAGGAATCTCTACATGAAATGTTTGTGCTAACACCTGCAATGATTTCCACGATTCCGCATTATTGCTTCTCACAGAAATAATTGCTTCACTAATTTTAGTTTCTATATTTACAATTATAAAATACTTGGTACTGGCCCTAATTCCTATTTTTCCCTTCCCATTAATCTCAAGGTACACCATTCTATCAACCGGAACATCTGATAATGGTTTCAATATATTGCTATAGTTCTGATACAATTGTTCCGCCGAGCAACTCCTATCTTCAAATTTTATTTCCTTATCATGCACTTTCTCTAATGCTGGCAAAAGAATCTTTTGATATTTTTCACTCAAATAGTTTTTAAAGCATGATTTACATTCTCGTTTTTCGCTTCAAACAAAAAATCCTTATAAACAATTTGCTTTCCTTTATTATCTTTAATTACCGACAGACCATTATTCGCTTCATTTCTAGCAACAGTGTCTGTAAGCTGCGTATCATCATACATCGGACACAGTGAAGAACCACAATCATATATTGGTGCAATTTGACTATCTTTTATTCCTGTAAGAAAACCCCAATTACCATTGTGGCGGTCTCTATTCCCTATAAAAGCATCTCCTATAAACATCTGAGCATAAAATTTTTCAATTTCATCTAATGAAATATCTGGAGTATATTTTGCAATTTCTTTGATAGTTTCAAAACTTGGCAAAACCCCTGTTCTTGTATTTTCATCACTTCCCAGTGTTGTACGCTCTGCCTCAGCTAATGAATTTCCAACTCCTTCAATATTCCTACATGCACAAGCTATATACTTCTGTTCCTCTCCTTTTGATGAAATCGTTATATATTCGCCTAATATTACTTTCTGAACAGAAAATTTTAATTGCTCCATAATTTTACAACCAATGTATTCCGAAACTGTATTATTGATGTATGATAACATTCTTTTCTTTTCTCTTGTTGGATCTGGTAACTTTAATAAATATTCATACCCATCATCTAAGACTATAGTTTCCTTTCTTTCGGAACCACCGTACTTGTTAATCAATTTTTTTATAAGATGAGCATTAAAATTATATTCATTCATATCTTAGTTATACTCCTTCTCTAAGCATTTCTATTAAATATATGAAATCCCTTTCAGATATAATTTCCATATGAAAAGAGAGTTTTGTATTATGATAAATATTATCAAACGCCTGTTGCATCTCAATTAAATTTTCTGGTGAATCTGCTAACAAATATTTTTTTCTTTTACACAAAAAATTATTCAAATCCACCACTGTATCTTCTGAAAAATCAAATCTATCATATACCTCTACTATTTCTTCATCTGATACTATTTTTATATTATCACCATTTTCCATTAGCGATTCACTCCTTTCTTTTAATCGTACCCTTTACATTCTACAAGTTAATCAATTCCAGTATCTATCCGATTAAGAATACTTACAGCTTTTTCTTTATTAAAAAATTAGTCCTATGAAACCAATGTTCCACAAGACTAATTTAGTGGACCAGACCAACGTGGTGTCGAACCCCATCGTCTTATCAAACCACTTTTTATTTTCTAATGTACTCTACTATTATAGCTCAAGTAACTTTAAAATATAAGCCCACAAACATTTTATATTTGCTTATTATATACTAGCCATTTATTTTTTACAAATACTTTTTCTTCTGTTCATCGTAAATAGTTTTTTATATCAGAATCTTGTTTTTTCAATATTGCTTCTTTTTGATTCCCTATATATTGCTGTTGTAAATCATCAAGCTTTTTCTAATACCTCTTCGTAATAAGGCAATAACAGATTATTAAGCCTTGCTTGTAATTGCAGAAGTAATACTTTCTTCCTTTGTTCGCTACACACAATTGCACTTCTTCCATCATTAAATTCATATTTTTCTGGTATTGCCATAATAAAAGAATGAATTCTATCCATATTATTTTTGATGATTGGCACCACATTTTTTAATATAGTATTATTATTTAAATGCAGCAATAACTCCTTTAAGACAACAACATGATCACTTCCTGTTGATGAAAAATCTTCTTCTAAAAGCTGAGCCAATTCACCATTAGCATGATTCTTAATGGTTCTAATTTCAATCAAATCATCTTCTATCGCAAAATCCTTACATGCCACAACTATCTTTCCTTCTCTTGTTGCTAACATTGTTTCATGTACATCATATCCCAAAATATCAAATATATGGCTTCCAAGATACTCACTCAGGGGAGATATGGAATATGAAGCTTCACCAGTCCGTTCTAATCCCATTATATTTTTAGGATATTTAATAAGCCAAAATTTTCCATCGTAAATTACACCATCCTTTTTACTATTATAATCACTTTGTACGTTTAAATTATCAATTAAAAGAGAAATACTAGAAAACGTATCTTTTCCATATGCAGTAAACGAAATTTGCTGCAACATAGAAAAAACTTCAATCTTGTCAAAATCAAGTGATAAATTACTGGAAAACAAATCTTTTATATAATCATTGCAGTATGCGAGAAACATTACATTAATTGCCGCCGATTTTACAATGAATGTATCCTGACATTTAATTGTTGGCATTTCAATAGGCAATACCTTTAACCCTCGTTGTACAAATATTTTTACCACATACTTGTTTTCATTTTCTATTTTTGCATTTACACTGTCTGCAAACACTGGTACATATTTAGGAAGCTCAATATCGTATATATTGCTCTTTGCCATACCTGGAATATTATTTTCGTGGAATGACACGATGACTTCTTCTAACTGTTTTGAATCAATTTTAATATAAACTGATATTCTATACAAATTATCTATTACACATATAAAAGAATTAGAAGGTTCTTGATCTTTTCTAGGACTAATCATAATCTACCTCTTTCTGCCACAGCATTGGCAAAAACTCACTTCTTTCGGGGATCATCGTACTTGTTAATCATTTTTTTATAAGATGATTGATTTTGGTTTGAAAACTGTCAAATTATCATAACTACCATCATTTATAAAATGAAATGTCTTATTGAGTTTATACTCCACCTTTCTTATTTTATATCACAATTTTCTATTTATAACGCATTTACTAACCTGTCATTTATTAACATTGTATCCTTGTACATCAGCTCCTTTTTTTATGAATTACTGGCTGTGGTGCAGGTATTGCATTTTTCTCTTTCATTCTATTTTTTAATACCATTTCAACAATTTCATTGGTTTTTTTTCTCATCTGTATGTTTAATTGTTTTAATTCCACCTTTCTTTCTGGTGAAAGAACATATGACTCATTAAATTTCAAATTTGATATTCCATATTCTGATATCAAGGAAATCTGATTGCCTATCTTCATCGCATTCATCGCCCGAATCGCAGTATCTACCTCTATTAAATTTTCTTCATATTGTTCAATTATTGCAAACAACCTGTCATCAGCAGTAGCGCCCATAATATAATCTATGTTTGTCAGATCTATTTCCATTCGTTTATTTCCACTTCTATTTTGTACTACAAAATCCAACCAACCTTTATCTATTCCAAATTCAATTCCATTTATATTATCTAAATCAATTTCATAAACATTGATGATTGAATTATTTTTTCTTGCCGCCCACTTTTCTGCCATTTCAATTTCTCTAGTCACATAAAAGCCAGAACCAAAATCCGCATCATCTCTTCCATATGTTAATGAAGGATTATTCACCACAACGTTTGATCCGTGATAAACTGTTATCATATTCATAATACACAATCCTCCTTTATTTTACTTATTTCTGTCTTTATACTTAATGAATGTAAAACTTCATATGACTCTAATATACTAGAAATATTATAGCTATAAGCAATATTTTTTGGTAATTCATTATATTCTATACACCAATATGTTATCAAATATCCAAACCAATATAAAATTTCACTTGATATCACTTGTGGTTTTATGTTTTCTATCATCCTATTTTTATTTTCTTCCATGAATACCTTTGCTATATATGTTACTGCTTGTGAACAAAGTACTACATCCTCATCTAGTATTTTGGCATAAGTATCCGATAACAACCATGTGCGTACCAACAACAAATCATCCTTCTGATAATTTTTTTGACATTCTACTATTATTTTACCTACTTTTTCACATATTTTCATTTCTACAAAGTGCATATTTATCTCTCCTCTTCTTTTCTCAGTCTGACAACTTGTATCTCTTTCATTTATGAAAGGGTTTCTCGTAAGAAACAAATTAACCTGTATAAAATCTCATTTTTCAGCTTTAATCCATCCATACACGTTCCATCCCATTAAAAATTCTTACACTTTGTTTTTTTATAAAATCAGCCTCATGAAACTATTGTTTCACAAGGCTAATTATATGGACTAGACGGGAGTCGAACCCGTGTCCGAAACCCCATCCCCTGTACTTCTACAAGCTTAGTTAATTGATTGACATTCCCTCCGCCGCACTCGAATTAACACGATTACGGTTTTAGTAGCTTCATAATACGCCCACATGCTCAAAGCTTTGCAAGTGTCGTTTCCTATAAAGTCGATACCAAACTTAAGCTATAGGTGACTTAAGAGTGGCAACTGCCACTAGGCAGCGTAAGCTAAATTATCTTCAGCGTTTAATTTTAAATTTGCGTTTAACGTATCGCAACGGCTTGCTTCTCCAGCTTCAAAGACCCCGTCGAAACCTTGACTAGCCCTTATTTATTTTATGGTGCTTGCTTATTTTAACGCAATTACCAGTAAAATGCAATATTTCATTTCTTAAATTTTATGATTAATTTATTTGCCTTTTTCTTACGCACTATATAAAATTACATTGTGCTGTACAAACAGAGCTTGTTTATCCAAAGTTTCTAATTTTGAACTCTTTTTCCGCTTCTCTTTTTTGATCTTTCTTCGCAATATCTTGACGTTTATCATACAATTTCTTACCACGACATAAACCTATTTCTATTTTTGCTCTTCCATCTTTAAAATATACTTGCAGAGGAACGATGGTAAAACCTTTTTCTTTGATTTTACCTAGCATTTTATCAATTTCATATTTATGGAATAGTAATTTCTTCACTCGAAGAGGATCCTTATTAAAGATATTTCCTTTTTCATAAGGACTAACATGCATACTATAAATAAACATTTCTCCATTTTCAATACGGATAAATGCTTCCTTGATACTACATTTTCCAAGTCTCAACGATTTCACTTCTGTTCCATGAAGGACTAGACCTGCTTCGAATTTTTCATCTACAAAATAATCATGATATGCCTTTTTATTATTTGCTACTAACTTCATCGCTTGTTTCGCCATAAAATAACCATACCTTCCTCTACTCTTCGTAACTATTCAGCCGCAAGCTGAACTGTTACTATTCTTCATCAATTACAATATCAAAATCAATATTTCTCATAATTTTATCTGTTTCTGCTACACAAACTTTTACAGTCTGTCCCAGTTTATATCTGATACCAGTTTTTTCTCCAACCATTTCATAAGCTGTTTCATCATAATTAAAATAATCACCAGGTAATTTCGCAACATGAACCATACCCTCTACCGTATTAGGTAACTCTACATAAATTCCCCATGAAGTAACACCCGACACTACACCTTCAAAGACTTCTCCTATATGAGATTCCATATATTCTACTTTTTTCAGTTTATTAGTCTCTCGTTCTGCTTCCTCTGCACGACGTTCCATTTTAGATGATTGGGTCGCTACCGATTCTAAGATAGCTTCATAATGCTCTTTTCTTTCCTTTTTCATTCTACCACGGACATGCTCCTTGATAATTCTATGAATTTGCAAATCAGGATATCTTCTAATAGGCGATGTAAAATGACAATAGTATTCCCCTGCCAATCCAAAATGTCCACCATTCACTGTAGAATATTTTGCTTGCTTCATACTTCTCAAAGTTAATCTGGAAATCAAGGCTTCTTCTGGTGTACCCTCAATGTTAAGCAACAATTTTTGTAATTCTTTTGGATGCACTTCTTCTTTATTGATTTTAATATGATATCCAAAATTATAAATGAAAGTTCCTAATTTTTCAATCTTTTCTGGATCTGGTGTATCATGTGTTCGATAAACAAAAGGACTTTCTATCCAATAAAAGTGTTGCGCCACTGTTTCATTTGCCAGTAGCATAAAATCTTCAATTAATTTAGTTGCCACATTTCTTTCATAAGGTTTGATTTCTAGTGGATGACCTTCTTTGTCTAATATGATTTTCGTTTCTGGGAAATCAAAGTCAATGGCTCCTCTTTTTTTACGTCTTTTTCTAAGAATATTTGACAATTCACCCATTTGTTCAAACATAGGTACTAATGCAGCATATTGTTCTCGTTCTACTTCGTCTTTATCTTCTAAAATTTTCTTTACAGAGGTATAAGTCATTCTCTCATCTACATGAATGACAGTTTCTGCTATTTCATGATCAATCACTTCACCCTTTGGATTGATGGTCATAATACAGCTTAATGATAAGCGATCTTCTTTGGCATTTAAAGAACAGATACCGTTAGATAATTTATGTGGCAACATAGGAATCACACGATCTACCAAATAAACGCTGGTGCCCCTTGTTAAGGCTTCTCTATCAAGGGCTGATTTTTCTTGTACATAATTAGTTACATCTGCAATATGTACACCCAATACATAATTATCACCGTCCATAGATAAACTCACCGCATCATCTAAATCTTTCGCATCTTCCCCATCGATAGTTACCATCAATACATCTCTTAAATCTGTTCTACCATTTCTATCTGCTTCCGATACTTCTTTGGCTACACGCTCTATTTGATTCATGACTTTCTCTGGAAATTCAACTGGTAAATCAAAACCTCTTACAATAGACATGATATCTACACCTGGATCATTTACATGACCTAGAATCTCTACTATTTTTCCTTCTGGTTTCCTTCCATTATTTCCATATTCTGTCAATTCCAGCACTACTTTGTGACCCTCTACCGCTCCTTTGGAACGTTCCATAGGGATAAAAATATCAGAAGATAGTTTCACATTATCCGGAATCACGAAGCCAAAATTTTTGGTACTTTTTTCATATGTTCCTACTATTTTAGTAGTACCATGTTCTATGATCTTTACAATCTTTGCTTCCTGTCTTTTCCCACTTTTATTTTGTAATAATTCTACAGCTACCACATCCAAATGAAAAGCACCGTTTACTTGATTTTCAGGAATATAAAAATCCTCAGCTTGTCCCTCTACTTCTACAAATCCAAAGCCTTTGGGATGGCTAATAAAAGTACCTGTAATGCCTTCTACAACTATCTTCTCGTCTGCTCTAGAGTATTTTCCACGTTTACTAATCTGAATCCTTCCACTTAAAAGTAGAGAATCTAATATTTCTTTTAATGCTTCTCTATCTTCTTTCTTTACTTGCAAAAATATAGCAAGCTCTTTTTCTTTCATTGGGACATATAACTCATTGTCCATTAATTCTAAAATCATTTCTTTTCGTTCTTTATAAATTTTCTTCATTACTTCCTTTTCCTAATAAATAATAAAAAACACCCTTGCCTTATCTACAAGAGTGTTCTACACAGTCATCATGTAAGCTATCAAATAAAATAGCCATCAAGTATATACATTACAGGGTCTGAAACAAACTATAACCCTCTATGTCTACGATTTCACTCTCACAAGAACGTGAAATCACTGAATTTAACCATTCAACTTAAAAAACTGATAAATTCAATACTGCCGCAAGTACAATAAATGCGATAGCTAAAATCTTTGTGATTTTTACTAAAGAACCTTCCATAGAACGACCTTTATTCTTACCCCAATATGATTCTGCTGCTCCACCAATTGAACCTAAACCTGCTGATTTTCCTTCTTGCATTAATACTAACGCCGCTAAAGCGATACATACGATAATAAATATTACTGTTAAAACAACTCTTAAAACTCCCATATTACTAGTCTCCATCCTCTTAAAATCCGATTATTTCATTATACTTAACAATATCACTCATAATGAATCTCATCATTTGAAACTTAATCATTGTACTACCTTCAATCTTACGTACAAACTATCTTACCACACCATACGCTATAATTCAACTACTTTTTAACATATATACACATAAAAGTTATAGTTCACCCGTGACCTGTAACGTATAAAAACACCTCGCGAGCATGTATAGCTGAACTATTACATATAAAATACCACCCACTATATGGATGGTATTTTATGCAAGATTTATATCTATGCTTGCACGTAATGACATGCAACAAAATGTTCTGGTCTCACTTCAACCAATTGTGGTGTATCTTTTCTACATTTGTCTGTTGCTTTCGGACATCTGCTAGCAAATTTACACCCTGGTTTTGGATTGATTGGACTTGGAATATCACCTTCCAACAAAATACGTTCTGATTTTTTTGCCAATTCTGGATCTGCAATCGGCACAGCTGATAAAAGTGCTTGGCTGTATGGATGAAGAGTGTGTTCATACATCTCATCGCTACTTGCAAGTTCAACCACACTACCCAAATACATAACAGCAATTCTATCTGAAATATATTTTACAATATTTAAATCATGGGCAATAAACATATATGTTAATCCTAATTCTTTTTGTAAATCACGTAATAAATTAATAACTTGACTTTGAATAGAAACATCAAGTGCTGAAATTGGTTCATCACATACGATAAACTCTGGTTCAATAGCTAAGGCTCTAGCAATACCGATACGTTGACGTTGTCCACCCGAAAATTCGTGAGGAAAACGGTTTGCATGCTCTGCATTAAGACCTACAAGCTCTAATAGTTCTTTTACGCGTTCTTTTCTGCCTGCAGCATCAAACATACCATGCACTTCCATGCCTTCTGCTATAATACTTCCTACAGTCATACGCGAATCCAATGAGGCATATGGATCTTGAAAAATCATCTGTGCTTTTTTTGCGTATTCTAAACGTGATTTATTATTATGAATCTTTACATCTTCTCCATTAAAAGAAATCGTTCCTTTTGACGGATTATAGATTCCCATAATCACACGGCCTAGTGTAGATTTTCCACAACCGCTCTCTCCAACGATGCCTAATGTTTCTCCTTTATTAATATAAAGCGATACATTACTTACCGCATGAAGTTTACCACCTTCTACTTTAAAAATTTTACTTACGTCTTCTAAGACAAGGAGTTTGTTGTTTTCCATTATTTCGCCTCCTTTGCTTCTGGACAATCTTTATGTTCTAACCAACAAGATACATTGTGATATTTTGATGATTGATATGTTGGTGGTTGCATCTTTTTACATATTTTCATACAGTTATTACAACGAGCCGCAAATCCACAACCTACTGGTGGCAATACAAGAT
>JAWXVD010000204.1:0-4588 GCA_044425705.1 Eubacteriales bacterium | reverse complement strand
GGGCGTGAAATGTAACCATAATACGTTACAGTTCACACGTGACCTGTAACTATACAAAAATCCATTTAAAATTGCCTACGGCAATGGGATTTTTGTACTAATTCATCATTTTCATACGTACTATGCAGTAAATGCATAGTACTGTGTGAACAGTAACCATAATACATTAAAATTAACCATAGTACTCCCTTGCCACGTCCATGAAGCTGTGCATGGCTTTCGTAATATGGCTATTCTTCCTGTATGCAATAAATACATCTCTTTTTAATAACGCTTCATTATTTACATGAATTTTAAAATATACCACATCTGCTTGTACCTTACTACATTTTATCAAAGTATCTGTCACAAAACCTATGCCTAAATTCTGACATACTAAATTATAAACTGTCATTAACTGATTCAGATGAATGAATGATGAAATACTACATTCTTGCTCTTTGCAAATTTCCATTCCTCTATGATACAAATCATGTTTCCTTTTTAGCAAAAGAAATGATTGATTCTCAAATTCCTTTACATTGATACATCCCAGCTCTGGCGATTTATGTTTATTATTACAAATATCCTCAACAGAAAACATAATATCATCATGATTTTCCTTTAACATACATCGTGGTACGGCCAACAAAATAGTTTCTTGAAACAACACCTTTCGTTCAAATCTATCTCTATTATATTCTCCACCATCTACAATTAAATCTATTCTGTTTTCCTGCGCTCGTTTATACAAAGCTAGCGAATCTGATTCAATAAATTCAAGATTGACTCCTGGATACCTATTTTGATATTCTTTTACAATAGGAGGAATAATATAAGATGAAAAAAAAGCTGTCCCCGCTAAAATTAAACTACCCGTTTTCAAATTAGCTAAGTCTTGCAAATATATATTCAATTCGTCTTCTAAATTCATAATTTTACGAGCCGTTTGAATATATGCTTCTCCTGCCTTTGTTAAATTCAATGCTGTAGAACTTCGGTCAAACAATTGTAACCCCAGCCTATCTTCAATTTTTTTGATGGTTGCACTTAATGCTGGTTGTGAAATATATAAGTTTTTAGCCGCTTTTGAAAAACTATGTTCCTTATACACCTCATATACATATTTATATTCTTGCATTTCTTCCTCCGTTCTCCAACATGTACTCCCATAAATTATTATATGTAAGAATGCTATCTTTTCTCTTATATTTCACAGATACGCTGTAAAATGTAACTATTTTCTCTTCTTTGCCTTATACATATATTCATATAATAATTATATAAATATATGTATTTGATTATAAGGTGTATTTTTAATATAATCAAGTAAATTGTTTCATCCCTAAAAACTTTTATAACATAATAAATGAAACATTCCCTCATAATCATTGATAATTCGGGTTATTTCTGTTATAACATTAATCAAACAACTATAAAAAAAGAAAGATGAGGTATCAGTTTGATGGATTCATTAACTTTAAAATTTTCTAAATTAGGTGTGGATAATGCACCTGGACAAGAAACATTACAAAAAAAAATAACTCTTGATTTACGTGGTGAAAAACTAGAAGGAACACCTGTTGATTTTTCTCATGGTGATGTAGATGCTTTCCAACCACTTCCTGGTAGTTTCGAAGCATTTGATGAAGGTTTTCACCTAGGTGCTAGTCAAGCCTATACTGAATATCGTGGAAAAGCTTCTTTACGTATGGAATTAGCCGAAAAATTATCTGCTTTCACAGGCTCCTCTATTGATGCTACCACAAACTTAATCATGACACCTGGTACACAAGGTGCTCTTTTCCTTGCGGTTGCTTCTATGATTGTATCTGGTGACAAAGTCGCTATCGTTGACCCAGATTATTTTGCCAATAGAAAGTTAGTAGAATTTTTTGATTGTACTCCTGTTCCAATTAAAATGAATTACATGGATGCTAATAAAAGTGCAGGGATTGATCTTACACAATTAGAAGAAGCGTTCAAACAAGGTGTTAAATTATTCTTATTCTCAAATCCTAACAATCCTACTGGTTCTGTTTACTCTTCTGCTGAAGTGAAAAAAATTGCTTCTCTAGCAAAAGAATATCATGTATCTTTGATTGTTGATGAATTATATTCGAGACAAATTTTTAGTGGAAATGATTATGCACACCTTTGTGCCCTAGAAGAATTACCTGAAGAAATGGTTACTATTATCGGTCCTTCCAAAACAGAATCATTAAGTGGATTCCGTTTAGGCGTTGCATTTGGTTCAGAAACAGTTATCACTCGTATGGAAAAATTACAAGCTATCGTTTCACTTCGCTGTGCTGGTTACTGTCAAGCCGCTTTCAAAACTTGGTTCAGCGAACCTACTGGATTTATGGCAGACAGAATTGCAAAACACGAAGCCATTCGCGATGATTTAGTTACTGTTTTAGAAAAAGTATCTGGTGTCACTGTAAGACCTACTGATGCCGGTAGTTATCTATTTCCTCAATTACCTGAATTAGAAGTATCTATGTCTGATTTTGCTAAAATTGTTCGTCAATTAGCCGACGTAACGATTACACCTGGTAGTGAATTTGGTGCTACTTGCCATAATAGTTTCCGTGTAAACTTCTCTCAAGATCATAAAGCTGCTGTTGCTGCCATGGAACGATTATTAGTAATTATGGAACGATATAGAAAATAACTTTTCACCTTTACAAACAAGTGCATTCACTGAACTTATATACGAAAGGAACGATATCTTATGAAACGAGTTGGATTTTTAGGTTGTGGTAAAATTGGAAAGTCACTTGCCAAACATATTATGGAATTAGAAAATGCTGAATTATCCTTTATTCAAGACCTTGCTTTTGAAAATGATATTCATGCTACATGCCCAATCATTACACAGGCAGATGAATCTTTATATGAAAATACTGATTTGATTATTGAAGGAGCTACCGCTTCTGTGTTAAATGCCCATTTAGAACTAATATTAAAACACTGCGACTTAATGATGTTTTCAGTCACTGCATTTAGTGAAATTGCTTTTGAAGAAAAAGCATTACAATTAAAGAATCAATATCATCATAATATTTATATTCCTCATGGCGCAATTTTAGGAATTGATGGCATCTTTGATGCCCATGATATCTGGAGTAAAGTACATATCGTCACCACAAAAAGTCCTAAAAGTTTAGGTCGTAGCGACGAAGAAAGAACTGTTCTCTATGATGGTCCAACAAGAGATGTCTGTAGTCAATATCCAAGAAATGTAAATGTACATGCATGCATTGCCCTGGCTGGTATTGGCTTTGATCGTACACATTCTACTATTATTGCCGATCCTGCTGTTGATACCAATGCCCATATCATCACCATCAAAGGCGATGGCATTGATATTACAATGGATATTAGCAGTTATGCAAATGGTGCTGTAACTGGTGCCTATACGCCATACTCTGCTTGTGGTAGTTTAGATCGCATTTTAAATACATCTAAAGATTTACATTTTGTATAAATTTACCAATTCTCTTGTATAAGAATGCTTATACTTCATAATGAAATAAAAACAGCTTTCATTTAACATATTCCAACTGTTAAATGAAAGCTATTTTGTAACTTTCAGTCTATGACTAACCAGTTACACTATTTTTTTATTATAATCTAATGATATTTTCTACTTCTTCACCATTATTATAGTGGTCAATGTTTCTTACGATCAAATCTCCAATAAACACCTTCCAACTATCTCCCATGCCTGCTTTATGGGCACTAATAAAGAGGTTTGGTACACCTTGCCACAATTCACTGTCTACTGGCAATGGTTCTTGTTCAAAGACATCTAATGCAGCTCCTCTAATAACTCCTTTTTTCAAAGCATCCACTAATGCAGCAGTATCTACGATAGGTCCTCTTGCTACATTTAAGAAAATCGCAGAATCTTTCATTGTTGCAAATGCTTTTTCATTTAGCATATGTATCGTATATTGATTTAATGGTAATGACAGTACGATATAGTCACAGCTTCCATAAAAATCATCTAATCTATCGGCACCTACAAAACATTCGTCTACAACATCATGCTCAATTGGCACAATATCATAAACTTGTACTTTCATTTCGAAAGCTTTTGCTCGTTTTCCTATCTCATAGCCAATAGAACCAAATCCCATGATTCCTATTGTTTTACCATATAAATCATCATAACAGGTGCACATCCATTGATCTTGATCAAAAGTACCCCAATGAGAATTTTTCTTGTCTTCTTCCACAGTTCTTATTCTACGAGAGAAAAACAAAATTTTAGAAAAGATATCTTCTGCAATAGAGATGCTCATTACCCCTCTTGTATTGGTTAAAATCAAGTCTCTTTTCTTAACTTCCTCCACGTCTACACGATCATATCCTGCCCCTGTAATCTGTACCCATTTTAAATTTGGCATACGATCCAAAAAAGCTTTATTCACGTAAAATGGTTGTGCTATCATCCCTTCTACTTCAGTCAAATCATATCCTTCTGCACAAGTATCACACTCTTCATTAGACAGATATAAAATCTTATCATCATATGCTCTATCGATTAAATGACGATATAAATCATTACAAATAAACTTCATTTTAGTTAATACCTTCC
>JAWXVD010000203.1:0-4636 GCA_044425705.1 Eubacteriales bacterium | reverse complement strand
TATTCAGTACAAGATACTATGACTGTCATACACATTTAGCTCAAGTTAACGAGGTAACTATTTATAAAAAAGCCCGTAAAATTAATGATTTAGGGCTTGACAATATAGGAAGGAGGTGTGAGTTTTATAATGGACTTTACAAATTGTGAAATAAATAAGTTTAAAACTTATGGAGGTGCAAATGGCTCTAAAAAGGGCATTTGTTATCATGGTGAAATCTATATGCTTAAATTTCCACAAGAAACAAAAATTAATAAAGAAATGAGCTATACAAACAGCACAGTTTCAGAATATATCGGCTGTAAAATATATGAACTTTTAGGTATTCCAGTGCAAGAAACACTGCTTGGAACATACACTTATAAAGGTAAAGAAAAGGTTGTTGTTGCTTGTAAGGATATGGAAACAGATGGATATAAACTGAAAGACTTTGCTTCGGTCAAAAATACGATTATTGACAGCATAAGAAGTGGTTACGGCACAGAACTTTCTGGTGTACTTGAAACACTAGATGAACAAAATTTTGTTTCGCCACTTGAACTAAAAAAATTCTTTTGGGACATGTTTATTGTAGATGCTTTCATAGGGAACTTTGATAGACATAATGGAAACTGGGGTTTTTTAATAAGCGAAGAAAAGAAAGATATAAAAATAGCACCTGTATATGATTGTGGTTCTTGCTTGTTTTCTGAAATGGATATTGAGCTCATGCAAAAGGTAATGAGTGATAAAAGAGAAACCGAACACAGAGTTTATGTAATTCCAAAGTCGGCAATTATGATAAATCGCAAAAAGATTACCTATCATGAGTTTTTAGCATCTGCAAATAATGAAGATGTGATAACTTCTTTGATAGATATAACAGGCCGTATTGATTTAGAGGAAATCGGACAAATGATTGACGATACTCCACTGATTGATGATATACAAAAAGAATTTTATAAATATATGCTCAGAAATAGAAAAGAATTGATACTTGACAGAGCAATACAGAAAATAAAACTAATCAAATAACTATAAACATTAGCATCTTTTCAGAGGTGTTTTTTATTTATTATATCCTTTCTATAACAAACATAATTAATAAAACAAATATAGGCTGTATTTATCCTATAATATAGAGGAGGTGGTAATTGAAATGATTATACTTCACGCTATTACAAAAGAGTATCATCGTGTAAAACTGTATCAACGCAGGATAAAATATGTTCAGTAATTGCCAATGCTTGATAGGCATCTTCCTTGTTTACTATAACAAAATTATCACCAGGATATCGTGCGTCAAAATAAAAATCACCTAACCATTTGCACTCTATGGAATTGAGTGCTATATCAGGATATCGTTCTTTGATTTTATTCACAATTGTTCGTAAATTATGTGTTCTCAATACAGAAAAACAGGTACTATCATCTGCAAATTTTATTTCTATTATTTCTTTTAGCAATTTTTCAGCACTTTGAGAAAATATGGATACCACCGCATTATAATTGCCAGTTTGGTTGCATAGCTCTAAAGAATTTTTTGCAAATAGATAATCATTGTATCCAATATCATAATAACTATTTTTCATATAATATAACCCCTTCTTTTTTTATTTGCTTGGCAATCAATCGTTCTGACTGTTCAAATTGTTCTCGGGTGTAGAATATAATATCGGTATGTACTTTATCTAAATCTTCTTCCAAAGTGCTACTTATTTCACCACGAGTAAATCGATCTAATGGAGTTGTGGTGATTAGTAAAATATCAACATCACTAGTAAGGCGCACATCTTGTCTAGCACAGCTGCCAAAAAGTATGATACTCTCTAGAGTATCAATTGGATACTGTAATAGATATTGTAAATCAGAATATAACTTATTGGTGAAACGAGTTGGTAATTGTAATACTTGTAACTTTTTCCTATAATCAATACCCATAAGATAACCCTCCAATTGATACCTATCGCATCATCTTTTTGCTATCATATCAATAATCATATATTGTGTCAACTGAGCTCCCAATTTTTCGTCAGGGGTTATGGTAAGTTAGTTACATTTCATGGCTACGCCATGAAATGTAACCATCGCATGCCCATTCCATTTAGTGTACAGGCTACCTGTACACTAAATGAGTCGCCTACGGCGAGGGGCATGCTAATTGGCTAGTGTAATCGTTCTCTCCACACTAAACAGCGTAGTGTTTAGTGTAGCCGTAAAAAGTAACTAAATATGTAACAAATTAAATGTACAGCGCTAATAAGTATTGAATATTAGTATGAAAGAGGATAAAATATAGGTAGTAACGAATTGGGAGGTAACAGCAATGGAATATATTATTGAGACAAAAGCACTTACTAAGAATTATGGCAAGGCACGTGGTATTACAGATGTTAATTTGGCAGTAGAAGAAGGGGAAATCTTTGGGTTTATCGGTCCAAATGGTGCGGGGAAATCTACGACTATTCGAACGTTATTGGGATTGATTAAGAAAACATCTGGAAGTGCAACTATTTTCGGGTTGGATTTTGAAAAAGAAAATACGAAGATATTAGAGCAAATAGGATATTTGCCTAGTGAAGTGTTTTATTATGACTATATGAAAGCCATAGATTTGCTCCGATACTCAGCTAGTTTTTATAAGAAAGATTGTTCTGGGAAAATAGAGGAATTGGCAGAAATTTTTGAATTGGATTTGCACAAAAAAATTACAGACATGAGTTTGGGAAATAAGAAAAAAGTTGGTATTATTCAAGGATTACTGCATAGTCCTAAATTAATTATCTTAGACGAACCTACAAGCGGATTAGATCCGCTGATGCAAAAGAAGTTTTTTCAGGTGATGAAGGCAGAGAACAAGGCGGGAGCAACGATTTTATTTTCGTCTCATATACTAGGTGAAGTACAGAAAATTTGTGATCGAGTGGCAATTATAAAAGAAGGACGAATTATTCAGACTCAAAAAATAGAGGAATTGCTAAATGACAACTATAAATATGTGACTCTTACATTACAAGATTCATCGCAAAACATTGCAATACCAGGGGCTACTAATGTGACCAAATCAGAAAATCAGATTCATTTCATATACAAAGGTGATTGTAATCAATTATTGCAGGAATTAAGCAGGCTAGAGTTAAAAAACATCAATATTCAAGATCCAGATTTAGAAGATGTTTTTATGCATTATTATTCCTAGAGGTGAGCCTATGAATATATTAAAAATGGAATATCATTCAATCAGGAATGCAGTGGCTATATGGACCATATCAATTATTGGAACTTTTTTATTGTTTATGATGGGAATTTTCCCGATTTTTGAAGAAAATACTCAGGTATTGGTAGACATGTTGGTTAATATGCCTTCTGCTTATATGGAAGCATTTGGAATGGAGATAGATTCATTCACAGAGTTTCCACAATTTTATGGATTTACATATCTTTATTTGGCAATTATGGGAAGCATCATGGCAAGCTTGATAACATTGAAGGTATTTTGTAAGGAAAAACAGAATAAAGCAGAAGAATTTCTGTTTACAAAGCCAGTTTCACGGAAGAGAATATTCGGTTACAAACTTTTAGCGGTAGTGAGTATGTTAGCAATATCTAATGTAGTTTATATACCTGTTTCCATTTATTATCTGTTAGAGCAGGATGTTACAGATTCTGTAGTTTTGGCATCGAATTCGCTGCTGTTCTTAGAAATATTTTGCATGTGTTTGTGTATATTTTTATCGGTTTTTGTAAGAAAGATACGTAGTAGTGCTTCTTATGCCACAGGAATAGGGTTCTTATTTTTTACCATTCAGTCAGTTGTTTCAATTATGGAAAATGAGTACTTACTTTATATTTCCCCTTTTGCCTATTATCAACCTACGACTTTATGGAAAGAAGGACATTACGACCAGTCACTAGTGGGATGTTCAATAATTGTGATGAGTTTATTTGTAGGATTTTCATTTTGGAAATATACCACAAGTGATATAGAAAGTGTATAGGAGGAAGTTATGAATATATTCGTCAAAGAACTAAAATCTAATAGTAAAGTGTTTTGTTTTTGGGTTATGGGATTGATTGTGATGGTATTTGCTGGTCTAACTGAATTTTCTGGAATGCAAGGAACAAATATGCAAGAAATGATAGATTTGATGAATGAATTTCCTAAAATTGTGTTGGCTTTCTTTGGAATGCCAGCTGGGATTGATGTGACCACCTTTGGTGGGTATTATTTTGTATTGAACAATTATATTGTGATTGTTATATGCTTGTATGCTATCCATTTAGCTGTAAAAGCGGTCACTAGAGAAAATACAGATAAAACATACGAATTTTTATATACAAAACCTGTAACAAGGGGTAGAATTTTAACAATGAAATTGTTAGCTTCCTATTTATATCTGATGCTGTATTGTATCTTGAATTATATATTTGCCATATTATCAGCAATGTCTATTGGTGTTGAGTCAGAGCTGTTTTATATCATGGAATTTTATTCTGTAATTTCCTATGTATTAGCCAGTGTATTTTTTGCCATTGCGGTATTAATTTCTAGTAGTGTTTCAAAAATTGAGCAATCCGCTATGTTCTCCAATATGGCATTTTTTGTGGCATTTGGAATGGCTGTTGTATATGATTGTGTAGAAAATACGAAATGGAT
>JAWXVD010000202.1:0-4644 GCA_044425705.1 Eubacteriales bacterium | reverse complement strand
CTATAAGTCTATCTATATCATCATATGCATTTTCTAATCGTTCAATATGATACATTTCATACATACTATAAATGAAATCAGTAATACCATGCCTATCCCATAATTCCAGCACGTGATTAGCTGTTGTGTTCTTATAGCTAGCATATTTCTCTATTAAATAAAGGAAAAATTCCGCTTCTTTGCTCATACTCAATCACTCCTTATATATTGTGATTTTCTAGGATTCTTAGTAATCTTCTCACACTCCCACATATCGAAAAGTATATGTGGACTGCATCTATATAATTCAAGTTCAACATCCACTAACATTTCATAAGTTTCTGATTTAAGAAACAAAGATATAGCTTCCATTTCTTCATATCCATACTTCTCCATAATTAACTTCGCTACTTCTTTATCAATAAACGTAATTAGTCTTTCAACTGTATTTGTCATACCTTTTCACTCCCTTCAAATTTCAATAACTTTAAAGCATCATTCGTTAGGAATGCATATTGATCTGTTAGTTTCTGCGGTTTTAAAAATCTAATGGCATCTCTTTTGCTATACCTTCCATCCATATAATCATTAATAACCGTTAAGGTTGTATCGTTTGCAACTGGACCTATTACTATATCGTACATATTTTTAATGTGCAAATCTTTTCTATTTGCCACTACAAAATCTAGCCATTTGCTATTCGCGGATTCAAAAACAAGCATTTTTAAAGTGCTTATAATATTGTCGTCAAAATAGTATTCATTCAGTATAGCGCTTCCTTTATTTCCGTTCCTTTTATCTACAATATGAGCCCAGCGAATCGCTTGCACTTTCGATGACGTCATGTAAAAACCCGCGCCGAAATCAAGGGCACGTGACTTCTGCAATATTCTTGGTTCAATTACCTCTATATTGCTTCCATGATATAACTTCATACTATCCTCTCCTCGCTTTTTTTATACTTATCTTGTCATCACATATTATTTATTCCAAGATTATACTATGGTTATACCATTAATACGATATAGTTTCAAGTCAAGGCTCCCTGTACCTAAAACTGTGGTAAATTCTTTGTCTTTTTCAAAAATATAATCAACAATTCTCCCGTTATAAATCCTACTGGAATGGATAAAATTAATAAATAAGATAGATAGGATAAGACACTGACAGTCCCAATCGTTATGATTCCAGCTATAATTTGACCTATATTGTGAAATGCAGCACCAGCGATACTTAGGCCAATAATTGAGATTCCTTTATTTAAAAACTTTGCAAGGATACACATAATCACCCACGCAAAAAATCCACCTAATATACTGAATAATAATGCCGATACCCTTCCACTAAGGAATGCTACAAGGAGTACACGCGTTAAAAATATCATCAACGCTTCTTTTTTTCCGATTTTTAAAATCGCATATACAGTAACAATATTAGCTAGACCCAATTTCAATCCTGGTATCATGATATCCATAGGTATGTATCTTTCTAATAGTGATATTGCCATTGCCAAGCAAGCTAACATCCCACAAGTGGTTATTTTTTTTACTGTCATCTACTTACCCCACAACTGCATCGAATGCATCATCATTTTCTATTCCCACAATTTTTAACATTAATTTATTCGGCATACAAACGATCACTTCCCCTGCTTTACTGATATATCCCGTGTTTTCACAAACATGATCATAGCAGGTGGAATCTATTATTCTAACATGAATTCCATTGATTTCGATTGTATTATGAACTACGCTATCGATGTCAATTGTCATTGTTTGTTCTTCCGAAAGTTCTATTTCATGAATTAACTCTCCATCCAAATAAACCTCTAAAGTGTTCTCAGAATATGTTTTAGGCAACATCCCTACAAATATTACAATTGCTAACACAATAATCATGACAATGATTAAGATATCTCCCTTTAATAGGTGTAGTTTTTTATTTTTCATACTTACCTTCATTCCGAAGCATCTTCCGCTGAGGAATGAAGGTAAGTAGTGTTTGTGACGCTTCACCTCAAACACTTGGTTGTAAAAATAAATTATCGGATTTATTTTTACAACTATTCCCCTAAAGTTACAATTAAATCTTCACTATAATAAACATCATCATTTTCTCTTATGATGATTACATCCATGTCGTCTTCGCTTTCCACAAAATCGATTGCATCTTCATACCCCATAGCAAATAGCGCCGTTGCATAAATATCTGCAAGCATAGAATTATCACAAAGCACCGTTACACTTTTGATATCTTTTTTAGTTGGATAACCAGTATCAGAATCAAAAATATGGTGATAAACCACACCATTTTCTTCAAAATATCGTTCATAGGCTCCTGTTGTTACAACAGAAGTTTCTTCTGTTTGTAAGGTTATATTGATTTCACTGGTATCATCTGGATCCTGAATACCAATCTTCCACAAGGAACCATCATCCTTTTCCCCATAGACATAAATATTACCAGCAAGAGAAATCACACCATAAACCACATCATGTTCTTTATAAATTCCCACAATCTTATCTGCTGCATAGCCTTTCCCTACTGCACCTAAGTCTATTTGTGCACCGTTTAATAACTGCACTTGATTAGATTCCATTAAAACAATATTTTCATAAGAAACTGTTTCTAATGCTTTTATAATTTCATCTTCTTCTGGAACCCTTGCATTTTCTGTTCCAATACTCCACAAATCAGTGACTGCACAAATTGTAGGTTCAAAAGCACCATCAGTTTTTTGGGCGCATTTGATTGCGGTAACTAAAAGTTCGTATGTTATATCACTTACTTCAATTATTTTTCCTTCACTATGGTTAAGTCGATAGATGTCACTACTTTCATCAGTTCTTGAAATTGCACTTTCTATTTCCTTTACAATCTCATAACTCTCATCCACTACTTGTTGTGCATTTACTGCATTTGCAGAAATACTCATATACGTATCCATGGCAAAAAAATCCATGGATGCATCAGTTGCTTTTTCACCTGAATAACACCCTGTGAGAAAACATAAAATTAATAGCAAAAGAATAAATCTTTTCATTTGCACCTCTTATTATTTTTTCTTATATTCATCAAATCGTTCTCGTTTACAATCATTTATAAAGACACATTCCTGACAATTAGGGCGAAGTGCCTTACAGTGATAACGGCCGAAAAAAATAAAACTATGATGTGCTTGATTCCATCGCGCCCTATCAATTTTTCGTTTTAACTTTCGTTCAACATCTTCTACTTTATCATCAAACTTAGCTAGTCCCAATCTTTTTGATACACGTTCTACATGGGTATCTACTGCAAAGGCTGGTATGTCATAAGCAACTGATAACACCACATTTGCAGTCTTCCTACCTACTCCTGCAAGACTAGTCAACTCTTTCATGGTAGCTGGCACTTGACTATTATACTCCAGAACTAGTGTGGTGGCTAACGATTTAATCATTTTTGATTTATTTCGATACAGTCCTATTTTCGAAATATACCCTTCTATTTCTTTTATTTCTCCCTGCATTAAATCCTTGGGTGTTGGAAACCGTTCAAATAATGCTGGTGTCACTTTATTCACCGCTTCATCTGTAGTTTGTGCACTTAATACAACTGCAACAATCAATTCATAAGGATTTCTATGATGCAAAGCACATTCTGCATCTGGAAACATTTTCTCCATTTCATCTAATATATAATTGGCATCCATTATTATCCCTCTTTTCTTCTCTACATGTAGTATATCTGTTTACTGTAACTTAGGTCAAGTTGTTTTCTAATTTGCTTCAACTGCTAAAATAATTCCAAGTGCCTTAAACTCACCATTATGCATGGTTAGATTCATAATTTCATTTGCTTACAGTGTGCGAAAACACAGACGATGAGGGTGAGGGTAAAATTTTTTTACTATAATCATTTGAAAACAGTTGCTAATAAGTAAAAAAAGAATCTCTCCTTTATTATAAGTATGCACTCTGCGTAACATAACATATAAAAAAAGAAAGATTCCTTTATAAAATAATTTTACTATATCCTAAAACTATTATTCCATAGCCATACCTGCTTCAAGATTAGAAAGCATCGTATCCATAGCTGTAACACCACCTTCTACCATGTACCAAATAATCGGATCAAGTGATACTACTTTGCCCTCTTGCCAAGCAGTGGTTTGTTGGATGATTTCATTATCTAATAATTCCATAGCTGCTGTAGCACCTTCTGTGCCGATAGCAGAGTCACGATCTAATACAAAGATGTAATCTGGGTCAAGTGCAAGTAATGCTTCATAGCTAGCTGAATCACCATGACTGGTATCAACATCAGTTCCCACGTTTTCAAAACCTAAATCGTTAAAGATCATAGAACAACGTGAGTCAGAACCTAAAACACTCATAGAGCCACCCGTAAAAATAGTCATAACTGCTGTCTGTTCTTCTCCCCATGCTTGTAATTCTTCTAAACGTGCATCATATTCCGCGATTAAAGCAGCCATTTCTTCTTCTAATCCAAAGATAGAAGCATTACGTGTATTAATTTCAATAAAACTTTCGTATGTGCTTGGTGTATATGAAATTGAAGAGGAAACAACTGCTCCGCCTTCAGAAACAAGTTCTAAAAATGTTTCGTAGTCAGATGCACTACGTCCACTTGTAAAAATAAGATCTGGTTCAAATTCCATAA
>JAWXVD010000201.1:0-4649 GCA_044425705.1 Eubacteriales bacterium | reverse complement strand
CAATGGGATTTTACATGTACTGTTCAATGTTGAACAGTACATGTACTAATTCATCATTTTCATACGTACTATGCAGTAAATGCATAGTACTGTGTGAACGGTAACGAAAATAATTATCTAGATTGATTTTTTTGATAAAATTCTATATATTAGAGGGTAAGGGCATGAAATGATAGGATGGGATAAGATAAATGTTGCAAAAGATGCAAAATTATATTGAAAAACATCACATGATAGAACCAGGTGATCATATTGTAGTGGGGGTATCGGGTGGAGCAGATTCTGTCTGCTTATTATTGCTATTGAAAGAATATTGCAAACATTGCCCAATTACTCTTTTGGGAGTGCATATGAATCATCTGATACGTGAAGAGGCAAGTGAAGATGCAGATTATGTGAAATGGTTATGCACCCAATTAGAAGTGCCTTTTTATTTGTTTGAAGAAGATGTAGAAGAGATTGCCAAGAAGGAAAAAATTTCGGTTGAAGAAGCAGGTAGAAATGTACGATATGCAGCTTTTTCAAAAATTATCCAAGACCAGTGTGGAGGCAAAGGAAAAATAGCT
Source organism: Eubacteriales bacterium (assembly GCA_044425705.1). Lineage (GTDB taxonomy): Bacteria > Bacillota > Clostridia > Lachnospirales > Lachnospiraceae > JAWXVD01. The sequence goes on along the minus strand of JAWXVD010000201.1, from coordinate 4,083 downwards.
GTGGCACATCATCAAGGAGATCGAGCTGAAACAATGTTGTTTCATATGTTTCGCGGTAGCGGTATTGCAGGTATGGCAGGTATTTTACCAGTGAGAGAGAATATTATTCGCCCTATTCTTTGCATGTCCAGAGCAGAAATAGAAGCGTATTTAAAAAAAGAAAAAATAAGTTGGTGTATAGATTCTACAAATGAAGAAGATACTTATACTAGAAATAAAATCAGAAATCAATTATTACCATTTGTGGAAAGTGAAATATTATCAGGAGCAACGGAACATTTAGCAAGTGAAGCTGAGTATATATTGGAAGTGAAAGAATATATTGACGCACAAACTAAGGAAGCTTTGGCAAATGTAGCAGTATGTGAAAAGAAACGGGTATCTATTGATGTTTTCATGTTTCTACAACTATCTGAGTTCATACAGAGAGAAGTTTTGCTTGAAATTCTGAAAAATATATTACCCAAAAGAAAAGATATGACAAGAAAGCATATTCTTCAAGTACAGGAATTGTTTTGGAAAGAGGGTAGTAAGACAGCCTCTCTGCCATATGGATTAGAGGGAAAGAAGGAATATGAAAAAGTAGTCATCGGTTATCAGGCGGAGTGTGAAGAGGGATTAGAAGAACAAAAAGTGCATGTTGGAGAACATTTTTTTGTAAAAATGTTAGGAAATGTGGAAACTCGTGTATTTTCTAATGAAAATATAGAAAATATTCCACAAAACATATATACGAAATGGTTTGATTATGATAAAATATCTCATTGCCTTACGTTAAGAAAGAGACAAATTGGAGATTTTTTCATGATAAATGATTCTTTGCAAAGGAAGACTATCAAATCTTATATGATTCAGGAAAAAATACCACAAAGTATGCGGAATCAACTTCCTCTTTTTGCAGATCAAGATCATATCTTGTGGATACCTGGCTACAGAATGAGCGCATATTATAAGGTTAGTAAGGATACAAAACAAATATTAGAAATAAAAATAAAAAGTGAAAATTAAGAACTGAAAATAAGTTTTGATGAAAAGAATTTCTTTCATCAAAGAGAGAATGAGGGTAAGTGCCTCATACAGAAGAAGGAGGTCATAAAATGGCAGAAAAAATTAGAGTATTATTATCAGAAGAAGAAGTGGATGCAAAAATCCAAGCAATTGGAGAACAAATTAGCAAGGATTATGAAGGCAAGCAAGTACATTTAGTATGTGTGCTAAAAGGCGGAACATTTTTTATGTGTGAACTAGCTAAGAGAATCACTGTTCCAGTATCTATGGATTTTATGTCTGTTTCTAGTTACGGTGGAGATACGAAGTCAAGTGGTGTTGTAAAAATTGTAAAAGATTTAGATGAACCATTAACAGGAAAAGATGTACTTGTAGTAGAAGATATTGTTGACTCTGGAAGAACGCTAAGTTATTTGTTAGACTTATTAAAAGATAGAGGACCAAAAAGTTTACGTCTTTGTACTTTATTAGACAAGCCAGATAGACGCGTTATCGATGTTGATGTACATTATACAGGATTCCAAATTCCAGATGAATTCGTAGTAGGATATGGTTTGGACTATGATCAAAGATATAGAAATCTTCCTTATATCGGTATTGTAGAGCTAGATTAAGGAATGTAAGGAGGAGAGAGATTGGGTAAGAATAATAAAGGGTTTAATCTGTATTTTTTAGTGGTTTTAGGAGCATTATTAGTTATGATGTGGATGACCTCCCTACAGACTACAACAGATACCTATACAAAAGGAGCATTGCTACAAGATTTGGAAGCTAGCAATGTAGTGCAAGTAGTTGTACAACCAAATACGGAAACGCCAACAGGTGTAGTTAGTGTGGTCTTCCAAAATGGGGAGAGTAATACATTATATGTGACAGATGTAGAAGAGATACAAGACTTGTTTGAAAGTTATGGAATTGATCCTGTAGTGAATAATGTGCCACAGGAAAATTATTTCTTTACATCTATTCTACCAACACTTTTAGTGGTAGCAGCAGGTGTCTTTATTTTCTTTATGATTAGAGCACAGAGTGCTGGAGGTGGTGGTGCTAATAACAAAATGATGAATTTTGGAAAAAGCCGTGCAAAACTATCTACTGGAGATGAATCTATTACATTACAAGATGTGGCTGGATTAAAAGAAGAAAAAGAAGATTTAGAAGAAATAGTGGAGTTTTTGAAAGAGCCTGCAAAATTTACAAAAGTAGGAGCTAGAATTCCGAAAGGTGTTTTGTTAGAGGGACCTCCAGGAACCGGTAAAACATTATTAGCAAAAGCAGTGGCTGGCGAGGCGCATGTACCATTTTTTAGCATTTCTGGTTCGGATTTTGTGGAGATGTTTGTTGGTGTAGGAGCATCTCGTGTACGTGATTTATTTGAAGAAGCCAAGAAAAATTCACCATGTATCGTCTTTATTGATGAGATTGATGCAGTGGCAAGACGACGTGGAACTGGTATGGGTGGTGGACACGACGAAAGAGAACAAACTTTAAATCAATTATTGGTGGAAATGGATGGATTTGGTGTCAATGCAGGTATCATCGTTATGGCGGCTACTAACCGTGTAGATATATTAGATCCAGCTATCTTACGTCCAGGACGTTTTGATAGAAAAATCAGTGTAGGTACTCCAGATGTTGGCGGTAGAGAAGATATTCTAGCAGTCCATGCGAAAAATAAACCAATGGGTGATGATGTGGATTTAAAACAAATTGCACAGACTACAGCTGGTTTTACAGGGGCTGATCTTGAAAATTTATTAAATGAATCTGCTATTCAAGCGGCAAAAGATGATCGTGTATTCATTATACAAGAAGATATAAAAAAATCATTTATTAAAGTGGGAATTGGTGCAGAAAAGAAAAGTCGTATTATTTCAGATAAAGAGAAAAAAATCACGGCATATCATGAAGCAGGTCACGCTATTTTATTTCATGTGTTACCAGATGTAGGACCTGTATACACAGTCTCTATCATTCCTACAGGAAATGGAGCGGCAGGCTATACTATGCCACTTCCAGAAAAAGATGAAATGTTTATGACAAAAGGAAGAATGTTACAAGATATTATGGTATCTCTTGGTGGACGTATTGCTGAGGAAATTATTTTTGATGACATTACCACAGGAGCTTCTAGCGATATTAAGAGAGCATCTAAGGTAGCTCGTAAAATGGTAACGAAATTTGGTATGTCTCACAACATAGGTGTGATTGATTATGATGATGATGAAGAATCAGTATTTATTGGGCGTGATTTAGGACATACAAAAAGCCATAGTGAATATGTAACAGCAGAGATAGATAAAGAAGTGAAAATGATTATTGATGATTGTTATGAAAAAGCAAAAATAATTATTTTGGAACATAACCATGTGTTAGAAGGTTGTGCCCAGTTGCTTCTCGAAAAAGAAAAAATTAATAGAACAGAGTTTGAAGAGTTGTTTGTGTAGGTGTATCTTTTAATGATACAGCATGGTAAAAATATATGATTTATCATAATTGATAAGTGTATTTTCACTATAAAAATTGAAAAATTTAGCTTGAATTCGACATGGGATATCATCTATTGTGCAATACTACTAAAAATGAACAAGTGAATTTGACATATTTGTGAATTCTTAGTATTTACGTAAACACGTATGTTTGGTATTATCTTGTTGTACCCCCAATACATTATATAGTTTTTTGCTATACCCCATAAGAAAAGAAATACCTTCTCTGAAAAAGACAGCGACCGAAGCTGTCTTTTTTGTTGCCTTTTTTGAGAAGGGTGGGAATTATCCCCAGGAAAGGGCTGAGGCTGCCCATAGGCATACATTTTTAGGGACGCTTTCGCTTCATAAAAACGTAGCAGTACTAACGCTCTAAAGGACAGAGCGTAAGTGCTGACGTTTTTATAGACCCTGCAAATGTATGCCTATGGGCAGCCTCAGCCCTTTCCTGGGGATAATTCCCTGATGTTTTTTTCGGGGAAAAAAACATCAGGAGGGCGGTAAGGAGTGAGAAAAAGATAATAAGGGCGGTAAGGAGTGGAGTAAAAGATAATAAGGGCGGTAAGGAGTGAAATTATCAGGGGGA